>PMAA01000201.1:2042-97671 GCA_003152355.1 Acidobacteriota bacterium | reverse complement strand
AGTTCCGCCACTTGGGCACAACATGCGGAAAATCAAAGCTTTTTCATTCTGACGCGCGACTCCTGGAATGTCAACGCGGCGTGTTTGTCCGCCGTGATCGCTACACTCGGACTCGCTCCGAAAAGGTTACGGCGTGTAGAGCTCGGAGTCGGTGCCTCCCACCGCCAGCACTTTCCCGTTCTGGAGCCTTACCGCTACGTGACTTGTAGCGACTTTCAGACTGCCGGTGGCCGTCCACGTATTGGTGGCTGGATTGTAAAGGGAGGCCCTGGCGGTCGCCGAGGATTTGCCGTTGTAAACATTGGTTCCTCCCGCCAGCAATACGCTTCCGTTCGCCAGCAAAACCAAGGGACCAAAGTCAGTCGCGTTGCCCGTTTGACCGAGCGTCCGCGACCATGTGTTCGTGACAGGATTGTAATATTGGCCGGTATAACTCGGAAGATGATTTCCGTAGAGAAGCCCGTCGCCATTCGTAAGCGCCACGGCGGATGTGCCGGTGGCGTCTGTGTAGTAGAGATTCGGTGTCACCGTCCACTTTCCGGTGGAGGGATTGTAGACCTCGCCGGAGTTGACCCCAGCCACCAACACAAGACCATCTGGAAGCAGCGTCGCCGCTGCGCTCTCAGACACGGGCATCGCGCCCGTTGCCATCCATTTTCCAGTGGAGGGGTTATACAGCTCAGAGGACGTGCCCGCCGTTCCATTCACGCTCGTTCCACCTGCAACGAGCACTTCTCCGTTCGGTNNCCCGCCGAGCCTCGCGCCATCGTCATGCTGCCGGTCACACTCCATTTTCCTGTCGAAGGGTTGTACAGCTCTGCGGCAGCGGTGTACTCCGCCTCTTCGCTCGAATTGAGGCCGAGATATCCGCCCGCGACCAGCACTTCGCCGTTTGAAAGCAGGGTCGCCGTGTGATTCAATCGCGGCGTCGCCGTGCTGCCGGTAGTGCTCCACGTACCTGTGGTTGGGTTGTACAACTCTGCGCTGATGAGTATTCCTGCGGGATCTTCACCGCCGACAACCAATACCTGACCGTTCGCGAGCAGTGTTGCCGTGTGGCCGGTGCGCGGGATGTTCAAGTTGCCGGTGGTCGTCCACGTGCCGGATGTCTGCCCGAAAGTTGAAATAGTCACGCACACCACGACGCCGAAGACGAAAAATGTTGAGGACAACAACGCACGAACACACGAAAATCTGTAGCGATCTGAAGGAATCATCGTAGCCTCCCGCAATTCAAGCAATTGGAATTAGGATCTGTGCCGGCCTCGACCCTTGCTGGTTGCAGGAGCAACCGCCCCTCGGGGCGCTTAAAACTGATCCGGTGGTCCTTGCTGGCGGACACTATCGAATTGACGAGTGATTTGTGTCGCGAAGATGTAAACGGAACGTAAAAAACTCCACGGATTCGCGGAGGCTGCACCTGGCGCCGTCTGGCGCGCAAACTCCATCGCCCATCTCTCGAAACTAACCCTATCGAATCGCAGCAATTGAACTTGACGCCAAACCACCACCGCGAATACAGTGTGCGCAATTTCAAGCGGGCCGAGGAGGCTGAATGGCGTCAATCTCCCCACGCGTGGAGAGGCGTCGCGCGAGCCGCGTCCTGATCCGCATCCCCATCAAAGTCTTCAGCAACGATTTCGCGGGTCAACGAATACACGCATCTGCCGAAGCTGTCGCGGTCAGCCGCTTCGGTGCACTCCTCAGAGCTCCGCTTGATCCGGCTCTCGGCGCGATCCTCGAAATTCTCAATGGACTCAACGAGCAAGCGAAGGAATTCAGAGTCATTCGAGTCGTAACCACCACCCAGGACGGCTTGTTCGAACTGGGCGTCGAGATGATTCAGCCCACCACAGCCTTCTGGGGTATCCATTTCCCCACCGAGGCGCCCCGAACGGACGCCTAGCCGCTAGGCCCATGCTATAATTTGCCAAACTCAGGCCTGTTGGGGATCGTCCCTCTTTACAACCGCAGTCCAACGGGCATGGAGGGAGTACTCATGGAACCGGAAATGTTTCATTCCGGCCTGTTTTACGTTATGGCCATCTGGGGAGCTGTAACCGTCGTGCTGATCCTTCTGCTCATTTACCGGGGTCAGCTTGCGAATCGCGAAGGCGACCAGATCTTCCTGGCAAGAGGGGAAGACAACATGGCGGCCGAGCAACGCACGATTGTTGCCCGGATTGACGCGCTGACGCGGCCCATCAAGGTGCTCTATGTCGTGTCAGGCGTCTTGCTCGTTGCGGTTGTGGCGGTCTGGCTTGAAACCAGTTGGGCTCAACGCTGAAACCTGCCTCGGCCTCAGGTATGTGGCGGATGCAACGCGGCCCGCGAATTCTTCGCGCCTAAGGGCTCCGCTAGCGAAGGACAATTTCGCAAGGGACGCGTGACTATTTCAATTTGAGGGCTTCGCCGGCGGAGGCGCGCTCACACCTTGCGGCGAGACAGCGGGCACCGGCGGCGCCATGTCGCAAATTTGCGAAGTATGATTGTGCACGATCAGCCACTTATCGCCAGTCTTCGCAAACACTAGCGTCGTCTGGCCGTGAGCGACCATGGGCCGGTTGTCCACGGTGGCATCAAACTCCCATTGGTACGTCGCCCACGCCAAATCCGGCCGAAAGAAAATATTCGTGTTCCTTCGAATCAACTGCAGCGTCTGAATTCGCGCCCGCTGCTTCTGATAAGCCGCCACATAATTCTGCCAGCCGATGATGGGCGGTTCGTAAGCCCCGCTCGTGAACGTCGCATCGTCGGCGTAATACTTGTGCATCGTCTCAATTTGTCCGATTTGCCACGCTCCGAGCATCTCACCGATTTCCGTGTCTAGCTGGTCTGGCGTTGGTAGTGCGGGCGGCTGAGTTGTGTCTGGCGCCGGCGGAGGCGGCTGCTTTTTATTCTTTTGCGGGCTATAGCCGGCACGCGCCGGCGGCGCGAACAAAATTGATAACACAAACATAGCGAGCAAAATCTTTCGCACACCCGCAGTTCGCTGTCTCATTCTTTTCTTTTCCCCCCGATCTTCCGCGAGAATAGCACGATTTGTGGAGCAGCGCGGGCGGGCCCTCACGCGATATCGCGCGCGATACGAAAGCCGTAGTCCGCGTACTGGAATTCCGGAGGAATACTCGATCGCGCCGCACAGCGCGAGACCTTCGTATAGTGCCGCCACGAACCACCGCGCGATGCGCGACGCTTGCCCTCAGCGGGCCCTCGCGGATTTTGCTCCGGCGAAACCGAATAATAATCCGCTGCAAACCAGTCCGCGCACCACTCGTGAACGTTGTCCCCAATATCGAAAAGTCCGTAAGCGTTCGGAGCGTATTGCCCAACCGGTTCGGGCCCATTCTTCCAGCGCGATGCGTAATTCGGAAGCGTCTCCGGCGGCTCATCGCCCCACGGATAAGACTTCTCCTCGATGCCACCGCGCACGGCACGTTCCCATTCAGCTTCGGTCGGAAGGCGGTAGCGATTTTGCGTGATGCCCGAGAGCCACTCGCAATAGCTAACCACGTCAAACCAACTTGGCGCGGCGACTGGTTGTTCGAGATGATTAAAGTTCGCGTCGTCCCAATGTTGCGGTTTGCGATGGCCTGTCGCGTTCAGAAAATGCGCGTACTCCGCGTTCGTCACCTGATGTACCGCGAGTTCGAACGCGTCTACCCACACGCGATGTACCGGCCGTTCGTTATCCTGCCCGGCTTCGCTCCCCATCAGGAACCAGCCTTCGGGAATCCCAACCATGCGCGGCTCGTGAAACTCACTCAAAGAAAAATCGGCGTGATGGATCGGCGATGCCATCAAAAATTATTCCGCGACTGTGCGTGTCATGCTCTCGATTCATTGCCGTCGTATTCGAGTTGGCCTTCGACTGGCTAATGAGGTTTACGAATAGCCGGTACGCGCCGGGCACTCCCGCAGGCAATTCGCGGAAGAAGGACAATCCGGTGTAGATGTAAGTTCCTTTTCCAAGTTTTGCTTCAATAAGAGCGCCATTGTCTTCGCTCTCGCCCGGATCCGTCAGCCCAAGAATAGGCTGATAGCGTGAATCGAAAGTACCGAGGTAATAGAGCCCGCGCTCCTGCACCCAGCCCTTGAAATCATCTTGCGTAATCTTGTTCGGAAAATTCAGGATCGAATTCTTAGGCGCGAGAAAATTCACCGGCGAATTTGCGTCGGTGGTACGCGCCGTCGAATCCGGCATCTTCGCGGGATAGGGCGCCGGCAAATATTTGTTCCACGCAAAATCGCGCTGGTATTGGACCACGAGCGTCCCGCTCTTGCTCACGTAGTCGAGAAGCCGTGCATTCGAGCGCGGCAAGTCGTGCCGCAATTCGTACGCGCGAATTCCGACAACGATCGCGTCGTAACGGCTTAAATCGCCAAACGCGAGATCAACTTCATTCAGGAGATGCAGGTCAATTCCGAGTTGTCGCAAAAATTCAGGGATCGTGTCGTTTTCCGCCGCGATGTATCCGACGCGAAGATTTGGCGGCACGGCGAGATCGAGCACGTGGACCGTTGCTTCCGGCGGCTCGCTCCATGAACGCGTCGGAAGCGACGGAAGCGGCTCAAGCGACACGCTGAAAGATTCGTCGCCGATTTTCCCGAAAGCGCGAAGCGGATAGGCACCGGGCGCCGGCTTTGCCGGAGGCGTGACGGTAAATCGAATCAATTGGTCGCCCGGTTCGGAGAATTCAATCGGCGCAACCGGCGCGACGCTCCAACCTGCCGGCGCGTCGAGCGAGACCCCCACTTTTGCCGCCGAGGTTGCATGGTATCGCACCCGCGCAAGCAATTCGATCGGCTCGCCTGCGCGTGACTCCGGTTGCATCACTTGCTTCGGCTCAATCGTTAGCGTGACCGCGGGAACGAGCGTAATCGGAAAAGTATCCACGCTCGTTGATGTCGCACGTATGGAAACAACTGGCATTTCGCTCGTAAACGAATAGCCACCGACCGTGGCGCTCATGCGCGCAACCACCAATGGCGGCGGATACGGCAAAATGTAATCCAACGCGGACGTTGGTGCCACAGCACGGCGCGGGACTGCGACGTTGAACGAAGCCGCGTACTGTTTGCCTTCTCCTTCCGGAATTGGTGTGTCGCCGACGCTCCATCCATCCGGCACGACCAGAGTCGTGTCGTTCACCTTGATGCCGATGTTCTCGCGAAGCGTCCAGCGAGTGTCCACCTTGAACGTTTCGCCTGCCACGAGTTCATCTCGATTGGCGCGCGCGTCAATGTGCAGTGCGGCCACATTCGCAAGCGCTTGGTCAATTCGCTGCCGCACGCGCGCAAGCTCCCTAAGCAATTCACTCTTGCCGCCGCTGGAAGCTTTGACTGAATCTTCAAAACTGGCGATGCCGGTTCCCGCAGCCGCTAGATATTTTGCGGCAACGGTCCAATCCAGATGGAGCGCCGCCTCTTCCGCCGCAGTCAGCGACTCGTCCACATTCGCGAGGCTTTGCCCGTCGGCACCTCCCGGCTGCACCAGCGATAGAAGCGTCTTCGACAAATCCTCCGGGCCGACATGCTGATCGGCAGCTTTCGGATCAGCAACTACCAAATACAGCGGCCAGCGAAGGAACGGCGAGCTGAGAAACATCGTCACGCCCTGCGAGCGATGGAAGACGAGGCTTTCACGTCCAAATTCGTTGTAGCTCTTCCCCCAAAGCGCGGAAATTTGCTCGACCGGAACACGGAATCCATTTTCCTGCACCGTGCGGCGATCTTCGAGCACCAGCGAAACTTTCCATGGCGCGAGGCCTTGCCTGATTTGATCGGGGAATGCGCTTGCATCGGCCGCGGCAGCCACGGCTCGCGGCGTGAGAATTCCGCTCGCCTGATGCTGGCCATGTCCGGTATGGACGCCGCCCCATCCGTTGATGACGACGTTCGGCCGAAACATGCGAAGCACTCGAACCATATCCTCAAGCGGCACGTCGCCCCAGATTTTCATGGTTTGATCGGCGCTCTTCGAATAGCCGGTGTCCATAGCACGCGTGAAGAATTGTTCGACGCCGTTGTTCTTGCTCGCCGCCAGCAATTCGGACGTGCGGAGAATCCCAAGTCGTTCGCCCTGCTCCGGCCCAATCGCGTTCTGTCCGCCCTGGCCGCGCGTCAGCGTGAGCAAAGCTACATCGGCATCAAGGCCGTGCGACAGATAGCTGAGCAGGCCTGAGGCTTCGTCATCTGGATGTGCGGTAATGAAAAGAATTCGCGTGACCACGCGCGCCTTATCAATGGATTCGACGGTTTCAGGAAGAGATTGTGCGCGCAGCGAATTCCCTGCGGACAACAGGAGCGTGAGCGCGATCAACGCAAATAGAGAGAGCTTGTTTCTTACGAAATTAAATTGCCTCACGCAGAGGCCTCCTCAAACGGCCATTGTTTTAGGACTCGTGCCCGCCCCAAGTAGATGATCGACCCCAGCGCGACAAACGCCAGCGCGGCGATCATCAGCCGTCCGCCGGTAGATACGAAAATCGCCGCCCATCCCAGAATGGCGATGATCACGGGGACCGGGTAGAACCACATTCTAAAAGGGAACCGCTCGCGCGGCCAGCGCCTCCTCAACAGACCGAGGCCCACGGACTGGCCGATGAATTGGATGAGGCACCGCATGGCGAGGATGGCGCTAATTACGAAGCTCAGTCGGAAAAATAAGCTAAAGATGAAGGCCGCCGCGCCGAGCGCAAGCAGCGATACATGGGGAAATCGCTTGATGGGATGCACTCGCGCGAATACTGAAAAGAAATTGCCGTCGAGCGCGGCGGCATAGGGGACTCGCGAATAGCCGAGTGTCGCCGAAAATAACGAGCCGAACGCAATGAAGAGAATCAAGCCGGTGGCAAACGCCGCCCAGTTCGCGCCGTATGTTCTTTCAACGAAAGTGCTCACGATAAATGACGAATGCTGTGCCTCATGCCACGGCACGACGCCGAGGATGCTCGTCTGCATCGCAAGGTAAAGCACCGCGATCCCAAAAATAGAAATGAAAATCGCGCGCGGGATGTTCTTTTGCGGCTCGCGCACTTCTCCGCCCAGTGTGGCCACGTTGTAGTAACCGAGATACGTATAGATCGTCTGCACCGTGGCGTGTCCCAGCCCCGCAAAAAAGATCCACGAGAAATTCCACGCGCCTGCCGGAAACGTGAAAGCGCGATGAACATCAAAATGCGTCGCTCCGCCCCAGATCAGCCAAGCCATCGTCCCGACAACGCCGACCCAGATTGCCATCGAGATTTTCCCAACTGCCGCGATACGGCGATACAAAAGAAATACGACGAGCACCACGACGGCGCCCGCCGCGGCCCTTTGCTGAATCCAACTAAGCGGATGCAGATACGTCAGATACTGCGCGAAGCCGATTGCCGCGGACGCCATCACCAGCGGCGCCTGAATCATCGTCTGCCAGATCAACAGAAACGACATGAACCGTCCCCAGCGCCCGGGGCCGTAAGCTTCGCGCAAATAAACGTAGCTCCCGCCCGCCTCAGGCATTGCAGCTCCGAGCTCCGCCCAAACACACGCGTCAAAAAAGGAAAGCAACGCGCCCGCTATCCATGCGAGCAGGCATTGCGGCCCCGGCATGGCCTGAATGACGAACGGAATCACGATGAACGGCCCGATGCCGACCATGTCAATCATGTTGAGCGCGGTCGCTTCCTTGAGTCCCAGGCCGCGTTCGAGCTTTTCCGCAGGGTTCATGAAATTCGTCGCGCAATCGGCCGCGAGGACGGAAAGGGTAGCAAAGTTTCACATTCCGCCCCGGCGAAATCTTCCTGTCAAATGCGGATGTCGAAGCTTCGTAAAAATCTAGAAGTTAATTCCGTGCGGCTTCTTCTTGCTCGAAAGCGTGGTAGGACGAACGAACGAGCGGACCGGCTTCAACGTGCTTGAATCCCATCTGCTCGCCGAGGTGTTTGTACTCCGCAAATTCGTCGGGATGGACGTATCGCTCGATCGGCAAATGTTCCGGCGTGGGCTGTAGATACTGCCCGAGCGTAAGAATGTGCGTCCCCTGCGCGGCAATTTCCTTCATTGCGCTCAGGATTTCATCGCGCGTCTCTCCGAGGCCGAGCATCATTCCGGTTTTGGTCGGCATCTCCGGAGCCATCTCGCGCGCGCGACGAAGAAGTTCGAGTGAACGTTCGTACACGGCGCCCTTGCGCACGCGGCGATACAATCGCGGGACCGTCTCCATGTTGTGATTCAACACATCCGGCCGAGCGGCGATCACTGATTCCAGAGCCGGCCAATCGCCGCGAAAATCAGGGATTAAAACTTCCACGCGGCAATCAGGGACACGGCGGCGGATTTCGGAGATCGTGACCGCAAAAATTGCCGCGCCTCCATCCGGCTGATCGTCGCGATTCACCGACGTGACCACGGCGTAGCGCAATCCCATCCGCTCCACGGCTTCCGCGACCCTCTCGGGTTCATCTTCGGCCGGAGGCCCGGCCGGTTTCCCAGACGGCACGGCGCAAAATCCGCACGCGCGCGTGCAGATATCGCCAAGGATCATGAAAGTCGCGGTCCGGTGCTCCCAGCACTCGCCCATGTTCGGGCAGCGCGCACTCTCGCACACCGTGTGCAAATCGAGCCCGCGCATGATGCGCTTCAGATCCTGGTAATTCGGCCCGCCAAAAAATCGCACGCGCAGCCAGGACGGACGCGGATGCGCCGCCGGAGGCGGAACGAAGGGTTGCGCACTAGGCAAGATGTTAAATGGAGACGCCATAGCCCCTTACTCGAATCATCCATTCTACGCGTGAGGGCACGCCTTCACAAGTTGCAGCGGACTCTCATCGAAATCCACAGCGTTGGACTTCGCATGTGGGAAGGACCAAAACGTCGAACAAACACCACACGAAAACCTCGTAAACTGTTGTATTCTTACAACAGTAACCCCAACGTTGTATTTATGTAGCTTCTAAACAGCTGAAAATAAACGGATAATAACCTATAGCAAGGAAGCAGAAATGCACCGCTTTATTAGTCTTTACGATGGCATTCCAATACACCATTGCTCGCCGAGTAGAAACTGAAGGCGTCGGACTCCACACCGCGGTACGTTCGCGTCTGAAGCTCGCCCCGGCTCCGCCCGGTACCGGCATCGTATTTCGCCGCACGGATCTGGACGGATTCGCCCTGGAGGCTCACGTTCGCAACGTCGCGCGCGTGAGCTACGCGACCAGCTTGATGAAGCAAGGCGTGTTGCTCTCGACCACCGAGCACGTCCTTGCAGCGCTCTACGCGTGCGGCGTGGACAATGTTTTCGTCGAGATTGATGCCCTCGAACTGCCGATCCTTGATGGTTCCGCTCAGCCCTTCGTAAAAATGCTCGAACGCGCGGGGCTCCGCCGTCAAAGGCGGCGGCGCACTTATTTGAGAGTCGTCAAACCTCTCGTAGTCTCCGATGGCGATCGGATGATCGGCATCTATCCCGGCGAAAGTTTCCGCGTGCGATGTTATGTAGATTATGCCCATCCGAAAGTCGGATGCCAGGAAGTGGAAATTGACGTGAATCGCGCCACGTTCAGCAAGGAGCTCGCGACCGCGCGAACCTTCGGCTTCATGAGCGACTTCGAAGGTCTCCGCGCCATGGGCTTGATTCGCGGCGGCTCGCTCGAAAATGCAATCGTGCTTTCCGAGAACGACATTCTCAACGGCCCCGTGCGATTCCCCGATGAATTCGTTCGCCACAAAGCACTCGATCTCATCGGCGATCTGGCGCTTATCGGCAAGCCGCTCAAAGCCACCGTCGTCGCGCACAAGGCCGGCCACGCATTGCACACGCAGCTCGTCACCCGCCTGCTCGCGGATCCGTCGCTCTGGGAAGTAACCACGCTTGATTCTCAGAAAGTTGATTCTCGGAGCGAAAAAGTGATTTCGCGCCCGCTCGTGCCGGCCCGCGTTCCAGCCGCGGATTGAACCGTTGCAACAGCCTCATCTCACCATGCGCCCGAACTCGCCCTCGGTCCGAACTTGCCTTCTGAACGTTCCTCGCGAGCAACTTCCGCGCTAGAATGTCGCTCCTATGCCAAACCTTCTCGAAGGAAAGACGGCTCTCATTCTCGGAGTCGCTAATAAATGGAGCTTGGCCTATGCCATCGCCCAAGCCTACCGGCGCGAAGGCGCGAAGCTCGTACTCACCTATCAGGCCGAGCGCATCAAGGTGACCGTCGAAGAACTTGGGCAGTCGCTCGGCGCCGATAAAGTTTTTCAGTGCGACGTGACGAAGGAAGAAGAACTCGGGCGTTTGACATCGGAATTGCGCAATGATGGCGGCCTCGACACTGTGATGCACAGCATCGCGTTCGCGAACCGCGAAGATCTCGACCGTCCGTTCCTCGAAACCTCTCGCGCCGGCTATCTTCTCGCTCAGGAAGTCAGCGCGTATTCGCTCGTTGCTGTCGCCCGCGCCACCGCGCCGCTCATGCCCTCCGGCGGATCGCTCCTGACGCTCACCTACCTCGGCTCCCAGCGCGTCCTCCCAAATTACAATGTAATGGGCGTTGCGAAAGCCGCGCTCGAAGCAACGGTTCGCTATCTCGCCAGCGATCTAGGCCCGAAAAAAATCCGCGTAAATGCAATTTCCGCAGGGCCCGTGAAAACAGCTTCAGCACGCGCCATCAAGGATTTTTCAGTGATTCTGGATGTAGTCACGCAGCGCGCCCCGCTCCGCCGCAATACGGAACCCGCGGAAGTCGGCGACGCCGCCGTATTCCTCGCAAGCGATCTTTCCCGCGGCGTCACAGGAAATATTATCTACGTGGATTCCGGCTTCCACATCATGGGCCTGTAAGCAACTCCCGCTCCGCGAAGCACTCCACGCATCGCTCTCGATTGCCAAATGCAATTGGCGAAGCGACAATAAGCAATTCATGGCCGCCAAAGATACCGTTGTCATCGTCCTCGCCGCGGGCAAGGGCACGCGCCTCTATTCCGGCGTAGCCAAAGTTTTGCACCGCGTGGGCGGGCGGTCGCTCGTCGAGCATGTCGTCCGCGCCTGCCAGCCGCTCAAAGCTGCCGACACTATCGTGGTCGTCGGATTTCAGGCGGACGCAGTCGCCGCAGCAGTCACGCCGCTCGGCGCAAAAACCATAATCCAAAACCCGCAGCGCGGCACGGGCCACGCGGTTCAATCAGCGCGCCGCGCGATTCGCCGCAGCGCAAAATTTGCAGTTGTCGTTCCCGGTGACGCGCCACTCCTACGAACAGAAACTCTCTCCGCGCTGATTGCCGCGCATCGCTCCGGAGATGCTGCCGCGACGATTCTCTCCGCGCAATTGCCCGATCCAACGGGCTACGGTCGCATCATTCGCAAGAATGACGGCACGGTCGCCGCGGTCGTCGAAGAAAGCGCCGCATCCCCCGAACAGCGCGCCATCACGGAAGTGAATTCCAGCATTTATTGCTTCACGCTCGACAAGCTGTGGCCGTCGCTCGCATCGCTCAAGCCCAACAACGTCCACAAAGAACTCTATCTCACCGATGCCATCGCGCTGCTGAACGAGCGCCGCGAACGCGTTCTCGCGTCAATTGCGCCTGACCCAAACGAAATCCTCGGCTGCAACACACGCGCCAGCCTCGCCGATGCCGACCGCATCTTCCGCCAGCGAAAAGCCGCGGCGCTAATGGATTCAGGCGTGACAATTTATTTCCCTGAATCCGCCGTGGTTGACGCAGCCGTCGCAGTGGGCCGCGACACCGTGATCGAACCCGGCGTTGAGCTTCTCGGCAACACGAAGATCGGCGAGCGTTGCACGATTCGCACCGGCAGCATCATCACGGATTCCCGCCTCGACGACGATGTCTACGTCGAACCATATTCCGTCGTCACCGAAAGCCGCCTCGCAAACAACACTCGCATCGGCCCCTTCGCGCGGTTGCGCCCAGGCGCCGATTTGCGCGAGGGTGCGCGCGTCGGAAATTTTGTCGAAGTGAAAAAAAGCGTCTTGCACGAGGGCGCAAAGGCGCCGCACCTCACCTATCTCGGCGACGCAACGATTGGCGCCGGCGCGAACATCGGCGCGGGCACCATCACCTGCAACTACGACGGCGTGCATAAAAATCAGACGGTCATCGGCAAGCGCGTATTCATCGGGAGCGATTCCGCGCTTGTCGCGCCCGTCCGCATCGGCGACGGCGCGTACGTAGCCGCCGGCTCCACGATCACCGAAAATGTCCCAGCCGATGCGCTGGCCATCGCTCGCGGCCGCCAAATCAACAAACCCGGCTGGGCCGCCGTACGCCGCGCGCAGATTGCAAAAGAGCTCAAGGCCGGCAGCAAGGCAAAGCCCCGCAAAAAACAGAAATCCAAGCGCCCCCGCGCGAGCCGCAAATCCTCACGCCGGCGCTAGCTCCTCCTGTACCGCCGGCGTCTTGCCGGCTCTTCGCCTTTATTCTTCAAGCTGCCACGCGCCAACCCAGTCCCTCCTGTGCACACTTTCGCGAGCGTCTGAGCTCCCCAACGCTCGCTTTGGTTTCATTCTTCGAGCTTCAGGCGAACCGCAAGCGGTATGCTAAAATGCCCTCGGGAGATCCCCAGCGATGAAATTTGGCGTCGTTGTCTTTCCGGGCTCGAACTGCGATCACGATGCCTTCTGCGCGATTGGCGGCGTCCTGGGACGGCCCGTCGAGTATCTCTGGCACCGTTCTGAAAATCTGGCCGGCTGCGACGCGATCATCCTTCCCGGCGGATTTGCGTTCGGCGATTACCTCCGCACCGGCGCCATCGCACGCTTCTCGCCCGTCATGAAATCCGTCGCAAAGTTTGCGCGCTCGAGCGGCCTCGTCCTCGGCATTTGCAACGGTTTCCAAATTCTCTGCGAAGCAGGGCTTCTTCCCGGCGCGATGACCCGCAATCGCGGCCTCAGATTCCTCTGCCAGCAAGTGCACATCCGAGTGGAGAGCACCGACACGCCGTTCACAAGCGCGGCGCAGCGCGGCCAAATCCTGAAAATTCCCATCGCGCACATGGACGGAAATTATTTCTGCGACGGCGCCACACTCGACGAACTCGAGCGCGAGAACCGGGTCATCTTTCGCTACACCACGCCCGATGGCCGCAACGACGACGACGGAAATCCCAACGGCTCGCTCGCAAATATCGCCGGAATCTGCAATCGCGAACGAAATGTGCTCGGCCTGATGCCGCACCCGGAGCGTGCGGTGGAAGCGCCGCTCGGTTCGGCCGACGGTCTTGTAATTTTGCGCTCAATGGTGGATAGCTTCGTGCGGCGCATCGCCATACCCGCGTAGGCGATGCCCAAACTTGCGCGGTAAACAGACGGGCCCGAAACAAACGTGCGAGACAAATTTGAATCTCACTGGCCACAGCGATTCTTTCGCCGCCTCCGAAACTCGTAAAGGCATTTTGAATGCCTGAAACCGAAATCAGAGTGACTCGGGAAATTGCCGCCGAACACGGCCTTAGCGCCGATGAATATTCGCGCGTGCTCGAAATTCTCGGGCGTGAGCCCAGCATCACGGAGCTTGGCATTTTTTCCGTGATGTGGAGCGAACATTGCTCGTACAAATCGAGCAAAGTCCATTTGAAGCGTTTGCCGACGCGTGGCCCGCGCGTGCTGCAAGGCCCTGGCGAAAATGCGGGCGTCGTGGACATCGGCGACGGTCTCTGCGCGGTCTTCAAAATCGAATCGCACAATCATCCGAGTTTCGTCGAGCCTTTCCAGGGCGCGGCAACGGGCGTCGGCGGAATTCTGCGTGACATCTTTACGATGGGCGCGTTTCCAATCGCGGTTCTCGATTCGCTGCGCTTTGGGCCGATCATAAATGACACCAGTAACTCCGCTGCCGGTGGGGTTGAAGAAGTCGCGCGGAACCGGCGGCTCGTCGACGGAGTCATTCGCGGAATCGGCTTCTACGGAAATTGTTTCGGCGTTCCAACGGTGGGTGGAGAAGTCCAATTCGAGCCATGCTATTCGAATAATCCGCTCGTAAATGCGCTCGCGCTCGGCATCGCGAAAAAAGAGAATTTGTTCTTCGCGCGCGCGCAAGGGCCCGGGAATCCCGTCATCTACGTCGGCGCAAAGACCGGCCGCGACGGCATTCACGGCGCATCACTCCTGGCTTCCGCCGAATTCAGCGAAGAATCCCAACAGAAGCGTCCCAACGTTCAGGTTGGCGACCCGTTCATGGAGAAGTTGCTCCTCGAAGCGTGCCTTGAAGCGATGAAAACGGGCACCGTTGTCGCAATTCAGGACATGGGCGCCGCGGGATTAACAAGTTCAAGCTCGGAGATGGCTTCGCGCGGCGGACTGGGAATCGAGATCGAACTATCGCGAGTTCCGCAGCGCGAGACGCGAATGACTCCCTACGAAATCATGCTGAGCGAATCGCAAGAGCGCATGCTGATTGTCGCCGAGCGCGGCCGCGAAGATGAAATTTTCCGCGTCTTCGAGAAGTGGGGCCTGGATGCCGTCGAGATCGGCCGCGTGACGGACGATGGCCGCCTGCGAATTCTGGAGCGTGGCAATATTGCCGCTGAGATTCCCGCACACGCTATAGCGGAAGAAGGGCCGGTCTACAAACGCCCCATCGCTCCGCCTGCGCATCCGGCGGGCGGCGCGAACTTGATTGATTTCGCCCCAGCTGGAACGGACCTCTCCGAAAATTTCCGGCGGCTAATCGCGTCGCCGGCGATCGCATCGAAGCAATGGATCATCGGGCAGTACGATCACATGGTGCGCACAAACACTCGCATTGTCCCGGGCGCTGGCGATGCCGCCGTGCTCCGGCTAAAGGATTCGCGGCGCGCCCTCGCGCTCTCCACCGATGGAAACGGCCGGTGGTGTTGGCTCAATCCAAAAGTTGGCGCGATGCACGCCGTCGCGGAAGCCGCGCGAAACGTGGCGTGCTCGGGCGCGCGTCCCGTTGCGGCAACGAACTGCCTGAATTTTGGCAACCCGGAAAAGCCCGAAGCCATGTGGCAATTCAGCGAAGCGATAGATGGAATCGCCGAAGCGTGCGACGCTCTCGAAGTTCCCATCACCGGCGGAAACGTCAGCTTCTATAACGAAACACTCGGCAAAGCCATTTATCCGACCCCGGTAATCGGCGTTCTCGGAATCTTGGAGGACTCATCGAAGGCCTTAGGGCTCGCGTTTCGTAACGAAGGCGATGTAATTATCCTGCTGAATGGCGCGGCGGCGGCGGAAAAACCGATCGAGAACTTGCGACGCGAATTTTCGTCTTCAGAATATGCAAAGGCCATCCACGGAATCGTGGCGGGCGAGCCGCCCGCGATCGATTTGGCAGCGGAAAAGCGCCTGCAGGATTGCCTCGTCGCGCTCGCAACGGACGGCGCGATCGAATCGGCACACGATGTAAGCGATGGAGGCCTCACGGTTGCGCTTGCAGAATCGTGTTTCGCGAGCGATGGCCTCGCGGCTCGGGTCGCACTTGACGGCACGGAACCGGATGAATCTGCATTGTTCGGAGAACGAGGTGCCCGGGCGGTCGTCTCGGTGCGGACTGATTCGCTTGCTCGCGTTGCCGAAGTTGCTGCAAAATATATTGTTTCGGCGCAGAGTATCGGTAAAGCCTTGCGCGGCGGCTTTCGCATCGAATATAGGGGCGCTCTTTGTGTGCGCGGCACAGTGCAATCCCTCCACGATTCATGGAGCAGCGCGCTCGAAAAAGCCTTACGGTACGGCGCTACAAGTAACTACGGCCAGTAACAACGATCAGCAGCAGCGAATGAAACATACCTTTCAACTGCCGGACGATCACTTCCACGATGAATGCGGCGTATTTGGCATATTTGGCCGCATAGAAGCGGCCAAGCTCGCCTATCTGGGACTTTATGCCCTCCAGCATCGCGGGCAAGAATCCGCCGGAATTGCGTCTACCGACGGCGCCACCTTGCACGTCCATAAGGGTATGGGCCTGGTGCAGGAAATCTTTAATCCCGAAGCGATGCTGCGTTTGCAGGGTGCGGCGGCGATCGGTCATACACGCTATTCAACCGCCGGCGATACCTCCATGATGAACGCGCAGCCGGTGGTGATTGATTGCAACAAAGGCAAGCTGGCCGTCGCGCACAATGGGAATTTGACCAACGCCGGGGAGTTGCGGCGAAAGCTCGAACACCGGGGCTCCATTTTTCAGACGACCAGCGACACCGAAGTGATCGTCCATCTCGTCGCGCGCAGCAATGCGCGCCATTTAACCGGAGCGCTCGTGGATGCGCTGAACCAGGTGGAAGGCGCCTATTCGCTTCTGGTTCTCACGCAAAACGAGCTCTACGCGCTGCGTGATCCGCGCGGTTTTCGCCCCTTAAATCTTGGCAGGCTCGATGGCAATTGGGTGGTCGCGTCGGAGACGTGCGCCTTCGACCTCATTGACGCCGAGTACGTCCGCGAAATTGAACCCGGCGAGATGGTGAAAATCACCGGCAATGAAATTTCGTCAATCCACTTCGCGCCGGAAAAACCGCACCAGTACTGCATATTCGAGCACGTCTATTTTTCGCGCCCGGACAGCATTATCTTTGGCCGGCAGGTAAACGAAAGCCGCGAGCGTCTCGGCCGCCTGCTTGCGCGCGAACATCCAGTTTCGGCGGATGTCGTGGTGCCCGTGCCGGATTCCGGCGTGCCCGCGGCGGTGGGCTACGCGGCCGAATCCGGAATCGCGTTTCGCATGGGCTTGATTCGCAATCATTACGTCGGCCGCACTTTTATTGAGCCCGAGCAGTCGATTCGCGATTTCGGCGTCAGGCTCAAACTCAACACGGTCCGCCGAATGATCGAGGGTCAGCGCGTCATCCTCGTGGACGATTCCATCGTGCGCGGCACCACCAGCCGCAAAATCGTTCGCATGGTGCGTGACGCGGGGGCAGCGGAGGTTCATGTCCGTATCAGTTGCCCGCCCACGATTTCGCCTTGCTTCTACGGCGTGGACACGCCAACGCGGAACGAATTAATTGCCGCGAATCATTCCGTCGAAGAAATTCGGCAATTCCTCGAAGCCGATTCGCTCGGCTACTTATCGCTCGCCAGCCTGCGCGAGGCTGTGGAAGACAACGAAGGCAAATTTTGCACGTCGTGCTATACCGGCAGCTATCCAACCGAACTGGTGCAACTTGAAGTGGAGGCTCATCGTGGGAGTTGAGATGGACATGCCGGAGTCGGTAGCAATGCGGAGAAACGAGGCCGAGCGTTCCAACGCGTTAATGAAAAGCCGCGCCGCGAAGGAAGCACTGTCCTGGTTCTGGGTGATCCTAGCATTTCTTCTCATCGAAGGAACGCTCGTCCAGGCGCGCGTGATCCCCAGCGGATCAATGGAGCGGACAGTCCTTATCGGCGATCACCTGATCGTCAGCCGAATCGGATACGATGCGGGCGTTCCTTTCACACCCTGGCACGAACCGCTCTGGCGCGAGCCGAAGCGGCAGCAAATCATCGTCTTCCGCGCGCCGCTGCCCGAAATGGGCTATCCGGATTTCATCAAACGCGTGATCGGGCTTCCGGGCGACTTGCTCGAAGTCCGCCGCGGCGTGGTTTTCATTAACGACCAACCGCTCGCCGAGCCTTATCGCATGGAGCCGCCCAACCCCGGCGATAACTTTGGTCCAGTGAAAGTTCCCGCTGGTGAATATTTCATGATGGGCGACAATCGCAACAATTCCTACGACAGCCGTTTCTGGGGTTTCGTCCCTCGTCCGAATATCGTCGGGACACCGCTCCTGATCTACATGTCCATTGATGCGCCTGAAGAAGTCTGGGAGCCGGGACATCTCGGAATGCGGTTCGCGACGTACCTCAACGCCTTGATCCATCCCCGCGAGGTTCGCTGGAAGCGGCTGTTCCGAACGTTTTGAACTGGCACAGCGATATCCAGCCTGAGGGCCTGGTCTGATGCGCTATTCCGATGCTGGTGTCGATATCTCCGTCGCCGACGATGCGAAGCAGCGCATTCGCACGGCCGCTGGGCGCACTTTCCGCCGCGGTGTATTGTCGGCTATCGGCGGCTTCGGTGCGCTGTTCGAGCTCGATCGGAAGCGTTGGAAAGATCCCATCCTCGTCGCCAGCGCTGACGGCGTTGGCACGAAACTGAAACTCGCATTTGCGACAGGCGTTCACTCCACTGTCGGCGCGGACATTCTGAATCATTGCGTGAACGACATCCTCACGCAGGGCGCCGAGCCGCTGTTCTTCCTTGACTACCTTGCTATGGGCAAAATCGATCCGCGCGTGGTCGAGCAAATCATCGAGGGCATGAGCCGTGCGGCGAAACAGGCTGGATGCTCGCTGATCGGCGGCGAGACCGCCGAGATGCCGGATATCTATTCCCACGGCGAATACGATCTCGCCGGCTTTATTGTCGGTGCGGTGGAACGCGATCAACGGCTTGAGCCGCGCTTGGTGCGCCCGGGCGATGCGCTGATCGCTTTGCCGTCGAGCGGCCTGCACACCAACGGCTACTCCCTCGCACGAAAGCTCGTGTTTCACACCGCCAAGCTCCAGCCCGATACGTACGTGCCTTCGATCGGCAACAAAATCGGCGCAGAACTTTTGAAACCGCATCGCCCTTACTGGCCCCTGCTCAAAAATGTCGTCGCGAAAGGCTGGCTATCCGGGATGGCTCACATCACAGGAGGAGGAATTACCGCCAATCTTCCGCGCGTGCTGCCGCGAAATGTTCGCGCTGTGATCGAAGTAGGCTCCTGGCCGGTCCTGCCGATCTTCAAGTATCTCGCCGAGCTGGGGAAAATTGAACCGACCGAGATGCTGCGGACATTTAACCTCGGAGTGGGAATGATTCTTGTGGTGCCGTCAAAAAATATCCGCAAAGTCGAATCCGAGTTGCACCGCCGGCGGGAGAAATTCTATGCGATCGGACACATCGAGACTGCGTCCGGCGCCCCGCGCGTGGTTTATAGCGGCAAGCTCCCACTCTCGTAGCGTATGCGGGGTGTATACACCTATGACGTGATTTCGGCCCCCGGAAAGGGTGTCCCCGGACTACCAATTACGGACAGTAAATCCACGTCTGATTCGTCGCTTGGCCATTTTCCGAACGGCCGCCTGCTAGTAGCAGCGGCTCTGAGCAAACCGCGTCCGCTGCATTAGAATCCGGCGCTGGAGCTATCCACTTCGACTTTCCACGAACCGTCCGCTTGCTTCTTCCAGACCACGACGTACGCGCCCTTCTGCGAGGCCGGCTTGCCTTTCTTGTCTTTCATGACGATCTCAAAAGTGCCGAGTTCATAGGCCATGTCTCCAGCCTGCGCGACCTGCACGGAAGTTGGCGCGAACGTGAGGCTCACGAAGTCAGGCGCAGCGAGTAGCCCGGCCCAAGTCTTGCGAACAGAATCTTTTCCAACAGCGGGCGGCGCTAAGGCTGACAACATTTGAGCGTCATCGGCGTAGAACGCGGTCGATTTGTCCAAATCTTTTGCGGCGGCGGCCGCGACACAATCTTTATCGAGACTGCGAATATTTGATTCGATCGCCGCGAGATCTGGTGCGGGCGGCTTTTGCTCTGCGGTCTGAGTGCAGCCAGTGCCGAAAGCAAGCAAAGTGCATGATGCGAAGAGGAGCGTGAACTTTCGAGTGATTTCCATTGTGAAGCCTCCTGAAGTTGAAAAATGTGGGTGCAAGATGACGCGAGTTTCATCCGAAGTCAAGCCACAGCGTATCCACGCGAGCTTGAGATTGCGGCGGCACTGCCTCTCTGAATTGTGCTAACTTGCTTCGGCTATGAAGAAGCGGATCGGCGTGCTGTTGTCTGGCCGCGGCTCGAATTTCGAGGCGCTCGCCGAGAGCGTGAGGAACGGCCGAATACCAAACGCCGAAATTGCAATCGTTGTGAGCAATCGCGAGGGCGCGCCAGGAATCGACAAGGCGAAATCACGCACGATCCAGACTCGGGTGATTCCGTCGAAGGGGCTCGAGCGCGAAACATACGACCGGCAAGTGGCTGCGGCGTTGGAGGAAGCAAATGCTGATCTCGTTTGTCTCGCCGGCTATATGCGCTTGCTTTCGCCTTTTTTCGTCGCGGCGTATCCGAGGCGGATTTTGAATATTCATCCCTCGCTTTTGCCCGCGTTTCCCGGACTCGAGGCGCAGCGGCAAGCGCTGGAGCATGGCGTTAAGCTTGCGGGTTGCACAGTTCACTTCGTGGATGAAAATCTCGACGCCGGCCCCATCGTGCTTCAAGCGGGAGTTGCGGTGCGCGATGACGACACCGAGGAAACTCTCTCCGAGCGCATCTTGCACGAAGAGCATCGCATCTATTCCGAAGCGGTTCGGATCGTGCTCGAAGGCCGCTTTCGCATCGAGGGCCGCAGAGTCCTCATTCAACCGGAGATTAAATAGGAATGGCGCCAGCGAATTTCAAACCGGTCGAAGAGCAGCTCGCCTACATCCGCAAAGGCGTGGCGGAAATCGTTCCGGAAGCGGAGTTGAAAGCGAAGCTCGAGCAATCCATCAAGACGGGCAAGCCGTTGCGCGTGAAACTCGGCGTGGATCCTTCGGCGCCTGACATTCATTTGGGCCACACCGTCGTTTTGCGAAAGCTGAAACATTTTCAGGATCTTGGACACACGGCGATCTTTGTCGTGGGCGGCTTTACGGCGCTAATCGGCGATCCTTCCGGGCAATCCGAGACACGTCCCGCGCTAACGCCGGAGCAAGTGCAGGCGAACGCGAAAACTTATCTGGAGCAGGTTTACAAAATTCTCGACCGCGAAAAAACTGAAGTGCACGACAACAACGAGTGGCTCGGGAAAATGACGAGCTTCGAAGTCGTCCAGCTTTGCGGAAAGTACCGGCTTGCGCGGATGCTTGAACGCGAGGATTTCCGATCGCGGCTGGCGGCGAACCAACCGATTTCTGTTCACGAGCTGCTCTACCCGCTGATGCAAGCCTACGACTCGGTGGCGCTCCATGCCGACGTCGAACTCGGCGCGACCGAGCAAAAGTTCAATCTTCTTGTCGGCCGCGAAATCCAGCGCGAATACGGGCAAACGTCCCAAGTGGCGCTGACGATGCCGATTCTCGTGGGGCTCGACGGCGAAAGAAAAATGTCTAAGAGTCTTGGAAACTACATCGGGATCACCGAGGCGCCACAGGATATCTTCGGAAAAGTGATGTCCATTTCCGACGAGCTGATGTGGCTCTACTATGAATTGCTGACGGATTTTACGGACCGCGTGATTGTGCGATTGAAAGAAGAAGTGCGCACCGGCGTGTTGCATCCCATGGATGCAAAGATGCAGCTTGCACACTACATCGTCGCGGGCTTCCACGGCGAAGACGCGGCCAAGAAGGCGTCGGAGGAATTCCGCCGTGTTTTTCGTGACAGGCAATCGCCGGAAGATGCGCCAATACAGAAGCTTCAACCGTCAGAGCCGAAGCGTCTCTCGGCGCTGCTCGTTGAGTTGAAATTAGCGTCCTCGCGAAGCGAGGCGGAACGATTAATCAAGCAGGGTGGGGTCGAAGTGGGCGGAACGCGAATTGACGATGTACAAAAACAAATTGACCTCTCGAAGCCCTCGGAATTCCTGTTGCGCGCCGGGAAAAAGAAATTTGTCCGGGTGGTCGTCGAATAACGAACCGTGTTGTTGCTAGGCGCTTACGCTCCGTGCTGCGCGAGGCGTTTCAATCGGGCGAGCCAATCGCGATCGCGGCGCGCCACGGCATGCCGCGTGAAAAGCCAATCAAACACTCTCCCGAATGCGCCGGGCATCTCATACCGATCGCGCATCCGAAGCAACGTCCCACCGTCCACGGCATTGATTTCCCACGATTGCGTTCCTTTCACGCCGTAAGAATCCTGAAAGCGCCACTCGAGAAGGCGGCCAAATTCGAATTGCGTAACGGTTGCCGTGAGAGAAATTTCGCGTGAGCCGAGGCGGCCAGTGATGCGAACCTTCTGGCCAATTTCAAAGTCGGCAGCTCCGCCGAGCACTTCAAACTCGCAATTCATCTCCGCGCCATACCAATAAGGCATGCGCTGCGGGACAAGAAATGCGCCAACGAGCGCCCTCGATTCTGCGATGCGCTCTTCAATTTCGATTGTGGCCATAACGACGCGGGGAATTTACCACGCCAGCGGTCAGGACACCTCGAGGAGAACGAGAGAAATATCGTCGGTGGCGGGGCCCTCTCGGTATTGCGTGACGCGGTCGAGAATTCGCTGCTTCATTTCAGGCAGCGCCAACATGGATGTTTCATAGACGATTTCGGCGAGCCCGTCCACGCCGAGCATTTCGTTTTGCGAATTGAAATTGTCGGTGAGGCCGTCGGTATAGAGCATCAGGCGATCGCCCGTCTGAATGGGAATTTCGATCGTGGCCTCGCCGATCACGGCATCCTCGAGAAAGCCGAGGACCAGACTCCGCGATTCGAGCAAGATCGGAGGTTGGCCATGCCGGATCACAATCCCCGGCGGATGTCCCGCGCCTATGAATTCCAGCGAGCGGGCCGATCGATTAATTCGCGCGGCGGCAAGAGTGAAAAAAAAGACCGAGCTGCCAATGTCGTGGATGACAAAGTGGTTCAGATGCCGCAGCATCGGCGCGAGACCAATGCTTTGGCCGAGCTGCGACATTGTTTCCGTGTATATCCGATTGGCAACGAGCGCCGAGCTGACGCCGTGTCCGGAGACATCGCAGACCATCAGATTTAGATAATCCTCGCCATCTGGAATGACGAGGCCGAAATCTCCGCCAATGGTCCGCACGGGTTGGTAATACGCCTCGACGGAAATGCCGCCCCAGTGCAAGTTCTTCGGCGCGAGACTTTGCTGAACGCGCGATGCTAGGACCAACTCTGCTTCAATTTCGCGTTGGCGTGTTTCAAGCTGCTTGTTGGCCTCTCGCAACTCGTTTTCGGCGCGTTTCTGTTCGCTGATGTCCGTGAAGGTGATGACTGAGAATTCGCGCCCGTCGGGATCCTCGACTCGCTTTGCGCTCACGACGACGGGTAAGCGGCTGCCATTTTTTTGCGGCAGATAAAATTCGAAGCGATTGTGCCCGGTCGATTCGCCGAGAGCGATTCTCTCGTTCAAGAATGGCAGATCTTCGGGAGGAAAAAATTCGGCGGCTGTGCGGCCAGAAATCTCGTCGGACGTCCGGTCAACCATCTCGAGAAAAATTTCGTTCGCATGAATCATGCGGTGACAGTCATCGGCAATGACGACTCCTTGATTGAGCGTCTCAAGAACGCCCACCACGTCCGCCAACCAATCTGGCCGCTCGCTTTCCACCCGAACTCTCCAAAATCTCGAAATGTGGACATTACTTGCAACCGCGCGAACGTTCATCTTATCGAAAGTTGCCGGCACTGCAAGCTGTTCGCTGTGGAGATTGGATGCGCCCGACTGCGCTACGACACAAGATAAGACGACAACACAAGATGGACGACAACGCAGGAAGAGACGGCAACGCAGGATGAGGTTAAACTGAATTCCTGCAGGCGGCGGTTCCTTGTTGACCCCGGACCTCCAGAGAAACTCGCGAATGGCGCAGCCTAACTATCATTTGCCGCCTGGTCCACGGGGGCTGCCTGTATTGGGCGTCGCCCTTCAGCTTCGGCGCGACCCTCTCGGCGTGCTCACACGCGTGGCGCGCGAGTACGGCGATATCTCCCATATCCCGCTGTTGCTCCAAAGCAGGATTCTCATCAATCATCCCGACTTGATCGAGGACGTGATCGTCCGGCAGCCGCAGAAATTCGACAAGGGGCCGGGAATAAAAGGCGCTGCTACTCGTCTGCTCGGTGAAGGCTTGCTGACGAGCGAAGGCGAATTGTGGCGCCGCCAGCGCCGCCTCGCGCAACCCGCGTTCCATCGCCAGCGCATCGCTGAGTACGCGCAGACGATGGTGGAGCAGACCCTATCGCTCACTCGGACTTGGCGCGAGGGCAACATCCGCGACATGGCCGAGGAAATGATGGCACTCACTCTGGTGATCGCGGTGAAAACATTGTTTGGAACCGAATTCACGCATGAGGCCGGCCGCGTTGGCAGTGCTGTGACGCTGCTGATGCGTTATCAAGTTCAAAGGCTGCGCAATCCTTTCAAGTTTTCCGCCAAGTGGCCGACGCCGGCGAATCGCCGCGCCGATCGCGCTTACGAATTTCTCGATTCACTCGTTTACGGAATCATCGAAGATCGCCGTCGCAGGCGCGCGTCCGGCGAGGCTCCCAGTGATGATGTGCTGACGCTGCTGATGAACGCGATGGATGAAGACGGAAGCCAGATGTCTTCGAAGCAACTTCGTGACGAAGTGATGACGCTTTTCATCGCCGGCCATGAGACGACGGCGGTCACGCTCGGTTGGGCGTGGCATTTACTCGCGCAGAATCCCGGCGCCGAGCAGCGGCTGGCTGACGAATTGAGATCCGTTCTCGACGGCCGCGCGCCTTCGATGGAAGACTTGCCGCGGCTGCCGTATCTCGACGCTGTGATTCGGGAAGTCTTGCGGCTCTATCCCGCGGCGTACGTTATCCAGCGCACATCCATCGAACCCTTCGAGCTGGGCGGATATTATTTCCCTTCGAACACGACGGTCCTGATGTCGCAATGGGTGATGCACCGCGATCCGCGCTACTTTGACGAGCCGGAGGAATTCCGGCCGGAGCGATGGCTCACAGGCTTGGCGGACCGCCTGCCGGCACACGCATATTTTCCGTTTGGCGGCGGCCCGAGGCGTTGTATTGGACAGATATTTGCGCTGACCGAGGCTGCGCTGGTGATGGCTACACTTGCGCAGAAGTTTCGATTTTTGGAGCCCGCCGGAAAGAAAGTTGTGCCGGAACCTCTGATCACCCTGCGCGCGCACAGTGGTGTTCGGATGACGCTCGCGAAGCGTTCCTGAACGGCCTTCCCTACTTCACAAACTCGGGCGATTCCCCTTTCGACCAGGGACCGTATTCGAGCGCGAACTTTATGCGATCGCCGATCCACGGGTGATCCCAAAACCACCAGATTTCCAGGCGATTTGGCGCGGGGTCTTCCATGTCAATCTCGCCGAGAATTTGGAATGACTGCGCGGCGACTTGGCCTGAATCCGGTGTGATTCCGTGCGTGACTTCCAGACCGTATTGATCCGCTTGATGCTCGAAGTAGCGGCTCATGCCATTTGTGAGCGGCGTGGCGACGAAGAGCAGGAGCAGGAGGATCCCGCCGTACACGGGGAGTGACGCCCAATCATCCGGTGCGCGAATTTGCCACGCCTGGCTTTTTTTCTGCAGCACGCGATTTGACAGGCGAAAACCGATGTAGAACAGCAGAAAAAATAACGCCTCGAGCAACCCGAGTCCTTTGGGAATGTGGCCGAGAACGTAGTGGCCCATCTCGTGTCCGAAAACGAAGAGAATCTGAGGGTTCGTCATTTTTTCAATTGTGGTGTCCCAGACGACCACGCGCTTTGACGCGCCGATTCCGGTGACGTAGGCGTTCACGAAATTCACTTTCGCGCTCGCGTTCATCCAGAACATACGCTCGGGCGGGATGGACAAGCCCGCGCGCGCTACGACTCGCTCGAGTGAATCGACGAGCGCTGGATCGTGCGATTGCAGCGGCTCAAACTTGTTAAAGAGCGGATCAATTACCAACGGCGAGATGAAAATGAAAAAGAGAGTTACCGGAATTGAGCCGAGCCAGAAATAAAACCACCATCGGCGCGGGCTTCTGCGTATGGCGCGAAACAGGCCGGCGATGACCAACGTTCCGATGATTGTAATCACGAACTGCGTTTTGATCTGATCCCAGAACCACGAGGCCCAGCCTTGAATGACGAGATCGTAGCGGCGGAGCAGCCAATGCACCCACGCGGCGATGGGCAACTGCGGAAGCGTGAAAGCTAACAGGAATAGAGAGGAATAGATTGCGGCTTGTACGATCCTTCGCGTTGACGCCGCTTCCGCCCAATCGCGAAACTTCGAAGACCAGCCCCAACGAAGTATCAGCGCCAGCAACGCGATTTGGTAGAAGGGCAAGAAGACGCGGAGGAGGAAGCTGATGCGGCTTAGATGGCGCGCTTTGGCATACGTACCGTGGGGAAGAGTGTAGCTGGTGACCCGCTTCTGCGATTGCTGTGCGTGCTCGTCCGGGGACGCGGGAGTCTCTTTTGCCAGGTTATTTACTTGTGCCGACATCTGCGCGGGCGCAGACGATTGCCTTGTCGCCGTGATGTACCCTGCTGCCTTCCCATGTGGCGTCGAACAGCGAAGAGCCATCGAAACGCCGACGGTACAAGAGGCTGCGAGGTACATTTCTGCGCCTTGCGTTGACGCCGCCGGGAAAGCGACCGCTAACATCAGGCACGCCAGGACGCAGCGCGCAATTCTGCGGCGATTTGTCACCTCATGATTCTCCAATTGCGCTGAAGTTTTAGACGAGGGAGTATGGCTTTGCGGCTTGCGAAGGGCAAGCTTCTGCGATTCGTCGCGCCGGCCATGCGGACGGGTTGCTTCTTAGGGAGCGACGAGAGAGACGGATTGCACGACGCTCGTATCGACGACTAACATAGATTTACGCCGGCGTTCGGCCTGTCGCTGAACTACGCGGGCGTTTCGCCGGAGGTTTACGCCATGAGGATGACACGTTTCGGATGGTCGCTATTGATGTTGACGATCGCTGTGACCGCGAGATCCGCGCCCGCGCGATCTCAGTCGCAGCAGGCCGCTCAACAAACTTCGAGCGCGGCGCCCCAAACGGAATCGCCTGCAGATGCGGCGCGCCACTCCCGCGAGCAAAAGAAAAGCCAGCCCAAACCGGCACACGTCTGGGACAACGACAATATTCCGAAGCGGGGCGAAGGCGTTAGCGTTGTAGGCTCGACTGAGACGCCTGCACCGGCTCCTGCGGAGGGGGTGGTGGCGCCCGCGGTGTCTGTTGAGAATAAAGGGCAGCTCGATGCCGCAATTCAGCAGGCCAAGGACAAGATCGCGGACCTTGAACAAGATCTTGATATCGCCCAGCGCAAATTCACGCTCGATTCGGACATGTACTACGGCAAAACAAACTATCAGGACGACAAGGCCGGAAAAGCGGCGCTTGACACCGAACAGGCCGACATCGCAAACAAGAAGCGGGAGTTACAGGAAGCGCGGGACATCCTGGCTTCGCTGCAAGGGAAAGCCAGCCCGAGCTCCGACCAGAAGAAACAGTAGGGAATTCTGATCACGACTTAGATAGGCGAGGCATTCCTCCTCTCGGTTTTTCCTCTTGGCAACGGCACCGCTACTAATAGTATGGATTCTTGTTGACACACAAGGACGCTTCGCGCACAATTCCGCCATCTCCCCGGCTAGTTCGGCTCGCACAGGGGGATTTTGGTGTTGTGCGAGCGAATTGGGCCCGGATTTCAAACTGGAGAACGATGCAGTACTTGCCCGGATGGACCGTGCAGTGTCTGAATCCAGATTGCCCGGCGCGGGGCCATTGGCTGCGCGTGGAGGGACTTCGGCATGAATTCTGCAGCAACTGTGGATCGTCGCTGCACAACGTGCCGCCTCCGCTGGCGCCGCGTTTTCGGATGCGCCCGAGGTCACTGAGTTCATACAGGCCAGGCCTGCGGCCGCGATAGCGCGCGCAGGCTGGGCATCCGCCGCGGATGGCGCCATAGCGGCAGCATCGTCCCAAAAAGATGGCAGCGGTCCGGCCGCGCTCGACGGAAGCAGGCGAGCGACGGCCTCGTCCCCGCCGCCCCTTTTTTTGATGGCTCCCGCGTTGCAATCGGAATTGGCGCCGCAGAAAAAATCAGGCCCGCTACAACGTGAGTTGAAGCGGGCCTCTTTCTTTTCGATGTCGATTCGATCTAGAAGTAAAACTTCAGACCAAACTGAATGAGCCGCGGCCCGCGGTCGTTCAGGACTTGCCCGAACGTAGGACTGCCGCCGTCATAATCGACTCGAAAGAACTGAGTGTGGTTGAAGGCATTGAAGAACTCGGCGCGAAACTCGATTTGTTTGTGTTCGGTAACTTGGGTTGTCTTCGTCACGGACATGTCCCAGTTGTTGATTCCGGGACCGCGAAGCCTGTTGCGTCCCAGGTTCCCATAAGTGAATAGGGGAATGCCAACATCGCCTGCTTGCGAGCACGTTGGGTCGTTCAGCGGACACGGTGAGCACAGCATGTTCGTCGAATTTATCCAAAAGTTGTGACTGGCTTGTGTGTTGCCGCCGTTGCAGTCGGTAGAGAATGAATTCTGCGCGCGAGGATTCACGTATGCGATCGGCCCCGTCACGTCAACGCGATCCAAACCGTTGTTTTGAAAACTTTGGTTGGAATCTGAGTAAAATGTAAGCGGGTTGCCTTTCTGAAATGAAACGATTGCGTTTAACTGCCACCCGCCCGCAATTTTCTTCAGGAACCCGTCTCTGTGAATCGCAGCGTCAAAGGGAATGTTCCATATTTCACTGATCACGAGGCGCTGCGGCGTGTCGAAATCGGCCACGGAACGGTCAAGACGATCGTCGATCGGGTCGGTGTATTGGAATGAGCGAGCTCGGTAGCCGGACGTCAGATCAATCGTCTTCGCTACGGTGTAAGCAACGCGAAATTGAAGGCCATGGCTATACTGATGGTCCGCCGTGAATTGAAATTGATGGCTGTCGGACAATCCGTTGCCCAGGTTCGTGAAAATCTGCGTCTCTGCCGTTGGCGAGCCTGACGGATCATACGGATCGGAAGGGTTCAGATATCCACCGGTGCAGGCGGCAAGTAGACGCGCGCAGTCAGGATTGATTGGCGAAATTCCCGCAGCCGTGGCCGAGGCATAATACGTCTGAAGTTGGTATTGCAAAATTGAGGGCTGCGGAAAGTTTGTCTCGCCGGTGCTTATCAGTCTTCGTCCGAGACTTCCGACGTAGACGGCTTCGAACATCGTCTTTTTCGCGGCCTGCCACTGAAATCCGTAATTGAAATTCTCGGAATAGGGCGTTCGGAAATGCGGCGCCGTGACGTAAGCATACGGAATCTTCGGCGTTAGGAATGTCAGGTTTGTGTACGGAAACGGATTCGCCAGGCCGAAAGGAGTGTACGGGTCTGCAACGGGATCCGTGGTGATGCCTTGATAGGACGAAGGAAAATTGTTTGCGATGTAGCCGAAGGGCGGTTCGCCTCCGAACTGGAGATTTGTCGCGCCGTCCTGAAGATCGTAGAAAATACCGAATCCTCCGCGCATGACCAGTTTCGCATTGCCAAACATGTCCCAGGCGAATCCCAAGCGCGGCGCAAAGTTCCTGTAGTCCGGATACATCAGAGCGCGGTTTGGGGTCCCAGGATCACCCGGATAGAGGATGTCCGGCGGCGCGTTCGGGAAGACGGTCGACTGCTGCCCAGGAAAATACCCCAGTATGTTGTTGTGCACATCGTATTGCGGGACGTAGAACTCGTACCGCAAGCCGTAGTTGAGAGTCAGCCGCGGAAGCACTTTCCAGGTGTCCTGGACGAATCCAGAATAAGATCCCGTGCGGATTCCGTACGTTGAATAGTCGGATTGCTCGAAGTTGTCGTAGAACCCGCCAACGAAGTCCGCGAAGTCATTTCCGGTGAAGCTCGCGGCGTACTCATCGAAATCGAAGCCGCCGTTGTTGTAATAGTCGTAGTAAAAATTGTTCTCGATTCTCGTGATGTCCACACCGAACATGATTTCATGACGCCCAAGCGGAATGGTGAAATTGTCGGACCACGCCCAATTGGTTCGATTCAGAGTCGTTGGACCCTGGATCGACGGGCCGAGATCGAATGTGGGCGTGAACATGGTCGGCGGAGCTGGCGCAGTCGGATCGGCCGGCGTGATGTTTGTGAAACCGAGAGTCGATGGCGACGTTGCGTCAGTGGGAAAGGCTTGTAACTGCCTGAACCTGCTCACTCCAAAGCGAAACTCATTCAGCTTTCCACCTGAGAAAGTATGCGTCCAGGTGAAGGTGCCGATTTGATTGCGCTGGCCGTCCGTCCCGCCGCTGCCTACTGGGACATTGCCGCCGCTGCCAATAGGTTCTGCACCTGTGAGCGAAGTAATCGAGCCGCCTTCTTCGGGGAAGAGGTCGCGCGAGTCATCAATAAGGTAAACGAAGGAAAAGACGTCATGCGAAGTGAGGTTGTAGTCGAGGTGCACAATACCCTGGTCGTCGTCCACTAGCGCGGATGGCGACGCCTCAAAATTGTTTCCGGGTAAGTTTGGGAGCGGCAAGTATTTGTTTATGTAGTTCTGCATGGTCGGATTTACCAGACCGGCCGTGGCCATGTTGTTGTATGGGATATTCGCACTGGTGTTCGGATTGATGAGTTGCGTGCCGCCGGCCGCGAGCGCGGACGCCGTGCAATTGCCACTGCCATCGTAGGCGGAACACAACTCTGCAAAATTGCCTCCCCGTTCGGCTTGATCGGGGACCGCAATCTCCTGGGGAACCTGCCCTTCCCGCCGTCTCGCTCCTTGATACGCGAAGAAGAAGAATGCTTTGTCTTTCTTTATCGGTCCGCCAATCGTGCCGCCAAATACATTCCGCTTGAACGGAGAGGTTTGGTTGGCGAAGGCATCGCGAGCGTTCAGTGCGTCATTGCGGATGAATTCGAAGAGGTCTCCGTGAAAATCATTCGTGCCGGATTTGGTGATTTGATTGACGATTCCACCTGACGTGCGGCCATATTCCGCGTCGTAATTGTTCGTGAGAATCTTGAATTCTTCGACGGCATCGGGGTTCGGGCTGACGACAATGTTGTTTCCGAGAAAGTCCGTATTGTTAGCACCATCAAGGAGAAAAGTTAACGACTCCGAGCGCTGACCGCTCACCGAGAACGGATTTCCTGAAGTATCGTCCGGGTCGGGCGCAAAGACACCGGCCTGCAGAAGTCCGAGTTGCAAAGTGTCGCGGTCAAGAAGCGGAAGATCGCGGATGGCGCGCTCGTCCTCCACTTTTCCTAGGACCGCGCTCGCCGTATCCACCTGCGAAACGGTCGCGGTTACCTCCACGGTTTGGGTAGCCTGCCCAACCTTCAACACAACGTCCACGCGGCCGTTTTGGTTCAGGTCGAGCACGATTCCAGTTTGGACGGTGGTCTGAAAGTTCGCATGGGTGACGGATAGCTGGTAGGTTCCGACTTGAACGGCGGTAAAGAGATAGCCTCCATCATTGCCGCTCGTGCTGGCGCGCGGAACGTTTGTTTTTGTGTTGGTCAGAATCACTTTGGCGCCGATAATGACGCCGCCGCTTTCGTCGGTAACCGTACCACGCAATGACGCGGTGTCTTGCGCCATTGCAATTTTGCCGAACGCTAGAAATGCGATGAATAGAAGTACACCCCGCCGCAGCCAAGAATTGCGGTTCACAAGTCACCTCCGTCTGTGGACATCTTCCACAGGCACTCGAGGTGTCAGGAAGTCTCAGTCGCGGCAACCGTCGGCAGAAAAACCAAATAGAGCCGGACCACCCCACCCCTACACCACGGGTTCACCCGATATGAGCATTTTTATAGGTTTACGGGCTCTTTCTGTCAAGCGGAGTTTAGTTCTAGGGCGGACAGCGAAAAACTGATGGTCAAAAAAAAATGAGCGGCCGGTGGGGGTGCCGGCCGCTCGGGGGCATGGGGTGACGAGTGCTGAAAACGCTCGGAACGCCGCGCCTCAGGCGCCAGTTCCACCAAGCTTGCGCTCGTTGGTTAACCGCCGCGCCGCGCACCGTCTCGAACAAGACCATTCTGCTTTGGCGCTGCGCCGGAGACTATGGGCCTTGGGGTTCATTTTGTTTAGTACGAATGACCTATATATTCTGCCGAGCCAAGAACAGGCGGAATCAGCAGACCGATTGAACCTCGACCCCGCCAGTGATAGCCTCGCGTTTTGAAGCTCCAGCCTCAACCAGAATATCGTTGTTTGACGAAGGGCCTGGCAGTGGGTTGGCAGGTCCAACGATTCGATGACGACACGATTACATGACGACGCCCGGCACACAGCTCGATAGAGTTGCGCTTGTCGAGTCCCAGACTCTGGGGATAGTTCGCCAGCTTCTCGTCGAGTTGGGCAGCCGATCGACCGTCGAAACGCTCGATCGAGCCGGCCTCGCGTCGCAACTCGAGCATGACCTGGGATTGGGAAGTCTCGAACGGGTTGAATTGCTGGTGCGCCTTGATGCAGCGTTTTCCGTTCGCCTTCCCGACAGCGCGCTGGTGCAAGCAGAAACGGTCGCGGATCTGGTTAGCGCGGTGACAGTTGGGCAGGCGGCTGGAGGATCGGGCGTTGCGCCGGCTACGGTCTCGAGCGCGAGCGCGCCGGCTTCGAACGTCTCGCCGTCGACACGCCGCGTTGGTCAGTTCCTGGAGGGCGCCGAATCGCTCACCGAAATCGTTGTGGCGAGAGGGCGCGCTGAGCCCGATCTCGCGCATATCCAACTTTACGAGGAAGAAGATCGGATCAGGACGATTACGTGCGGCGAACTCCTCGAGCGCGCATCTGCCGTCGGCGCAGAACTCACTCGCCGCGGACTGCGTCCGGGCGAAGCAGTTGCGTTGATGCTTCCCACTGGCGCTGAATTTTTCTTCTGCTTCGCAGGAATATGGATGGCTGGCGGTATTCCCGTTCCGATGTACCCGCCGTTTCGCGCGGATCGAATTGAAGAATACGCGGCGCGCCAGGAAGGAATTCTCCGCAACGCCGAGGCGAAGTTTCTGATCACGTTCCAGCAGGTAGCGGGTCTCGCGCGTTTGCTTGCGCCGCGCGTGCCTTCGCTGATCGATCTGCTCGACGCTTCGCAACTCGTCAAGGCCAAAGCTCCGCCGCTGCCTCCCAAAACAGAAGCGCGGCCTACCGATCACAATTCCTACCGCGGGCGGGGGAATGAAATCGCATTTTTGCAATATACGTCCGGGTCAACGGGAGATCCCAAGGGTGTCGTTCTTACTCACGCAAATTTACTCGCCAACATTCGTTCGATCGGAGAGGCGGTGCAGTTGGTGAGCGAGGATGTGGTGGTTAGCTGGCTGCCGCTTTATCACGACATGGGATTGATCGGCGCGTGGTTTGCCCCGCTCTGCTTTGGGCTTCCCCTCGCTGTGATGTCGCCGCTCGCATTTCTAACGCGGCCGGAACGGTGGTTGAAAGCCATTCACCGGCATGGCGCGACGATCAGCCCCGCTCCCAATTTTGCATACGAGCTCTGCACGCGGAAGACTGCGGATCGCGACATCGAAGGACTCGATCTCAGTTCGTGGCGGGCCGCGTTGAATGGCGCTGAGCAGGTCCGCTCAGAGACGCTCGATCGCTTTGCAGCACGATTCGCGCCATACGGATTCCGGCGCACAGCAATTTCTCCCGTGTACGGTCTAGCGGAGGCGTCGCTCTGCGTGTCGGCCCCGCAAGTTGGATCGGGATACAAAGTTGATCGAATCGCGCGTGACGCGTTCGAGCAGGAAGGCCGCGCGGTCTCGTCCGCAGCAAACGACGCGACGACCTTTGAATTCGTTGGCGCGGGACGCGCCATCCCTGGCATGGAAGTGCAAATCGTGGATCGCGAGGGTTCGGCAATTGGCGACCGTGTCGAGGGACGTCTCTGGTTCCGCAGCGCCTCAGCGACGCAGGGCTACTATCACAATCCCGAGGCCACTCGAGGATTAGTGCGCGAGGATGGCTGGCTCGATTCGGGCGACCTGGCGTATGTAGTCGAGAACGAGATCTTCATTACGGGCCGCGCCAAGGACATCATCATCAAGGGCGGCCGAAACCTGTATCCGCACGAAGTTGAGGAAGTGGCTGGAAGAGTGGCGGGTGTGAGGACAGGCTGCGTGGTGGCTTTCGGCGCGCCAGATGCGCAAAGCGGGACAGAGCGCTTCATCATTGCCGCGGAGATGCGGAACGCGGCTGATCGCGAACGCATCGCCGCCGATATCACGCGTCAGGTGACCGAAGCGATTGGCGTGCCGCCGGATCGCGTCGAGTTGCTAGCGCCGCATTCAATTCCCAAGACATCGAGTGGAAAGCTTCGCCGCTCCGAGACGCGGCGGCTGTTTCTGGCGGGCGAGCTCGGCCGGCACAAACCTGTGTGGATGCAGCTCGCGCGGCTTTCTTTCTACAGCATGCCGCGGCGGTTGGGCCTGGATTTGCGACACGGCGCAAAAGCCGCGGCCGAATTTGTATATGGCGTCTATGCGCTGTGCGCTTTCAGCGTCCTGCTCGTTCCGCTGTGGATCGTGGTTCGGCTTGCGCCCAATCGCCGGGCTGCGGCAAGCGCGACGCGCGCAGGGGCTCGCATAATGCTTCGTTGTGCCGGTATCGGCGTTTCTGTGAAGGGCGCCGATCTCCTCAAGGATCTGAAATCTTCCGGGCCGTGGATTTTTGCGCCGAATCATTCGAGCTATCTGGATATCCTGACGACGGTTGCCGTTATGCCCGCGGGAGTGCTTATTGTGGCCAAGGGTGAAACTGGATTGATGCCGTTCATCGGCACATTCATCCAGCGGATCGGGCACCTCACGTTCGATCGCAGCGACTCGCAAGCGCGTGTCCGCCAGGCGGATGACGTCGCCAAAATCCTGGAGGGGGGCGAGTCGGTGGTCATATTTCCCGAGGGTACGTTTACGTCGGCGCCTGGAATTCGTCCATTCCAACTTGGCGCGTTTAAGTCGGCTGTGGAAACGAACCGGCCGATTTGCCCTGTCGCGCTGAAAGGCGCGCGGCAAATTCTTCGCGATAAGACGTTACTGCCGAAATTTGGGCGTGTGGAGATCACGCTTGGCCCGCTCGTCCAGCCAAAAACCGAGACGAGCGCGAAAGCTGAAGATGCCGACTGGCATGAAATCGTGAGGCTGCGCGATGCTGTGAGAGAAATCGTCGCGCAAAATACCGGCGAGCCGTTGCTGTAGCGGCGGTCGCATTTCCTTCAAGCCTGTTTGATACAAATACCATCCGTGTAATTGCCGGCCCAAGCTTTATGGTCATGTTGACCCCGAGGCGGGAGCCTCGGGGCTCTGAATTGTGAGCGGCGCCGAGCGCAGAGCCAGGATGAAAGTCCTTGGCCTCCGCTGGATCAGTGAGTCAAGTCAAAAATAACTGTGATGTCTGTCTCGACTTCCACCGCTTGGCCATTCAAAAGTGTGGGGTGGTATCGCCACTGGCCGACGGCAGCGACTGCAGCGCGAGCCAGAATTGGATTTCCAGTGACGACATCGAGGCGGCTGACTGTGCCATCCGCGGAGATGATCGCGCGAAGCCGCACCGTGCCTGACATGCGCAGTGCGATGGCGCCTGACGGATAAATTGGCTCGATGCGCGTGATGAGACGCGCTTCCTCGACACCCGCGCTGACACGCACGGGTTTGGTGGGCTCCGGCGGTTTCGGAGGAGCGACGGCTGGCGTCAGAACGGAAGGGCCCATCCCGAAATCGACGCCCGGCCCATTGCCGCTGCCGTCTCCGTTTCCGATCGCCGGGGCGTCGTTACTTGCGGCGCCCGCGTTGGCGTCGGTCGAACTTGCTGTGTGTTCCGGGATTCTAATCGGCTGATATAACGCCACTGGATTTAATACGGGTCTGGCGCCGTGCGCCGGTTGCGGGGATGCGTGAACGGTGTTGGCCAGATGCGTGCCGCCGTGATACGGGGGCAGCGGCACGAACGAATAACGCGGGCTTATGACACCGGGCGTGAAAATTGGAATTATGAGGAGCGCGGCCACGAGCGAACCTTGAATGAGGATTGAGAGAACGAACGATTCGCGGCGGAGACGCTTTGCTGGAGCCGCGTCTTTCGCGTCGTTTTCGACGAGGCAATTGGAAAGCAGTTCGGGATCGCGCATCGGCAATCATCCTTTCTCACTGGCAGCTTTGTGCAGCCAGCAGTCCTCGGCGTCCGCCTTCGTGAAGCGAGGCGTCCAGGAGGAAATTGAGGATCGCGCGACCTTGATGTGATAGACACCGCTGTGGATTGGCAGTGCCACAAAAGGGCGATTTTTTCAGCGCTTCGGGGATGACTGGTGCTCGAGCGTTTGTATATATCTGAAAAGTAAGGCTCTTAATGATTTTATGGCGGTTATGCATCATCGATGGCCAGTTAAGCATCGAATTGGTTGGGCGAATTCATCACGAGGCATTTATCATGAACCGAATATCATCTGAAGCAGTTGGTCTCCGCTATACAGGTTGGGCCGCGCTGAACCGTGACCCGCAGGAAGACCGCCTGGAATTCACGTGTCCCCATTGTGGGGAGCCTGGAACCAAGGCGGCCCGGCGTCCGCGCGCTTCCTATCACTTCACCGACGGGTTCGTTCAGGACCTTCAGGGCGAAGCAGGAGTCTGCCGGAAGTGCAAGAAATCACTGCGCATCGTTCCGGTGGTGCTCCTGCACGATCAGGGCGAAAAGCGGCGTTTTGAAGCTGTTTTTCAGCCGGACCGGAACGTCTCATCGAACTAAGCTCGACAAGCGCATCCAAATGCAAAGAGGGGGAACCGTGTCTAACGTGTTCCCTCTTTTTGTTTTTGCGCCCGCTAAACAATTGTCTTAGCGCGCCCGGCTCTTCGCGGACGAGCCTCGCGCGCCTTCCGAGTAATCCCTGGCCAATCGGTGGCAGGCAAGTGATGGTGCTTGAGATCCGCACGCAATCTGTCGAAGGCCTCATCCACCGTATCCGCAAATTTCAAGAGTTTCATTTCGCGTTCGTTCATTGTTCCCGCTTGGACCATGGTTTTCCAATTGATCACTTTGTCCCAATATTGCCGACCGTAAATCAAGATCAGGTGATGCGACGAGAGTTTTCCAGTCTGCAGCAGCGTCAGCATTTCCCACAATTCGTCCATCGTGCCGAACCCGCCGGGAAAAACGATCAGGGCTTTCGCCAGTTGCGCGAACCAGAGTTTGCGCATGAAGAAATAATGAAAGCAGACATTCAGCTCGGGGGTGATGTAACGATTCGGCCGCTGTTCGTGGGGAAGTTGAATGCTCAGTCCGATCGAGGTGCCGCCGGCTTCGTGCGCTCCGCGATTGGCCGCTTCCATAATGCCCGGCCCGCCGCCGGAGCAAATTACGAAACGTCGCGGGTCTGATCCGAGCGTCATAGCCCATTCCGTGATGCGGCGGGAGAGCTCGCGCGCGTCTTCGTAGTATCGAGACATTGCGAGCTCTCGCTTCGCCGAGGCCATTTTTCGATGCCAATCCGCCGTTTGCTGTGTCCGCCTCGAAGCTCTCTTCAAGTGACCTAACGCAGAAAGCGCTTCCTCGCGCGATTTGATTCGCGCCGAGCCGAACATCACGATGGTGTCGGTGATGTTTTCCCGGCGGATTCGCGAGAGTGGGTCGAGGTACTCGGCCATGATACGCAAGGGACGAGCAGGCAGGCTTTCCATGAAGGCTTCGTCGTGGTACGCGAGCTTCGCCATCGGAAGATACCGCGGACGGCTCATGCTTCCTCCTGTAAGGAACCGAATCAGGCATTCTAGGAGAAGGCCGCGCCCAAAGCCAGACATGCCAGTCGAGCCGGGGGCGGTTCGGAGCTTTCGATGCAACACGCTCCGTTGGGCGCGAATCAGATACAGTATCGCCGATGGGGATTCGAAGGCATCGAACGCGTTGGCTTATTCTTCTCGTTTTTGCCGCGCTGCTTGAGGTATCAACGACTGCGCGTGCGCAGGAACCTTCCGGACCAATCCATCCGCCGCCGAATGCGGCTCCTCAGAAACCTCCAACGAATTTACCGGAAAGTCCGGCACCGCGGCCGGGAACGCCGCAGCAGAAGCCGATACGAGTTCGCGTCACCGAAATCACAGCGCCCGTGACGGCTCGCGACAGGGACGGCGAGCTCGTGCTCAATCTTGAACAAAAAGACTTCCACGTTTTCGACAACGGGGCCGAACAGACGATCGATCATTTCGATCTTGGCGGAGATCCTCTCGCCATTGCGCTGCTCGTGGAAACAAGTTCGCGAGTCGAAGCGCTTCTCCCCGCCGTCAGGCAATCGGGGATCGTTTTCACGCAGACCGTGATGGGCCCGACGGCCGATGCCGCGGTGCTCAGCTACGACGATACGGTGGAAATCCGGCAGAATTTCACGGGGGATGAGGACGCAATAGAGAATGCAGTGCACAAACTGCAGATGGGGACGTCTGGCAGCAAGCTTTACGACGGGATCGCAAGGGGAGTTGCGCTGCTGGCCGAACAGCCTCCGCGCATGCGGCGAATTCTTCTCATCGTGGGCGAAGCGGAGGATACGGGAAGCTCGACGAAACTCGGCGTTGCTCTGCGCGAGGCTGAGCTTGCCAACGTCACGATTTACACCATTGGTCTGAGCACAACCGCCGCTGAAGTTCGCAGCCAACCACGTCAATATTCGGCTCCTTCGATCGGCCCGCCGGGGACTTTTCCGGTGCCGTTGCCGCCGGGTGTTCCGGAAACACCAGATAACGAAGCGGCCGCGCAGGGCGGAAATATTGATCTAATGTCGCTGGCGGTTTGGGTGGTGCAGCACGCATTGAACACCGTGAAGAACCACGCGCTCGAGGTGGCGACCCTGGCGACCGGGGGGCGACACATCGCCACGATGAAGGACCGCTCAATCGAGAAAGCTATGGATGAAATCGGCGGGGAACTGCACGCGCAATATACGCTCGGCTACCGGCCGCCCGGCGACGAGCCTTCCGGATTCCACGAAATCAAGGTGACGGTGGACCGGCCGGGCGTGAAACTCCGCACCCGGCCGGGGTATTACCTGCCGCCACCGACGTAGAGGACGTGGTTCTGCGCGTGGCGCGGACAAGAGAACGTTCTGCGCCGCCCCGCATGGATACTCTCAGGCCTTCGGTTCCGGCTCGCCGGCTACTTCTTCTAGGACTGCGGCGGCGGCTACTACGCGATCGCCTTCCTCGAGACGCAGGAGGCGAACGCCCTGCGTCGAACGGCCGGCTTCGCGAATCTCGCCGGAATGGACGCGAATGACTTTGCCCTGGCCAGTGATGATCATCACGTCTGAGTCTTCCTTCACCTGCAATGCGGCGACGACGGCGCCATTGCGTTCTGTGGACTTGAGATTGATCACGCCTTTACCGCCGCGCGACGTGACGCGATATTCCGCGAGCGGCGTGCGCTTGCCGTAGCCTTTCTCTGCAACGGTGAGCATGAGCGAGGTGAGTGAGTCTCGAATCTGATCGCTCTCGAGCTCGTCGAGATTTTGAGTCGTTTTCTTGTACTCCTTCTCGATAATTCCGAAGTCTGGCTGAACGGCGTCCATGCTCACGACGAAATCGTCCTTGGCGAGATCCATCCCGTTCACTCCGGAGGCGGCGCGTCCCATCGGGCGAACTTCGGTCTCGCGGAAGAGGATGGCCTGGCCGTCGCGGCTGGCAAGGAAAATCATCTGTTTGCCATCGGTCAGCTTCGCGCCAATCAGCTCGTCGTCCGAGTCCAGATTGATCCCGATAATGCCGGACGGACGCGGGTTTGAAAACTCTGCGAGCTCGGTCTTTTTCACCGTGCCGTTTTTGGTGGCGAGGAAGACGTAGCGGCTTTGCTCTTCCAGATTTCTTGCGGACACAACCGCGGTGAGCCGCTCACCTTCCTGGAAACGCACCAGGCTCGAAATGGCCTTACCGCGCGTTGCGGCCGCGGCCTCTGGAATTTCGTAAACCTTGAGCCAGTAGATGCGGCCCTTCGTGGTGAAAAGCAGAATATAGCTGTGCGCCGAAGCCACGAAGAAGTGCTCAACGAAATCCTCTTCGCGCGTTCGCGCGCCGATGCGGCCTTTACCTCCGCGCGATTGGTGCCGATAGACATCCACCGAAGTGCGCTTCACGTAGCCGGCGTGGCTGACCGTGATGGCCATTTCTTCGTCTTTGATCAAGTCTTCCAGCTTGATCTCTTCAACGCGGTCCACGATTTGCGTGCGGCGATCATCGCCGTAAAGTTTCACCATCTCCCGCAATTCGACCACGATGACGTTGCGGAGTTTCTTCTCGCTCCCAAGAATTTCGCGCAGTTCGGCGATGCGCTCGCGGATTTGGGCGAGTTCCTTCAGGATTTCGTCAACGGAGAGTTGCGTCAACCGGTGGAGTTGCAGCTCGAGGATGGCGTCGATTTGTATGAGGCTGAGGCCGACGGTCTCGCCTCGCGCAGCGGCGAGCGCGTATTTTTTTGCGTCGAGCTTGACGCCGCGAATCGTCGTTTCTCTTGCGCCGACGAGCACGCGCACGGATCTGTTTTCGAAGAAGTCGAATAAGTTCTGCCGGGCGTTCGCGCGGCTTGATGATCCGCGAATGATCTTGATGACGTCGTCGATGTGATCGAGCGCGATGTGATAGCCGACCAAAATATGCTCGCGCTCTTCCGCTTTGCGCAGTTCGTATTGCGTGCGCCGGCGAACCACGTCCACGCGATGCTCGATGAACAGCCTGAGCAGTTCCACGAGCCCCAATTCGCGCGGCTGGCCGCCGACAATCGCGAGCAGGATCATTCCGAAGGATTCCTGCATCTGGGTGTGCTTGAAGAGATGGTTGAGGATAAGCTTCGGCTCTTCGTCGCGCTTTACTTCGATGACGATGCGCATGCCGTCGCGGTCGCTTTCGTCGCGAATGTCGGCGATGCCTTCGATTTTCTTGTTCTGGATCAGCTCGGCGATGTGCTCGATCAGGCGGGATTTGTTCACCTGGTACGGAAGTTCGGTGACGACGATGTCCTGGCGATCCTTGCCGCGCTGCTCAATTGCAGCCTTCGCACGAACTTGGAACGTCCCACGGCCCGTCTTGTAAGCCTGCTCGATGCCTTCGCGGCCGTAGATGTATCCGCCGGTCGGAAAGTCCGGACCAGGGACGAGCTTCATGATCTTTTTGAGCCCCGCTTCAGGCTCGTCGATCAAGAGAATCGCCGCTTCGATGGTTTCCCTGAGATTGTGCGGCGGGATATTCGTGGCCATGCCGACGGCGATACCGGTCGATCCGTTGACGAGAAGGTTCGGTATTTTTGTCGGGAGGACTGTGGGTTCTTCGGTGCTCTCGTCGAAATTGGGGACGTGATCAACCGTGTCCTTTTCGATGTCCGCGAGCATTTCTTCGGCGATTTTCGAAAGTCGAGCTTCGGTGTACCGCATCGCCGCGGGTGGATCGCCGTCCACAGATCCAAAATTGCCCTGGCCGTCGATCAGGGGATAGCGCATGTTGAATTGCTGCGCGAGGCGGACGAGCGCATCGTAGACGGGCGTGTCGCCGTGAGGGTGATACTTGCCGAGAACTTCGCCAACGATTTTCGCGCACTTGCGGTAGGGCTTCGTGGAAGTGAGGCCCAGCTCGTACATGCCGAAGAGAATGCGGCGGTGCACGGGCTTCAAGCCGTCGCGGACGTCGGGCAGCGCGCGGCCGATGATTACGCTCATGGCGTAGTCGAGATACGACTTGCGCATCTCCGCTTCGATATCCACCGGCGTCATTATCGATTGATTGATTTCGTCAGCCATTCAATCCTCGTTATTTGGATTCGTTTGCTTCTGAATTTCTTCGCGCGGACCAGTCCGTCACGTACGCCTTGACGGACTCGAAGGCCGACGCGTTGTTCGAAAATCGTTGCGGTCCGAAATGCGCTTCGAGTCGCAGCAGCAAATCCGCGCACTCGCCTTCATCGGTGCATTCGAACCCGACCCCTTGCTCCATATTCGGCGCGTTGGTTGGCGCGGCCGTGAAACTGGAACACGAGAGGCCTTTCAATCCCGGCAGCGTCTTCCAGTTCAATTGATATTTCATTGCTGCGCGAGCCGCCAGCGCGTGGCCGACTCTGGGAAATTGTGCTCGTGCCATGCGAACACGATGCGCGGTTCGATGGCGACGATGTACGGAATGCCGGGCGCTTCGGTTAATTTCATTTTGTATTTCTTCACGTACGCCGCATCGATCGCCACGATTTCCTTGGCATCGGTAATCTCGCGCACCGTGCCTTCGATGATCACCGCTTCGTCGCCGCTCTCGAGATTCACCGTCGCGGCGGGATTGGCTTGCAGGTTTCGCGCTTTGCGCGAAGTGCGATCCGTGCCGAAGCAAACCGCGCCATTCACCCACACACCCCAGACCGGCATCACGTGCGGCTTACCCTCGGGCCGCGTCGAGCCAATCCAGTAGTTCTTTGATTTCTCGAGTCGCGCCGTGACTTCGCTCCACGCGACCAGGCCTTTCGCGCCAGCGTGGATGCCGTAACCCTTCGGCATCGCCGGCCGTCCGGATTTCGGTTCCGACTTCCGTGATACTCGGGGCACAGCGCCTCCCCGCCCTAAATATCGAGATTCACGACTTCAAGTGCGTTTTCCTCGATGAATTTGCGGCGTTCCTCGACGTTCTCGCCCATCAGCGTGGCGAAAATGTGTTCGGCGGCAATGGCGTCGTCGAGCTTCACTTTGAGGAGCGTGCGCATGTCGGCGTTCATCGTCGTTTCCCAAAGTTGTTGCGGGTTCATCTCGCCGAGGCCTTTGAATCGCGTAATCGTGAATTCACTTTTTGCGTCTTCCATAACGTAGGCCAGCACGCCGAGCGAATCTTCTTTTACGACCTTGTCGCCATTGTGCGTGATGGTGAACGGCGGGCGATCAAGCGTTTCGATCGATTGGCGCAGCGCGCGCAAGCGCTTGTACTCGGAAGTGGCCACTAAAGCCCAGTTGATGCGGCGCTCGCCACCATTTGTCAGAACCAGCTCGTGCAGGCTGTGCTCTTCGTCGAATTCAATTTTGGTTTCGAGTTTCAGCTTGGCCTTCTCGATGGCCTTGACGAGTTCCTGGAGTTTCTTCTTGTCTCCAAAATCCGTTTTCTTTTCGATGTCGCTCTCGGCTAGCAGTTCGATAAGTCCGGGCTCGCGCAAGCGCCGGGCAAGTTTTGCGGCAACCTGCGCGTATTCCTGGACGTTCAAAAGGAATTGCGTGAGCGCGGCGCCTTCGAGCGTCTTACCGTCTTTTCCCTTCACGACGTGTTCCTCCGTGGCGCGCTTCATCAATTCGCCCGAGAACTCGCGTTCGTCTCGGATGTAGCGATCCATCTTTCCGCGCTTGACGCGATAGAGCGGCGGCTGCGCGATGTAGATGTGTCCTTTCTCGATCAGTTCGCGCATGTGGCGGAAGAAGAATGTGAGAAGAAGCGTGCGAATGTGGCTGCCGTCCACGTCCGCGTCGGTCATGAGAATTACTTTGTGGTAGCGCAGCTTTGCGGCGTCGAAATCATCCTTGCCTATGCCGGTGCCGAGCGCAGTGATGATGGCGCGAATTTCTTCGTGGCCGAGCATCTTGTCGTACCGCGCCTTTTCGACGTTCAAGATTTTGCCCTTGAGGGGCAGGATCGCCTGATAGCGGCGGTCGCGCCCGCCCTTGGCCGAGCCGCCGGCGGACTCGCCTTCGACGAGGAAGATTTCGCAGCGGGCGGGATCGCGCTCCTGGCAATCGGCGAGCTTGCCGGGCAGGCCGCTCGAATCGAGCGCGGATTTGCGGCGAGTAAGTTCACGAGCCTTGCGGGCGGCTTCGCGCGCGCGCGCGGCATCAATGCATTTGCCGATGATTTTCCGCGCAATCGAAGAGTGCTTGTCGAAGTATTCGCCGAGGCGCTCGTTGACGAGTTGCTCGACCGAGCCCTTGATGTCGCTATTGAGCTTGCCCTTGGTCTGCCCTTCAAATTGAGGCTGGGGAAGTTTCACGGAAACCACGGCAACGAGGCCCTCGCGCACGTCGTCGCCCGTGATCGAAACCTGGTCTTTCTGATCCTTCAACATTCCAAAAGAGCCGGCGTAGTAATTGATGGTGCGCGTCAGCGCCGAGCGGAAGCCCGAGATGTGCGTGCCGCCATCGACGGTGTTGATGGTGTTGGCAAAGGCGAAGACGTTTTCGGTGTAACTGTCGTTGTATTGCAGCGCGATTTCGACGTCGGTGGTATCGCGCTTGCCCTCGAAGTAGATGGGCGAATCGTGGAGCGTCTGCTTGCCGCGATTGAGGTGCTTTACGAATTCGGCGATGCCGCCGGTGAAGCGGAATTCGGCTTTTTTGTTATTGCGCTCGTCATCGAGCGTGATCTTCAGCCCCTTATTGAGAAACGCGAGTTCGCGCAGCCGCTGTGAAAGCGTGTCGAAGCTGAACACCATCTCCGTAAAAATAGATGGGTCAGGGTGAAATGTGACTTTTGTTCCGGTCTTGCGCGTTTTACCTGTAACTTTCAGCTTCGATGTCGGAACACCCTTCTCGTAGGACTGCTCGAACACCTGTCCGTCGCGCATGATCTCGAGATCGAGCCAGTCGGAGAGCGCGTTGACAACCGAAACGCCGACGCCATGCAAACCGCCGGAAACTTTGTATGTGTCGGTGTCGAATTTTCCGCCCGCGTGCAGCACCGTCATGACGACTTCGGCGGCGGGCTTCTTCTCGGTCGCGTGCATGTCCACGGGAATGCCGCGGCCATTGTCGAGGACAGTTACGGAATTGTCTTCGTGGACGGTGACGTTGATCTCATCGCAGTAGCCGGCGAGAGCTTCGTCCACGGAATTGTCCACGACCTCCCAGACAAGATGGTGCAATCCGAGCTCGCCCGTGGAACCGATGTACATCGCGGGGCGCTTGCGCACGGCTTCTATGCCGCCGAGGACTTTAATGGACGTAGCGTCGTACGTGTGTCCAGGGCCCTTGGCGGGCGTGGTTTCCTTATCAGCCATATTCGAACTTCTCCTCAGTTGCGTGCAGGGGAAGGCTGTCGGTGGGAGGAAATCGACTCAAGCCTTGCCCATTGGCCCAGCCATTGCGTGCCGGGCTCGAAGGGTATTCATTGCTTCATCCCGTCCCACTCCGGCATGCCGGAGGGACGCGGCGAAGATTCTTTCTCTCGCGGAGAAAGCTTCCGGCTTCGTTGCCGAGAGCGCCCTGGCGTTGCCCGATTTTCATCGGGGAGGCGCTTGATTCTCGACGAACTCAGATATGTTCGAGTGCTGGCCTGGAGCTCCAAATGGCCCGTATCGAACAGCTAAATTGTACCCGAAATGAGGGGTAATTCACAAGGCGATTTTCGCTCGGCGGGGGCGATAATGTCGTTTATTTTCATCTGTTTGCAGGCGTTCTTTGGGCGGCCGGGTGGCAGTTTTCCCGACTGAGGTAACTTTATGGTAAAGTGCGCCCTCCAAGTGATTTCAGCAAGCTCAAAAGATCGCCAAGAACCCAGCCTTGCGTCACCAATCCGTCTGAAATCTGAAAGAAAGCGGCGCCTTGATATGTGATTTGGCGGCCCGTCGGCGCGATGCCGAAAAGTTCGCCGCTATGCGTGCCGGTGTACTCCAAACGCGCCACAACTTCGTCGCCTTCGGCGATCAGATCCACGATGGAGTTGAGAAAATCCGGGAAAGCACGGCGCATCTCGCGCATGTATTCGCAGAACGCTTCGCGGCCTTGCGTTTCCGTGCCCAGCGAGCCGCGAAAAACAATCTCGGCCGAAAGAAGTTCGGCCGCCTTGTCGAAATTCCACGCGTTCCACAATCCTTCGTAGTAGCGGCGGATAACTTTTTTATTGGTTTCTTCGGCAGACTCTGGAATAACGATCGCGTCGCCCGGATGAAGAACTCCGCTCCCAACAATTTGCGCGCGCAAACCGCAACGATGCAGCATCACGGACTTGAGTGCTTTGCGCGTCAGCTTCTCAAGGTGGTCGCATGGCTCGCAAAGGCGAATGCCGCGCAGCCACACCCCGCCTACCTGGAATTCACGTCCCACGAGATGATTCAGCGCGATACCGCGCGTGACTATGTTTCGCCGCATCTCTCCCGCGGAAAAATTCGTGCCGAGCTGTAGATTCAACGCATCGACGGATTCGCTTTCGACCAGCGTCGCCTCGCGAGACGGCGCGTCCGGTGACGCGGCATCTTTGTAGGAAAAGGTTCCCTCTCCCGTGAAATAGCGATCGCCTTCGAGGCCGCGGCCCGCGACGGCGTTCACGGATTGAATGGACTCCATCGGAGATCCGGCCGTGCGAGTGATGTGAATTGAGACCACACTTCCGCTCATCGGCGAGACCCCCCTAGGTATGCAGGTAGGAAAAGTCTAAGCTGTTGGCGGGAACTGCGGAAGAGCCATTTTGGCGACGGCGCGTAAATTCATTCAGCCGATTTGCGCGGCATCAGATGCGCATGGGCATGACGACGTAGCGATAGCGGCTGGATTCATCAGCGAGTGGACGGAGTTGGCCGGCGGACTGCTCGTCCTTCAGCTCGAAGGCGATTGGGCCATCCGCGGCTGCTGCGAGAAAATCCAAAATGTATTGCGCGTTGAAGCCGATGGCCAGAGGCTCGCCTTTATATTCCTTCTCGATGGCTTCCTTGGCCTCGCCGTATTCCGGGCTCGACGCCGATATTTCGATTCCTTCTTTCGCGAGGACGAACTTCACGGCGCGTGAGCGCCGGTCCGCAAGCTGCGAGACGCGGCGCAGTGCGTCCTGCAATTCACTGCGCTCGAGAACGACGGTCTTGTTTGCGTCGCGCGGCAGCACGGCTTCGTAATTCGGAAACTGGCCGGTGAGCTTGCGCGACGTGAGGAGCCGGCGGCCAATCTGGAAAAAGAGGTGGCTTTCATCCTGAGCGAAATCGGCGGTCGCGGTGTCGTCGGAATCCGCAGCCAGACGCTGGATTTCCGTCATGGCTTTCTTCGGGACAAGAACGCGCACTTCAGCGCTCAACCCTTCGAGCTTATGCGTGTTTTCGACCATCGCCAGGCGGTGCCCGTCAGTGGCGACCATCGTGACCGACTCCGGTTTCAGCACAAGCAGCGCGCCATTCAGCGTGTAGCGCGACTCTTCGAGTGAAATTGCAAATGTGGTCTTGGCGATCAGATCGTTCAACAGAGCCGCCGGAATCTTCACGAGCGCGTGCGGAAAGCCGGGCAGCGCCGGAAAATTTTCCTTCGACATGCCGACGAGTTTGTAAGACTTGCGGTCGGAGAGGATCTGAATCCAGTGGTTCTCGATCAATTTGAAGCGGATCTCTTCGTCGGGCAAGAGGCGCACGAGATCGTAAAGTTTCTTGGCCGGAATTGTTCCGGAGCCCTCTTTCTTCACCTTCGCGTCGCAGGAGGTTCGAATGCTCAGCTCGAGGTCGGTCGCCGTGATGGAAAGCCGGTTTCCCTTCGCTTCAAAAAGAAGGTTCGACAAGATCGGGATCGTGGTCTTTCGCTCGACGACGCCTTGCGTCAGTTCGAGCTCCGCAAGAAGGTCGAACTTCTTCACACTAAATTCCATATCGGTTTGTCCTCGTGCCGCTTCTTTGCCGATCTGCGTTCCAGTTGAGCTCATGTTGTAGGGCCTACTCTACAGCTTTTTCATTTCAGTATAAAGTATAGAACCCGCCGTCGTCGCCGCGCCTGTGGAAACTTCGGATATCCCCGTAAGGCGACTCGTCGGACGCAGTTACGCAAAGGATATTCCGTGCACAGGACGCGAACTGTGAGGATAAACCCGGTCGCGCGAACCCAAACTGCGTGATGACGGTTGGTTGCTCACGGGACTCACAGCACGCCCACATCTATTCCACACAGTTATCAACACCGGAAGAGCGCAAACTTCTCGCGGCGGTTTAGCATTGGAGGCGAAGCGAAAGCCGATTCTATCCAAAGGAATCGAGCAGCCGATTGATCGTGCGGCTGAGTTCTTTGTCGGTCCGGCGGAGATTTTCGATCTTGTTGATCGAATGCAACACGGTCGTATGGTGCTTCCCGCCGAATTGACGCCCGATTTCCGGGAGCGACGCCGACGTGAGCTTCTTGACGATGAACATTGCCACCTGGCGCGGGAAAGCGATTACCTTCGAATTGGATCGAACCTTCAAATCCTGAGGGCGCAGCCCGAAATGTTCTCCGACGCGCTTCTGGATTTGATCGATGGTGACTTTCTTTTCCTGCAACTCGATGATGTTCTTCAGAACTTGCTGCGCGGTGGACAGGCTGGCGTCGGCGCCGGTGAGCGATGAGTAGGCGATCAGGCGGATTAGCGCGCCTTCGAGCTCGCGAATGTTGGATTTAATTGAGCGCGCGATGTACTCAGCGACGTCGTCGTCCAGACGAATACGCTCGCTCTCCGCCTTCTTTTGGAGGATGGCGATCTTCGTTTCGAGATCGGGCGGCTGGATATCGGCGATGAGCCCCCATTCAAATCGCGAGCAGAGTCGCTCTTCGATGGAGGAAATATCTTTCGGCGGGCAATCGGACGAAATCACGATCTGCTTCTGCTGGTCGTAGAGCGCGTTGAAAGTGTGAAAGAATTCTTCCTGGGTCCGCTCGCGCGTGGCGATGAACTGAATATCGTCCACCATGAGCACATCCATGGTCCGGAAGCGATCGCGGAAACTGCTCATGCGATCGAAGCGCAGCGAGGCGATAACTTCGTTTGTGAATTTCTCGGCGCTGACGTAGGTGAGCCGCAGTGCTGGATTCCGTTTCTTTAGCGAGTGGCCGATCGCCTGCATCAAGTGCGTCTTGCCGAGGCCAACCCCGCCGTAGAGGAAGAGCGGGTTATACGATTTCGAAGGTTGTTCGGCTACCGCCAATGCGGCGGCCTGTGCAAATTGATTCGACGCGCCAACTACGAAGCTCTCAAAAGTGTAGCGCGGATTCAGCTGGTGGGTCACCGAATCAAAATCGAGGCGCGCCTGCTGCGTCGGCAGGGTGTCAGCTGCTTCCTGGTCAGAGCACAAATATTCAATGCGCAGGTCCGTGAGACTCAGCTCCACGAGGACGGCCTGGATGACGTCACCATAGGTCTCCGTCAGGCGCTTGCGGAAAAGGCGCGTGGGGACGCGAACCAGTAGCTTACCCTCCTCGACGATTTCAAGACGAGTGGGACGGAACCAAGTGTTAAAACTATGTGGGTTAACCCGACGCTCCACGTGGTGGAGTATTCGATCCCACTGATTCATGCGGACATCAACCCTTCCGACCATTTCCACCGCTGTGGATAATGTTGTGGAAATCCAGCGATCACGCGACCTGATTGGACCTGGCGTTCTGACTCGGCTGAGCGGCAACACGCCCGAAGCCACTTCCACCGTCCGAGGAGTGAAACCTTTCGAGAGACGTCAGCGAACGCGAGGCGGGATTCTGCCTAAAAGAATCTCCCGGAGCAAGAGAAAACTGAGAGAGGACCGTCCACAGCGTTCACAAGCAATTCACAGGTTTTCCACAAGGCACAGGATGAGAAATACATCGCGCCAGAAGGCCATTCGCGAAGATGTCAATTGAATTCTTGGATTCCAATGGGAATTTTTCCCCAGAAGACTTTGATCCAACTCAAGGTTTTTTGTCTGCGGCGGCCGGTTTTTCTTCTGTTTTTTCAGGAGCGATGCCAGGAGCCTTGTCGGGACGCGGGAACACGTACACGCCGATCGGATCGGCCGCGAGGATGAGATGATCGGGCTCAACGATGATGGAGATCGGCACCATGCGCTCGCCCTCGGCTGTGTATGTGCGGTACGTTTCGCCGCGGCGCGAACCTTCGCGATCGAAATGCGTCAACTCATCGCCCATCGCGATCCAAATATCCAGCGATTGCGGATCCACGCCAACCGCGTTGATCACCCGCTTGAAAATCGGCGCTCCAGTTTTTTGATCTTGCTCCGAAATCTGGTGGCGGGTGGCCTCCGCGACAGGTGCGAATTCAAGTGTGCTCAATGAAATCTCGAGAGTGGAGTTACCGAGGCGATCGTAGCGGCGCACCGTCGGTTCCGGCAAATAGCTGAATGCGTAGTAAAGATGATTCGCGGGATCGGCGATGAGCTTGCCGAGATTCAGGCTCCGGTTCAATTCAGAATGTTCCGCGAGATTTGTGCGTTCGCCGAAATTCCTCAGCCACTTTCCATCTTTGTCGTAAATTTCCAAGAGCTTCCTGGAGTGCAAACTCGATACGGCGATCTCACCCGAAGAGAGAGCCGCGACAGAACTCGGAGCGGTAACCGGGAACGAATTCTGATCGTGCCCGGCAGCGTTGAATATCTTGATTGCATTCGCTCCGCGGTCGGCGACGACGACGCGGCCTGACGAATCAACGTCGAAGTCCGCGGCATCGAGTAGCGACGCTTCCTTTGTCGTGATGGCGGGAATTTTTCCCGCCAATTGTCCGTCGGCCGCATAGATTGAAATGACTGTACCCGGCGCCGTCAGCACGTAGTAGCGTCCCGCTGAATCCCGATGAATGGCGCGAAGGCCGGAACCCACATCCGGCAGCAGATGTGCGGTGGAACTGAGTTCGATATCGAGCTCCTGCGCGCGCAAATTCGCGAGCTTCGCGACGCCGGCAAGGGCGATAACGAGGATCAGAGACACCGAGACACGTGCGGCGAGACGCTTGATCATGGACCGGGAAATTATAGAGGCTCCTGACGCAAAAGATGCCCGCAACCTGAGGCGCGTTGCTTGCAAGCTATCGCTTCATGCCAGGCGAAGCACGACACGTTCGATCGATCGAGCGTGGCCCGTTGACTCGTCCGCATCAATGAGAACAGCGTTCATGCGGACGTCGCCTTCAGGCACGGAAAACCGCGCCGGCATTCCATCGAGGAAGCGCTGGATGATTCCGACCTTGTCCATGCCGATGACGGAATCGTGCGGGCCCGTCATTCCAACGTCGGTGATGTATGCCGTACCGCCAGGAAGCACGCGCTCATCGGCAGTGGCCACATGTGTGTGCGTGCCGAGCACCACGGAGACTTTGCCGTCGAGAAACCATCCCATCGCCTGCTTTTCCGACGTGGCTTCAGCATGGATGTCCACGACGATCACCTTTACATTTTCCGGAACGCGCGCAAGTTCGCGCTCGGCCGCGCGAAATGGGCAATCAAGCGCCGGCATGAAAGTGCGGCCCTGGAGATCGAGCACCGCATAATCCACTCCATTTTTTGCCTTGCCGACGTAGAGCCCGCTGCCAGGCGCGCCCGGTGGAAAATTGGCGGGGCGGATCAATCGAGGCTCGTGAGGCAAATAGTCGAGGATTTCCTTGCGGTCCCAGATGTGGTTGCCGCCGGTGATGACTTCCGCCCCTGCGGCGAATAATTCCTCGGCTAGCCGCGGCGTGATGCCGAAGCCCGACGCGGCGTTCTCACCGTTCACAATGCAGAGATCGACTTTCCTCTGCGCGACCGTATCCGCGAGATGGTCGTGAATAATCTTACGACCGGGCGAGCCGACCACATCACCGACAAACAGAATGCGCATGGAAAGGGTTCACAATCCGCGCGGCGCCTAACTGAATCCGACCGCGAGCTTATTCAAGTTCGTACTGAGAATGAAAGGAGGCGTCCACTTGGCCGTGCGATGCTAGACCCTGAACCCCACGTAATAGGTGGGCGCCCTGCGCCTGCTTTAAGGCTTCCCGAGCCGGTTACCCAGCGAGGATTGCACAAGGGCAGGACGACGGGGGCTCCCAGGGATCCAGTGTTGGTTCAAATAGGCCGTCACACCGTCACCCGCTTCGCAGGCCGCCTCCACGCCTAATTGTAACAGGAATTATCGGCGCAACAATTTCGGGAAGATGTGGACTTTTGAAGATGCTTAACCAAACACAAGCGTCATCGCCGCGCCGATGGTTCCACTTCAGAACTCCAGCTTCACACCCGCCTGCATCAGACGCGGGGGCGCCGCGCTTACGACTTGTCCGAACGTAGTGCTGTTGATGTTGCCGTCCACCGACGCCGGGCCATAGAACTGGGCGTGATTAAAGACGTTGAATGCTTCGAGGCGAAATTGCAGCGATGTGGATTCTTTCAATCGCACAGTCTTGAGCAATGCCATGTCGAAATTGTTGATGCCGGGACCGTAGAAGAAGCGGCGCGGCGAATTTCCGGGCGAGCCGAGCGGCTGCAGGCTGAATAGCGAAGTGTTGAAATAGGGCTGCCCGTTGCGAGGATTGTGATTGAGATCGAGCGGCCCTGGAGTGAAATCAGGCTCGTCCACGCCAAAGTTGTTGATGCCGTTCGGTTCGGCGCCCAACAACGAGTTATCGCCATAGTTGAAGAGCGTCACGGGAAAGCCGCTGCTGAAACGAGTGATGCCCGAGATTGCCCAGCCATGAGTCCAGCGGTTTGCCGTGCGGAAGAGGCGGTCAATGGGCAGTTCGTAGTTGTAGCTGATGACGAAGTTGTGCTTCACGTCGAACGCGGAGAGAGCTTTGCTGAGCGCGGGATTTATCGGATTAACTTGTTCACCCACGTTCGAAGCCTGGTCCATCGATTTGCTGAACGTGTAGCCCGCAAAGAATTGCAGGCGTCCGCTGGTATGGCGGAGGCTGAGTTGCAGCGCGTTGTAACTAGAATTGCCAATCGTCGCTTGGTCAGCGTCGCTTCCGAAATTTGGCCCGAGCGGCCCTCGCGTTCCGTTGATTACCTGGCCCGAAGCGGTCGTGAATACGTTGCTCTCACCGAAGGGCCCGCACGTTGGTGTGCCGGGCATCACGTCACTCGGCTCGCTGAGACTGAGGCAGAGCGCCGGATCACCCGGATTTGCCTCGATGAGAACCAGAAGGCGGTGCGCTTGCGTTCCCACATAACTGACGCTGAGCAGCGTGTTGGAATTCAACTGGCGTTCGAGCGACAGCATGTATTCCTCGGTGTACGGAATGCGGTTCGAGGGAGGGTAAGCAGGAATCCCGCTGATCGGTTCGTATTGCGACCAGTCCACGTTGGGATCGGGATGGCTTGCCGAGCTGTCCAGGGGAGCGAGTTGCGCGGGAAAGTGCTGGCCGCGATTCTTTCCCGTCGAGGCGGTGATGAAAGGCGTGGCGAACAACGGCGGAGCGGGGCTCGAGTATGTGGTTCCGTAAGGCGCGTTCGCGCTCAAGACGCCGATCGTCAGCGCTTCAATCGCCGTGTAGTAAAGGCCGAAGCCGGCCCGCACGCTCGACTTCCCTGGGCCTCCGAGAATTTTTCCGAGAACAGTGTCGCGGCCGGCGGTCGGTGAATACGCCAAGCCGATGCGAGGGGCGAAATCGAGATTCCCCGGCGGCGCCAACGTGCGGGAGACTCCGGGATCGGTAGGGAACAAGATGCCCGCGGGCGCGCCAGGAAAGACTACCGATTGTCTACCCGGTTCGAATACGCTCAGTTGGTTGTACTTTTCATACCACGGCTCGATGCGATCCCAGCGCAGGCCGTAATTCAGCGTGAGATTGGATTTCAGCCGCCAACTATCCTGCGCGAAGACGGCCGCGTATCTGTTCCGGCCATAGAAGGACTGCAGTTCACTCTGGTTGTACTGGCTTGGAATGCCCAACAGGAAGTCGGCGAAGTCCGATCCCGTCTCGCTGCCGAAAAACAAAAAGCTTCCGTTGAACTGGGCAATCGGGAATGTGTTGACCTGGTCGTAATGGATTTCCACGCCCGCCTTGATGGTGTGCGCGCCGATGACCTTTGAGAAATTGTCGATCCATTGAAATGTGTTGTTCACTTGCCTGAGGTTGTTGGGATTCGTGCCGATGGTGAAATTGTTGAAGGCGACGCTCTCCACTCCCACGGTTTGGGGCGACAACGGGACAATACCTGATGTCCCCGCGCCGGTGACGAAGCCTTGTGACGCCAGACTCACGCCCACGCCGCCAACGGGCTCTCCCAGATCGGTGGCGTCGCGCAAATAGCTGAAGTGAAATTCATTGACTCCGGTTCCGCTGAGTATCGTGTCACCCAGGCTCAACAATTGCGCTCGGCCAAAGTTCAGGTCGTTGAACCCTGGCACGTTCGCTCCGCCCTGTGCTGTGGGATACGGATTGTTCTGGGAAAAGGAATCCATGAAGTAGTAGCCGGAGATCAGTCCCAGATGCGTATTGGCGTCGATGCGCAGGGCGCCTTTGTCGTCGCCGAGGGTCTGGTCAACCGCGGAAGTCGAAAAGAGATTGCCGGATTGATTCGGCTTCGGAATGTATTGCAACAAGTTCTGGGCCGGAGCGGACCACGCGCTTTGCGGAATCGTGCCACTCGGAAAAACGCTCGAGTAAGATTCTCCCGGCGAAACCGTGTAGTGCAACTCCTTAGACAAAAGGCTGGCCCAATTTAGTCCAGTCACCGTGCCGGATAGCGCACCGACCTCGCCCGTCCGCTCCAGCAAAGATGGGACTGGGATCAATCCAGTGTCAACGCCTTGCTTCAGCCGCGTCCCCTGATAATCGGTGAAGAAAAAAACTTTCTGACGCTTGATCGGGCCTCCCACCGTTCCACCAAACTGGTTCTGCTGGTACACGCCGCGCGCCGGTGAGAAGAAGTTGCGCGAATCGAGATCGGTATTGCGGAGAAATTCGAAAGCATCGCCATGAAACTGATTTGTTCCGGACTTTGTAATGACGTTGATCTGGCCGCCGCTGAATTCTCCGTATTCAGCGTCGAAATTATTTGTGAGGATGCGGAATTCGGCGATGGAATCCAAGTTCGGGACAATCGCCGTGCCCATATTGACGTCCTCTTCGACGTCGCTGCCATTGACGATGAAAGCGTTCGCGAATTCACGCTGGCCGTTAATTGATATGGTGCCTGGATTCAGGTCGCCCGACGGTGAAAACGCGCTTGCCCCCACGTCCTGGACGGTTTCGGATGTGATGGATGTGGCGGGAACGACTCCGGGTTGAAGAGCGAGTAGGTCAGTGAAGCTTCGGCCAAGCAACGGGACAGCGGTCATGTTCGCGCCAGTGATGACCTCACCCATCTGCGTGCTGGATGTCTCGGCGTGAATTGCGGTGTCGCTCACCGTAACGGTGTCCGTCTGGGTGCCCACCTCTAATACTGCGTCCACCAGCAAGGCAGAGTTCGCGTCTATAACAATTCCCGTGCGCCGAAAAGGCCTGAAGCCAGCCCGTCCGAATTCAAGATCGTAGCGGCCTACCGCAAGAGCGGGGAAGACGTACACCCCTTTGCCGTCAGTCTCTGCGGATTGCCGGATATCGGTGCCGATGTTAGTCGCTGTCACTGCGACTTTGGGTATCACGGCGCCGGAGGGATCCTTGACTGTTCCAGAAATGCTCCCGCCGACGCCAGCCGCGGCCGTCCATGCCAAGACGAAAAACGCGAGAGGCAGCAGAAACCGGGAAATCCGACGTCTTAACCTGATCCCACCCATTGGATAGGAACCGCCCTAAAGAGAAATTCCAGTTGATAATGATTATCAACTGACTCAAGACGGTAGCGTAGTTGAAACCTAGTGTCAACTAGAAAATTGTTACAATACTGACGCGCGGCCGGAGTCGAAGCGAATGGGCCACGCACGTTGCGCGGAACGCATGATCCCGTGCAACGTGCCTAAATTGCGATAGTTGTCTAGAAGTGAAAACCGATCTCGCCTGTGAAGGTACGAGGCGAGACGTAGTGCGTGCCGCTGAACGTCGACAAAAAGTTGTAGAGCGCGTATTTGTTCGTCACGTTGACCGCCGTGAAACGAACGCTCCACTTGTACTTGTCGCCGTTGAAGAGGTTGTCGTGCCCGATCGCCATGTCGAACAGATTCCGCGGCGCGATGCGCGGAGGATTGTGATCGTCATTCTCGGTGCCAGGCGCTGGAATGTTGATCAGCGTCGAGCCGTACTGCGAACCAGGGCACAGGTTGACGCCAAAACTCGAACTGATGGGAGTTGTCGGAGTGGCGCGAACCGGACCGCAGAACAATCCCGCTTCGAACTGCTGATCGGGAGTGATGATGGACGTATCCACGAGATTGTCCGGTCCGCCACCGTTCGGCCCATTTGCGCAATTGCCTCCTACGCAGGGAACCGGGCCGGCAACAAGGCCGCTGTCGTAGCGCCAGTTGAACCCAAACCACGGTCCACGCTTCCATGGCTGATATTGCACGTGGGTTGTTTGGTTGAAGTTTTCATCGTGGTCAATGCGGAAAACTTCGCTTCCGACAGGCGCGGCTCCGATCCCGCTGACCTGCGGTTCGAAGAAACGCGCAGCCACATGCGAGAACACGATGAAAGCCGTGAGACCGTGGAAATTTGGCACCGTGGCGCGAACCGCATATCCGGGAATTTTCGAGCGGCTCCATTCGATTGGGAAGGTGATCGGCGTATTGCCCAGCACACTGAAGTCGTAAGCTCCGTGTGTGTATTTCCAGATGTACTCGCCGTCCACCACCAAATATTTTCCGAAAGCTTGCTGCAGGCCAGCGTGGAATTCATTGCGCCATCCGGGCCTCAGCGGCGTCGTTGCCACGCACGGGCTAATGGTCGAAGACTCGATCGCGTTGATAACCGGGTTCAGGCATCCTTCGCTGGCAAGCACCAAGTTCTCGTTGAACGGGGTTTCGAGCGTGCGGGCATAAGAGACGCGCAGCACGGTGTTGGTCCGCTTCACGTTGTAGGCGGCGCCGAGCCTTGGCTCGAGCTGATTTTGACGGGTGATCCCGTCGTAGATATCGCCGCGTAGACCGATGTTGAACGTCCAATTGTTCTTGGTGATTGCGTCCTCAAGGTAAAGCGCGAGCTCCTTGATGCCGGCCGTGCCGTTGAACGTATAAATGCCGCTTGCGGACGCGGGGCAACCGTCGGAGGCAGGCAACGACGCGATCCTCGTCAAGTCGTAACACGCCAGCAGCGGATTAAACGCGGGGATCGAAGCACCATTGTTGATCCCTTGCCCGGCGTTCGGCTGCAGGAACCCAGTGCATGAGGCAGGATTCGTTAGCAGAGGATTCGTGTCGGGAGACAGGTTGGCGTACAAGCAGACTGCGTTCGCCGTCGGATCAACGATTCCGATGTGATCGTTTTCCGTCAGCAGCGTGTCTTCGTAGATGATTCCGGCCTTGATGTTGTTTATGCCCCGCACGTACGACAGACTCGCGCGGCCGCCGATATTCGTTAGTCTGCGGCTCTGTCCCACCGTTTGGAGTTGAAGATCGGGAGTGAGATCGGCGAACGGATTGTCACTTGGGTAGTAATTGTATTGATCTTGCCGCACAAAGGCGCCGGCCGTGAGGACGGTGTTCGAATTGATCAGACGCGTCCACGCTGGCGCAAAATTAATCGTCCTGATCTGCGAGCGTTGATCCTGTGAGCCGACTGGTTCGCCGTTCGGCCCCAAGCCGCCACAAGAACCGATCTGCCCGATAGGGCACATTGCGGGCACGACGACTCCGGACCATGCCGTTGCGTTTTGCGCGTCGTATGAAATCGGCGTTTGAAACCAAGAACGCGTATAGCCGAAATTCAGATTGATGGTGTCCGATTGCGAAGGTTTGAAGTCAACGCGATCGAACACATTCGCTTCGTTGCCTTTGTCGTGCGTGACCACATACTCCGGCCCGTCGAGAAATCGCCCGGTGTCGAGCCCGTTTACCGCGATGAAATTCCCCAGTTTCTGCCCGCCGTAGGACAAGTCAAATCCACCGTTCGTTGATCCGAACGAGCCGTAGGAAGATGTGACGCTACCGTGAGGAGTCGTCACGCCCAGCCCCGAGCGTGTGGTGACCACAATAATCACGCTCGTCTTATCGCCGTACTCGGCCGGCGGCGCGCCCTCGATCACCTCCATGGATTGCACGGCGTCGACCGGCAGTTGATTCGAGAACACCTTGCTTTGCTGGTCGGTGATGGGTTGATCGTCGATGGAAAACGAGTTCGACGCGTGATCGCCGAGCCCATGAAAGAGCCCATTTGAATCCGCCGCAATTCCCGGCGTCGCCAGCGTGACGAGAGAGCTGAGAGAGGACGACGCACTCTCGAGCGGAAGCTTTTCGAAGAGCGCGCGATCTATGTCCGTATGTGCCGTGGAATCGGTCTCGAGAAGGTCTTCTCCTGAGGCCTCGACCCGAACCGACGTGGTTGCACCCGTGATCTTGAGAGCGATTTTCAGGAGGATCGGAACCGTCGAATTAACGCTGACGTCTTGAAAGTATCCGTCAAAGCCGGTCGCCATGATGGTCAGATGATACGGATTGAACGGTACGTTCTGGATGATGAAATTTCCCGAGCTGTCCGTCGTCCCGGTGCGGTTGAAGCCGCTCACAGGATTCTGAATTTCGACGGTTGCGCCGACCACGACGGCGCCAGATGGATCTACAACTGTGCCGGCGACGCTGCCTGACGTGCCGGACGACTGTGCGCGAATGGAAGTCACCGCGCCAAGATACAAAACTAGGAATGCCAATATTCCGGAATAGCGAATGACTCGATCCATTTGTCCCTCCCACGGGATGGGCAACGGCCCAATCGGGCTGCCCGGTGTATGAGTGGAAAAGGGGCCACTCCGCATTGCGGAGCGGCATGACGATTGTCGGAGAGGTTAGACCGAGTACGAAGGAGGCGCCCTGGAGGGATTGTCCTCAGGCAGTTGCTCGAGTTCCGGCGCGAGCACTTCGCCCGGCACGCGCCAAGCCACCGCAAAAAGCACCGGCAGCTTAACGGTGACGGCTGTCCGCACGGGCGCTTGCTGCGCCATGTGGCAGACTGGGCATGTCGCGGAAGAGGTGTCGTCGTGATTGTGAGCGAGGCTCGACTCCGCTGTAATAAACAGTAGAGCGAGGAGCGCCAGGCACACCGCCAACAGCCTCGACGTGCCGAGCCTCGAATTCGAACCTGAGTTCATCTAGTCGCCAGCGTATACCACCAATCAGCCAATTAGACGCAGCTAGACGCGAAAGGGTGACGTATCAGACCACGCCGCGGCGATGGTCCGGCCGGAGTGGCCAGCTGCGAGCGTTTAATGGATGATGTCACTCTCATACCTGCAAAACATCCCCTTCGCGCGCCACCATTTGGTAAAGCACCGGACTCACGATCCGCCCCAGAAATAGCCGCGAGACGAGTCCCGCCACAATGACGATCGCAAACGGTTTCTGCGAGTCCGAGCCCACACCGGTGGAAAGCGCCGCGGGTAGAAGGCCGAGGCAAGCGACCAGCGCCGTCATCATGATGGGCCGGAGGCGGATCAGCGATCCGTCGAGCGTGGCTTTGCGGATGCCAAATCCTTCGAGACGCAGCTTATTGATATACGAGACGTCGATGATCGCAGTCTCGGCCGATACGCCCATCAGTACGAGCAGCCCCAGAACGGAAGAGACGCTGAACGTTGTATGCGTAAGCTTGAGTGCCAGCAAAGCCCCGACTGGTTCCGTCATAACCACGCCGATGAGAACGGTGATCGGGAACTTGAAATTGCCGTAGAGCGCGAACAGAATCGTAAAAATCAGGAGAACGGCGAGCGGGGCGATAACCGCGAACTGTTGTCGTGCGGCGACGTACTCGCTGTATTCGCCGCCCCAGTCCAACCGGTAGCCCTGCGGCAGTTTGACGGAAGACTGCACTGCCTTCTGCGCCTGATCCACTGCGCGGGCCAGGTCGCGCCCCTCGATGCTGAATTGAACTCCGATGTAACGCGAATTATTCTCGCGATAAATGAACGACGCACCATTGCCCTGAGTGATGGTGGCCAGCTCGGAAATCGGAACCTGCTGCCCCGAAGGAGTTGGCACCAGCAAATTTCCGATAGCGTGCGTGCTCGAGCGATATTCAGGCTTCATGCGCACTACAAGGTCAAACAGCTGCTCGCCCTGAATCACTTGCGTGGCCGCTTGGCCGCCTACCGCGGCCTGAATTACGCCCTCGACATCGGAGACGTTGATGCCGTAACGCGCGATTTTTTCGCGGTCCACGTCTATTTTCACGCTGGGTTGTCCCAACTCGCGAACGACGGTCAGTTCGGTAAAGCCGGGCACCTGCTGGAGCACGCGCTTGATTTCGACCGCTTTGTCTTCGAGTACCTGCAGATCCGGGCCGAAAATTTTCACAGCCAGCGCGCTTTTCAAGCCCGTGAGCGCTTCGTCCACGGCGTCTTCGGCCGGCTGCGTGAAGTTGAAAATTACACCGGGATACGATTCGACTTTCTTCTGAATGTCCTTCGTTAGATCGGCTTTGTTGTGGATCGATCCGCGGGTCCACGTCGCATCCTTGTAGGGTTTCAGCCCAACGTAGAACTCGCAGTTGAAGAACCCGGTTGGGTCGGTGCCGTCGTCGGGGCGCGCCAGCTCGGAGCCGACCTCGGTAACCATCGGATACGCCATCAGGATCTTGCGGATCTGTGGAGCGAATTTGGCCGCCTCTTCGAAGGAGATAGTGTAAGGCATCGTGGCGCGGACCCACATGGCTCCTTCGTCGAGGTGAGGCATGAACTCACCGCCGATGAACGGAATCAGAAGAAGCGAAGCGCCGAAAATAATGGTGGCCAATATCATCGTAAGATTCGGGCGGTCCAGGCACCAACGGAGTTCCGAAGCGTACTCGTCTTTCAGCCAATCGTACGCGCGGTTTACCTTTTCCTTCACACCGTGCGTGAACCAATAGGAAGCGAGCACAGGAACGAGTGTGAGGGTGAAGATCAGCGAACCGAGAAGCGCCCAGGACATCGTTTCCGCCATAGGGTGGAACAGCTTGCCGGACGGGCCGCTGAGCGCATAGATGGGAAGGTAGCCGGCAAGAATGACGGCGATCGAATAAAAAATGGGCCGGTCCACGTCGTGTGCTGCCGCGATAATTACTTCGTGGAGTTTGTAGTCCTGTCCGTGGCGCGCGGCCAGCTCGCGGTAGATGTTTTCCATCATTACGACTGTGCCGTCGATGATGATTCCGAAATCGATCGCGCCGATGGAAAGCAGGTTCGCCGGGATGCCGCGCCCGTGCAGGAATATAAAAGAAAACAGCAAGCTCAGCGGAATGGTCAGAGCGACGATGATCGCCGCGCGCACGCTGACTAAGAAGAAAATCAAGACAATGAAGACCAAGGCCATGCCGAGCAGCAGGTTATGCTCCACGGTATCGATGGTCACCTGTACCAGGTCGCTCCGGTCGTAGTAGGGCCGGACCTTCACATCCTGCGGCAGGAGATCGCGGTTGATCTCCGTGGTCTTCGCTTCCACTCGTTTGAGGACGTTCTGCGTCTGCTCGCCGGTGAGCATCAGGATGACGCCTTCGACGCGGTCGTCATCGTTCTGGAAACCGAACTCTCCGAGGCGAGGAGCGTTGCCGATGGTGACGTCGCCAATGTCGCGAATGCGCACAGGCACACCGTTGTTATTTCCCACGACGATGTTGCCGATGTCTTCGGTTTTGGTGACCAATCCAAGTCCGCGCACGTAGAAGAATTGCGAGCCCTGCGAGTAAAAACCGCCGCCCGCGTTGGCATTATTGGCGGCCAAGGCAGTCAGTATTTGCGGTAGGGCGACGTGGTAGCTATAAATCTTGGCGGGATCGAGCAGTACCTGGTATTGCATCACCGTGCCGCCGAAACCTGAATCGTCGGCCACGCCCGGCACAGACTTGTAGGCGCGCTCAATCACCCAGTCCTCGTACGTCTTCAGTTCTTGCGGAGTGCGGTCCGGACTTTCAATCACGTAGCGATAGACGAGGTTTGACGGACTCGAGAGGGGCGCCAGACTGCCCGTCACGCCCTGAGGCAGCGTGGCATCCGAAAGCCGTTCAAACACTACTTGCCGGGCGAAATAGTTATCCGCGTTGTCCTGGAACGTCATGATCACGTCGGACAGGCCGTAGAGCGAGATCGAGCGCATGAACACCATCTGCGGCACGCCGTTCATCTGCAGCTCGATCGGCAGTGTAACCAGCCGCTCGATTTCCTCCGCCGCGTGTCCGGGCCACTGAGTGATGACCTCGACAAGCGGAGGAGAAAGGTCCGGGTAAGCGTCCACGGGCATCCGCTGAAACGAGACCGCCCCGGCAACGACCACGAACGCTGCCACCATCAGGACCAGGAAGCGCTGGCGGAGAGCGAATTGAACGATGTGATGGATCATCTAAGTCCTGTGCCACCCCTTAGCGCTGAAGCGAATTTTGGAATTGCAGGAAAAGGCTGCCGTCGCCGACCACGCGGTCGTTTGCTTGCAACCCGGTGAGGATTTGCGTTTTTCCATCCTGGCTTTCGCCTAGCGTGACGCCGCGCCTGGCGAACTGGGTGTTTCCGGTTTGTAGATAGACGTAGGGCATGTTTTGTTCGTCTCGGAGAACGGAAGAGTTAGGGACGGAAATTGCGTTGGGGATCACCCCGGCTTGGACCTCCGCGGTCACGTACATTTCCTTTTTCAAGCGCTCGCCGGGATTCGGGGCGTCAATGCGCGCCTGGAGCGTGCGCGTGGTGGGGTCGAGCGCGGGAGAAATGTATTCGATCGTGCCGCGCACGACGCCGGGATACGATTCATTGTCGATCGTCACCGGATCGCCGACGTGCACGTAGGCCACGTCTTTTTGGTAGATGTTGACAAGAATCCAGACCGAACTCATGTCCGACAGCGTGAAACACTGCGTGGCGCCCGGCGCCAGCAATTGCCCCACGGAGCACTCGCGGTCGACGACTTCTCCAGCCACGGGCGAGAACAGCGGGATTTCCGGTGATGGAGCCTTGCTGATAATCGTTTCCGGGTCCGGGATGCCGAGGATCCGGATGGCGTCCGCGCTGGACGCGAAGTCAGCCTGTGTCTGCGCGCGGTTCGATTCAGCTTGCTCGAGGTCGGCCTGGGCAATCGCGCCGTGCGCAAAAAGGTCCTGCGCGCGGAGGTAGTACTTGTCTGCGAGCTGAAATGCGTCACGTGCTTTGATATAAGCTGCCCGCAGAAGAGAGTAGTCCGGGCTGGCGATGTAAAGCAGAGGCTGGCCGGCCCGCACATGCTCACCCGGCGCAACCACGACGCGGCTGACTGGCCCACCTACCTGCGTGATTACTGGCGTGGTCTTGAAGTCGTTGTACTCGACTGCGCCGCTCAATCGGAGCATGCGTGTCAGCCGTCCCTGCTCGACCGTCACGACCTGGATGTGAGACATTTGGCCGGTGGGCAGTGAGAAGATCTCGGCCTTGGCCTCGGGACTTTCCGCTGTCGAGAACGAAGTCATTTTGCTGGCCTTTTCTGATCCTTCTCCACAGCCGGCGAGCGCGAAGACCACCGCGAGCACCGCGACGTTCACTCTCCAAGATCGTGTTCTCGGCGCGGGCGAATCACACCGGGTTTTACCGCCCCCACTCCTGCGAATTCGGATGGAAGCGTGCCTGTTCGTTTTCACGGCAGGCTCCTTGTGCCCACCGCTTCGCGAAGCTGCTCGACCGCGAGTTGATAGGCCGCGAGAGACTGGCGGTAGGCGAGTTGAACGGCGCGATAACTGCGCTCGGCGTCGAGAAAATCGAGAAGGCTTGCAGCACCGCGCTTGTACGCGTACTCGCTGATGTCTCGCGATTGTTGGGCTTCATCGAGATAGCCGCCGCGGTACAGTTGAATTATCTGGTCGTTCGTTTCAAGCCCTTCGTACGCATTGACGACGTCGGTCAACACCTGTTCCTGTGCGCTCTTTTGGGTTTCCTGGAATTGCGTGATGGCATACCGCGTCCGGGCAATTTCGCCCTGATTGCGATCGAAGATGGGGAGGGGCATGCTCGCGAAGAGCGAAATGCCGCTCGTGCCTCCCGTATGGCTGTAATCCGCGGTCCCCGTGATGTCGCGCTTGCCGATGGCGCGCTGCAGTTCGTATTGGCTCTGCGCTGCGGTCACACCCTGCACGGCTGCGCGCAAATCGGGCCGCTGCTGAATGGCCAGCGATTCAAGGTCGTCGCGCTTTGCGCGGACCGGCTGGTAGTCGAGTTCTCCTGCCACGTCGTAATCTGCCGTGACGGATTCAAAGCCAAGCGACTGGCGGAGCATGATGAGCGCTTGCACCCGCGCGAGTTGTGCCTGCGAAAGATCCGTCTGAAATTGCAGCAGCTGCAGTTTGATTTTGAGCAGGTCTGCTTCGCTCATGTCTCCGTCTTTGTAACGGATATTGCTGATGTCGACCGTGTTCTGAAAACTTTTCAGGTCCTGCTCGGCGAGTGCCAAAGTGGATTCCGCGAGTTGCACGTTGACGAAATCGGAGGCGACGAGAAACGTCAAAGCGCGCTCGTTGTCGGCAACCTGCGATGTTGTTACCGCCGTGGTGTCCTTCGCGGCCTGGAGGCGGTGCTGGCGCTTCCTGCCGCGCTCGAAGAGATAGCTGAGGCCGATGTCGAACTGCGCGTTTTGGTCGAAGTAATTGGCATTAGCCTGAGTTGGCTGAAAGAGGGGCAGAAACTGAGCGTCCGCGCCGAGCACTGGGTCCGGCCGCAGATTCGCGGTTATCTCCTCGGCCTGGCTTTCTTGGATCGTCACGCGAGCCGCGAGTAGGGTGTGATTGTGCTGCAGCGCGAGTTTGATCGCGTCGTCAAGGCTCACGCGCACGGGGCCGGAGCTTTGCCCAGCGGCGATCCCCGCCCACAATAGCGGGACAGACAAAACTGCGAAAAAAGGTATTCGTGAACGCATAACACCACCATTCAAATGAAAATCGGAAAAAGTGGATCAACGCGCCGAGCCCGGCGCAGAACGCACAGACAGAAGATTACGCGGAAGGAGGTGCGCGGGCGGGAATGCGGTGTGAGTCTGGCGTCGGCTCAAGGGAAGGCTGAAACACATCGGGGCTCGAACTAACCGGCATAAGCACGGGCAGACGATTGCCGGCGAGCGGCTTCTCGATCGGTTGATGATTGAAATGGCAGATCGGGCAGGTGGTCTCAGAGTTTGAATCGTGATGGTGCCAGACGTTGCCTAGCGTGGTCGTGATGACGAGAAGAGCGACGAGTGCCAGGGGCACGATCAGATGCCGAGTATATTTGTTTAAGGAGTTCAAGCTTCACTGCCGTTCAACCACGAGCCCTAAACCATTGTATCGGAGATGCCTGGCAGAACTGAAACGTTGTGTTTGCCTCGATACTCACCCGATACGTTCGGGCGAGTGCAGGGTCAGGCCGTTTGTTCGAGCGTCTTTTCGACCATCGCAACGCATTTTTCGACGCGCTGGCGCAGCGGCCCTTCGATCGCGTCCTGCCGCTTCTTAAGTGTATGAAGTTCGTCGGCAATATTGAGCGCGGCGAGGACAGCGACGCGCACCGAGTCGATCGTACGAGTGGCTTCCGCGACCGAGCGCATCTTTTCATCCACGAATGCCGCTAGCCCCTTCAGGTACTCTTCGTTCTCATCGGCTTGAACGTTGTAGCTCTGGTTGTAAATTTCAATCTTCACGGGAGCCTCTCTCCGGCTGAGCCACGTGTATTCTGCGGCGTCGCGTCTTGAGTGACAAGCAGAAACGTGCGGTTCTGCCCGCGCCACCAATTGCGGTTCGCGAGGCAGGTTGCCGGGGGAAACTAGCTTGCGCGAAGGGACGCGCCCAGCGATTTTTCGAGCGCGGCCACGATGCGAGCGGAGAAATCGGTCAGCTGCACATCCGTGAATGTCGCCAGCGCGTTTTGGAACAAGACTCGAACGAGAAGAGAATACTTTCCGGCGGGAACATTCTTGCCGCGGAACAAATCCACGGCTTCAACGCGCGCAACTTCGGGAATCTGCAAAGCGCGGATTGCTTCCTGCACCTGCGCGAATTCGATTCCGTCCCCGAGCAGCAGTGAAAAATCGCGCTCGACCGCCGGGAATCGCGGCAGCGGTTCATATCGCCGCGAAGCTCGCGCGCGATCGATTGCTTCCAGCAGCGGTTCGAGCGCTAGGTCGGCAACAAATGCATCCGTTCGCAGCTTGAATACTTCGGCAGGTTTCCTGCCGATCTTTCCTGCCGTGCCCAGCGCGCCGCCGGAGCCAGCGAGCCCGATCCGGCCGGCAGCAGCATTCGATAGCCAGTTCAAAACCTCCGAATCCCATGCGAAGCCGCCGGCAAGCTCGCCAATCCGGTCGAGATCGCCCTTCAGATCCGCGAATTCGAATTCGCGCGCTTCCTCGTGAATACTTTTCTCTCTCGCATCGCCCGTTGCGCCCAAAGTGAGAACGCGATTCTCCTCTGGTTTCCCATCTTTTATCCCGTAAGCCTTGCCGATTTCGAAGAGACGCAGATTGCGCTGGCCGCGATTCAAATTCCATTCGAGCGTCGCGAGCATGCTGACGGTGCCCGAACCGCGCATCGTCGAAGCTTCTTCGGAGAGCGGATTGCCGATGATCGCCGGCATCACACTTTCAGGCCGAAATAATTCGTCAAGCGCTTTATTCACGAGCGGGACGCCGACAATTTCCTGATAGCCCAAGCCGATCAGACGCTGGCGAAGCTGGTCCTCGGCGCCTGCGTGCGGCAAACGCGCAGCAGGCTGTTTCGACGACGGCATTCGCGGCGGAAACTTGTCGTAGCCGTAAATTCGCGCGACTTCTTCGACGAGGTCAATCTCTCGCGTCACGTCACGTCGCCACGAAACCGTGCGACACTCCCACGCTGCCGTCAACGATTCGTCGCGGCCGCGGTTTTCGTCGATGCGCACAGGCTGAAATCCCAGTACGCCGAGAATTCCCTCAATCTCCCGATCCGGCGCATCCGCGCCCATCACGCGCAGAAATTCCGTTCGCGTCAACTCCAGCTTTCGCTGTGGCTCGGGGCTTGCGTAGACATCCACCACGCCCGCAAGAATTTCGCCGCCGCCAAGCTGCTGAATCAGCTCCGCCGTCCGGCGCGAGGCCAATTCGGCCATCTCGATGTCAGCTCCGCGCTCGAACCGCATCGAAGCTTCGGTGCGCAGTCCCAAAGTTTTCGAAGTCCGGCGAATAGAAATCGGATCGAACCAGGCGGCCTCGATGAGGATATTGCGCGTTGAGAATCCGATCTCGCTCTCCGCGCCGCCCATCACACCGCCAATGCCCACCGCATGCGACGCGTCGGCAACTACGCACATATCTTTCGTCAGCGTGCGTTCGATCCCGTCGAGCGTGCGCATCTTTTCTCCCGGCCGTGCCCGGCGCACGACGATGCGGCTCTCCGCGAGTTTATCGAGATCGAAGGCGTGCAGCGGTTGGCCCAGTTCGAGCATGACGTAGTTCGTCGCGTCCACGACGTTGTTGATCGAAGCGTGGCCGAGCGCTTCGAGACGCTGGCGCAACCAATCCGGCGACGGCTGCACTTTCACGCNNACGCGATAGAGCGCTGCGATTTCGCGCGCAATGCCGTAGTGGCCCAGACAATCCGCGCGATTCGAAGTAAGCTCCGCGTCGAGAACCGGCCCGGCCGCGCTCTCTTCAATCGAATCCACAGCCGTGCCCGACAAAGAAAGCCGCGAGCGCAGCTCGGCCGGCGCCGCTGTCACATCCACAAATTCCTTCAGCCAGTTGTAGAGAACCTTCATGTCAGCAATAAATCCGTATCACTTCGTCGCCACGCCCGCGATGTGCGGTCCGATTACCGGCAGCGGCACGCGAAAATGCTCGATGCAAACATCGGAAAAGCCGGCGGCTTCGATCGCTTTCCACGTTTCGCGATCCGGATGGCAGCCATCGGCAAAGAACGCCGAGAAAGGCGCGATCCGTTGCTGCCAAAGACGCGTTCCAGAATCTTCGGCGGCGGCGACATGTTCGAGAAAAACGAATGTTCCACCGGGCTTCAGGACGCGCCGAATTTCTGTGAGCGAACCAGCGACGTTTTGAACCGAGCAAAACACAAGCGTGCTTACGATCGTATCCACGCTGCCGTCAGCGAAATCGAGATGGCCGGCATATCCTTCGCGCAGTTCCGCGTCGAGCCCCGCTACGCGCGCCGCGCGCTCGAGATACGGATGCATGTGTGGATTAGGCTCTATGCCGATCCAGCGCACTCCGCGCGGGTAGTACGGCAAATTCGCACCGGCGCCCGGCCCGATCTCGACAATCGTTCCCGTCAAGCCGCCAAGAAGTTCGCGCTTGCGACGCGCGATTGTCCGCTCGTGGCGCGCGGTGCAATTCGCCATCATCCAAGCAAATATGCGTTTGCGGAAGCCTCCACGCGCACCGTTAGATTCAGCTATCACGGCGCCTTCCGAAGAGCGCGCGACCGCGGATGATTCGATTCGTCATGGAAATTGGCGCAGGAAGCGAACGTCATTTTGGAAAAACGCCTGCAAATCCGTGATCCCGTAGCGGAGCATGGCCAGGCGATCCACGCCCATTCCGAACGCGAATCCCGATAGACGCTTCGGGTCGTATCCCACGAAGCCGTACACAGCGGGATTCACCATTCCCGAACCGAAGAGTTCAATCCATCCGGAAAATTTGCACGTGCGGCAGCCACTGCCTCCGCACACGTGGCAGGACACGTCCACCTCCGCGGAAGGCTCCGTGAACGGAAAATAGCTCGGACGCAGGCGCGTCTTCACCTTTGGCCCAAGCAGCGCGCGCACGAAATAATCCACCACGCCGCGAAAATCGCAAAACGTGATGTCGTAATCCACCGCCAGGCCTTCGAGCTGATGAAAAATGAAGCCGTGCGTGGCGTCGGGATTGTCGCGGCGATAGACCTTGCCGGGCACGATGATGCGCACCGGCGGCGGTTCCTTCTCCATGGTGCGAATCTGCATCGGCGAGGTGTGCGTCCGCAGCAAATGGCCGCCGGAGCCTTCGATATAAAACGTGTCCATGTTGTCGCGCGCGGGATGATGCTCGGGAATGTTGAGCGCCTCGAAATTGTAGTAAGGCGTCTCCATCTCCGGCCCTTCGACCACACTGAACCCGATGGCGAGAAAAATCCGCTCGAGCTCTTCGTAGGTCTGGCGAATGAGATGTGAGGTGCCGACGGGCCGTTCGATGCCCGGGAGTGAAAGATCAATCGGAGGGCCGGTTTCGATATCCGCGACCGAATTTTTAGCGGACTCGACCGAGGCTTCGAGCGCTGTGCGAAGCTGATTGAGGCCTGCACCCACGAATTTCTTCATTACCGGTGGCGCGGGCTTAAGCCAGTTCTCCGAGATCCGAGAGGAGATGCCATCCCGCCGCCCGAGCCATTTAACGCGAAACGCTTCGAGCGACTCGGGCCCTCGAATTTGCGCTGCCTCCGCATCTGCCGCGGATCGCAATTCGCTGAACAGCGCGTCGACGCCGGCCTGCGAAGACACACCGAGTTGCTCGACGCGTAACGTGGTCTTTTGGAGAGCGTCCGTGGCCATTTCCGGCAGCCTCGGTAATTTTATTTCCGGCTAGTAACGATGCTGCAATTCGCGTCGCTCTGTTCGAGCCGCGAAGCTAAGCCTTGGCCGGCGCCGTTTTGAGATGAGACTTCGCCGTTTGGATGAGTGCCGCGAACCCTGTCGCATCGTTGACCGCCATGTCCGCCATAATCTTGCGGTCGAGATCGATCCCGCCGACCTTTAAGCCATGAATCAACTGGCTGTAAGAAATTCCGTTATTTCGCGCGGCAGCGCCGATGCGCTGAATCCACAGCGTGCGGAAATCGCGCTTTTTCGTCCGGCGGTCGCGGAAGGAATAGCGCAGCGAGCGATTCACCGCTTCCTTCGCGGACCGGTACAGCTTGCTCTTGGTTAGGAAAAAGCCCTTGGCGTGTCTTAGAAGCTTTTTGCGCTTGGCGCGCCGCTTTGTACCACGTTTTACACGAGGCATGTTTTGATTCTCCTGTTTCTAATGATTTCTTTTAAATCCAGCGTGGAGAATCGCAACGAACCGCCGCGAACCGGGCGCTTCCGAGCACAATTCGCGAATCGGCTGGCTCATCTCCACGGCGTGTTTCGGTTGCCGCCCGCGGCGATTCAATCACCGAATCATCGGAGCGGTATTGCGTCCCAACTCAAATCCGGGACATCCGGCCGGCAGGCCCGTCGTGGCGGGATTTCGCGCTGCCTGGCGCGGAACTTCAATCACACAGCGGTTTCCCTCAGGATTCCGCTATGCCAGAAAATTACGCGTACGGAATCATCCGCTTGACGTTCGCCGCGTCAGCAGGGCTCACTTGGATCGACTTGCGAAGCTTCCGCATTCTGCCCGGCGCCTTCGTGCCAAGCAAGTGACGCTTGCCCGAATGCGCGCGCATGACCTTTCCTGTCGAGGTCACTCGGAATCGCTTGGCTGCGCCGCGATGCGTTTTTAGCTTTCTAACTTTCGGTTTCGCTTTCGCCACAATTGCACCTTCTCTGAATTTTTTTAGGCCTGCCCGGCCGCGGAAGCCGATGCGGGTTTTGACGCCCCGCCACCCGTGCTGGTTTTTTTCGGCGCCAGCAGCGCCAGCAGAATGTTCGCTTCCATCCGCGGTCCGAATTCGACGATCGCGTGCTCGCCGATATCCTGCAAGAGTCGAGTCATCTTGGCGCGGCCAACGTCCTGGTGCGCCATCTCGCGCCCGCGATGAAAAATCATCGCTTTTACTTTCGAACCCTCGCCCAGGAACTTGATGATTTGGTTTTTCCGTACCTGGTAATCGTGCTCGGCCGTCGCCGGCCGGAATTTCACTTCCTTGATGTGCGTGGATTTCTGATGCTTCTTCTGCTCGTGCGCCTTTTTATTTTGCTCGTAGAGGAATTTACCGAAATCGACGAGCTTGCAGACTGGCGGCACAGCGTTGGGGGAGATTTCCACAACATCGATCCCCTGTTCCCGCGCGGCTTTCATCGCGTCGAAGAGGGACATCACCCCGAGCTGGTTCCCCGCTTCATCAATAACTCGCACTTCGCGCGCTCGGATGCGCTCGTTAACCCTCAGACCACCACCACGTTCAGCGATAAACCCACCTCCAGAAAGTCGAACCCCCGCGGGCCAGGCCGCCAGGGGTTTGGGCTACGAAGTATAGCACGAGCCGCCGGGCGTTCGGCAAAAGGCAATCTGTCAGATGGGCGACACGGAAGACCCCCGCAGTCGCTGGCGTGGCTCAACAGCAGTTGCACCAAGGAAAACACAGTGAATATGCTTGCTAAAAACCCAGTTGGACCAACCGAACGCCGTTCACGAATCGTGGAGCAAGGTTTCGAATCACCCCTCCGATTGTCACCGCATGAACAAAACGCGATGACCCTCGACCGGCAGTACCAGCACAGAATTAGCCGAGCGTTCATGGAGGTGTAACGCCTGCGTATTCTTCGGGGACTAATACGTAGCACCCCCGTGGAGGCCCTACATGAAGGCGAAAAGATTAGTTCTGGTTGGAGCTCTGGCGGTGGTAGTGGCAGCGTTGGTGCTGGCATCGTCAATGCACGGAACAGCGGCTGATACGAGCGGTGTGGGCTCGGGGAAGATCAAGCATGTGCTGCTGTTGAGCGTTGATGGCATGCACGCGGTGGATTTCTATAACTGCAGGCATGGCATTGCAGGCGCGAACGGCGGGGACCCGTACTGCCCAAACATGGCAGCCTTGAGCCGAACGGCCATCAACTATGTGGGCGTCTCGTCATCAAAACCTTCTGACTCCTTTCCTGGACTGGCGGCGATCGTAACCGGTGGCTCGCCGAAATCTACCGGCCTTTACTACGACGTGGCATACGATCGGTCGCTCGATGCGCCAGCGACGACGACTGGTACTGGTTTGGCCGGAGGGTCGTGCACGCCATATGGCTTACCGACCGGAACGACAACTGATTACGACCAAGGCATCGAATTTGATGATACCAAGCTGAACGGCGGCGCACCTGGCGCTCCAGCGACCGAAGGTGGCATCGCTTCAATTGACCCGGCGAAGCTAGTACGAGATCCACAAGCGGATTGCGCGCCGGTGTACCCGTGGAACTTTGTTCGCACGAACACGATCTTTAGCGTGGTTCATGCGGCAGGTGGATACACGGCGTGGATTGACAAGCACGCGTCGTACTCGTTTACGGCTGGACCAGGTGGCAAAGGACTGAATGACTACTATTCGCCGGAAGTGGACTCGACCGTCGTGCCGCTGCCGGGCGTGACGACCTCGGAAGGCGTTTCATGCGCAACAATTCGCGATACGGCTGGAACCTCTTCGTGGACGAGCAGCTTCGACAACATTCAGTGTTATGACGCGCTTAAGGTAAAGGCGCTATTGAATCAGATCGCCGGCAAGACTCACAGCGGCGCCGCGGCGGTTGTGCCAGCCCTCTTCGGCATGAACTTCCAGTCGGTGTACATCGGTGAGAGTGTCTATGAGCCGAACGTCGGCACAGGCGGATATCAGAACGCGGCCGCCTTGCCCAGCAACGCGCTGTTGAAGGAAATCGAGTTCGTGGATGCCTCTATCGGCGACATCGTCAGCGCGCTCAAAGGTGCAGGCCTCTACGACGACACGCTAATCATCATTACAGCGAAGCATGGGGAGTCGCCGATCGATCCGAGTCGTTACGTAGCAGACGGCTCGAATACGCCGGCAACGCTGCTAGCAGCGTACATTCCCTATTCGGAGTCGCCGCTGAATTCGACGGGCATTGGCGCCACCGAAGATGATGTGTCAGTGCTTTGGCTGAAGAAGGGCGTGAGCCTGACCTCGGCAGAGGAGTTGCTCGAAAAGAATGCCACAGCGATCGGGCTGGGAGAAATTTACTACGGGCCGACACTGGCGCTGAACTACAACGTAGGGGGCCTTGATCCCGGTCAGGATCCGCGGACGCCGGATATCATCGTGACGCCGAACGTAGGCGTGACCTACTCGGGCAGCACAACGATGATTGGAGACCACGGTGGATTCGCACATGACGATACCAATGTGATTATGTTGGTAGCTAATCCAGATTTTAAGGCGCAGACGGTGTCGGCCGCGGTGACAACCATGCAAGTCGCGCCGACGATTGTTAAAGCGTTGGGACTGGATCCGGCGACGCTTGACGCGGTAAAAGTGGAGGGTACGCCGGTGCTGCCAGAGGTTGATGCGCAACTCGAAAAGTAAAACGGTCGTTAAACGCCTCAGTCCGACATTTACCCACTACCATCTATGGACTTAGCAGGGCTTGACACCTGCATTCATAGAAGGTCAGAATCGCGGCGAATGGCTGACGACACGACTCGGATTGAAAGCCATGCCGGCTCCCGCGACGGCCACCACATCATTGCTATACATGGCCCGGTCACCATCACGACGGCCCCGGCGCTGCGAAAGGCCGCGGAAGGAATCAGCGCGCGAGTCTTGATTGTTGATCTCACCGAAGTTCCCCACGTTGATTCATCCGCGATCGGCGTCCTCGTTCACTTTTACACCGCGAGCCGTGAATCCGGACGCAAGCTGGCGCTGGTGGGTTTGAGCGACCGCGTTCGAAAGACGCTGAGAAACATGAGCGTTGACAAGCTATTCCAAATTTACCCGGTGCTCAGCGACGCCGAGAATGACCTCAGCGAGCGGAATCAAGAATAGCCTCTACTCGAATCCCCCATGTTTGACTGAGACTGGAATGTTTGACTGAAGAATGTCGAGAGGAATCGCGGGAATCGCGCTAGCTGGCGCCCTTTTGCGCGATCTCTGCGTTGAGCGTTCCGATGAAGTCGTCAAGCGGGCGGGCGCCAAGGTCGCCTTTCGCGCGATGGCGCACCGAAACGGTGCCAGCCTCGGCCTCTTTGCCGCCGACCACAAGCATGTAGGGAATCTTCTGAAGTTGCGCGTCTCGAATTTTCGCCTGCAACTTTTCATTGCGATCGTCGAGGTGCACACGGAATCCAGCGCCGCGAAGTTTCTCCGTCACCTGCTGCGCGTATGCGGCAATTTTTTCGCTGAGGGGCAGCACTTCCACTTGCACCGGCGCAAGCCACGCTGGAAACGCGCCGGCGTAATGTTCGATCAAAATGCCGAAGAAACGCTCGACCGAGCCAAGCAGCGCGCGATGAACCATCAACGGCTGATGCCGCGAGCCATCTTCGCCGACGTACTCGAGATCGAATCGCGCGGGCAAATTGAAATCGAACTGAACGGTGGTGAGCTGCCATGGCCGGCCAATGGCGTCAATCAGCTTGACGTCAATCTTCGGCCCGTAAAACGCCGCTTCACCTTCAATCCGCTTGAAAGGGATGTTGAGTCTCTCGAGAGTAGTCTCGAGCGCGTGCGTCGCGCGCTGCCAGTCTTCGGGCTTGCCTGCGTAATTTTCCGGGTGCCCTGCGTCCCAATCCGATAGCTCGACCTCGTAACGGTCGAAGCCAAAAGTCTTCATCACGGCGAACGCGAAATCCACGCACGCTTCCACTTCCTTTTCGATCTGGTCCGGCGTGCAGAAAATGTGCGCGTCGTCCTGCGTAAAGCCGCGCACCCGCAGCAGGCCGTGCAGCACGCCCGAGCGTTCGTAGCGATAAACCGTGCCGAGCTCCGCGTAACGCTGTGGTAGATCGCGATAGCTGCGCAGCCGCGATTTGTAAATCAGAATGTGGCCCGGACAATTCATCGGCTTGAGCTGGTACTCGGCCTTTTCGACTTCGATCGGACCAAACATGCTGGCGCGGTAGAAATTCGTGTGCCCGCTGGTATTCCAGAGATCGAGACGCATGATGTGCGGAGTGAATACGAGATCGTAGCCGCGGCGCAGCAATTCGTCGCGCAACCAGTCTTCGATCAGCTTGCGAACCAACCCGCCTTTCGGGTGCCAGAAAATAAGTCCCGGGCCGGCTAGTTCCTCGATGCTGAAAAGATCCAACTCGGTGCCGATCCGGCGATGGTCCCGGCGCTTGGCCTCTTCGAGTTTGTGCAAGTATGCGTCGAGCTGCGATTTTTCGACGAAGCACGCGCCGTAAATCCGCTGCATCTGCGGATTGCCTTCGTGCCCTTTCCAGTAGGCGCCGGCGACGTTGAGCAGCTTGAACGCCTGGATTCGACCGGTGGAAGGAATGTGCGGCCCGCGGCAGAAATCAATAAATTTTCCGGTGGTGTAGAACGAGACCAACGGCTCGATGGCCTTTTCTTCCACGAGCTCGCACTTGAAAGTCTGATCGGAGTCTTTGTAGAGCTTCAGCGCCTCGGGTTTCGGCAGGAATTTCCGCTCGTTCGGCAGATCGCGTGCGGCGATCTCGTGCATCTTCGCTTCAATTTTTTCGAGATCTTCCGGAGTGAATGGTTCGGGACGCAAGAATTCGTAGAAGAAGCCGTAGTCAATCGGCGGCCCGATGCCCAACTTGACGTTCGGATAGAGTTCTAGCACCGCCGCGGCAAGCAGATGCGCAGCCGAATGCCGGAAGACTTGAACCGCGTCGGGGTCCTTGGCGGTGAGAATCGCGAGCGAGGTATCCTGGTCGAGCGGCCGGCTGAGATCGGTCAGATCGCCGTTTGTGCGCGCGACGAGCGCCTCTTTCGCCAGCCGCGGCGAAATCTGCTTTGCCACTTCGGCCGCGGTTGTTCCTTTCGGAACTTCGCGCTTTGCGCCGTCTGGCAGCGTGATTTGGATGGTGTCCATATTTTTCGATTACCGCTTTGAATTGGTTAGCTTACTGGCCCGGCGCCCGCACGGTCAAGGCGCGATAATGAACGTCATTACGGACGAGACTGGCAGAGATCAAGTTTGTTCGTATTCGCCTACGAGCACCTGGTGGACGTGGATGCTCGGAAAGCCCTGCGCAAAGGCCTGCACCCGCGCGAGTGCCTGATAGAAATACAGATTCTTTTCGCTCTCATCGAGCGCGTCAAGTGAGTCCCAGAGCGAAAGCACCTGTACCTGAATCGGATCGGTGGCGTGCGTGTGAAGCACGAAGATTCCGCGAAACCCTTTCTGCTGGCGCATCAGGGGAAGCAGCGACTCGACCGCTTTGGCGAACTCTTCGCTCTTGCCTTGAAGAATGTGGAATTGGGTCACGCGCGCATGCATGAAAACCTCCTAGCTCCGCGCGAATGGATTCATGTGCCACGAGCCTATCGCATCGATTCTCCGGAGTAAATACGCACGAGCGAGCTAGAACAGCGTGACGCCAGGAAAACCGGCAAAATGAGAGTCGGAGGTAATCAAGTTCGCGTTGTGAAACTGCGCGGTAGAAAAAATGATGGCATCCGCCATCGCCAAATTTTCGATTACATATGTGTATGACGGTAACGGTTCGCGTTATTTTTTGCGAGCCTGCTCGAGCATATCCCAAGCCTGCTGGGGTAACTCCAGGAAATCATTAAACTCGCCGGCGCCGCGCAACCATAACCCGCCGTCGATCACCACGCATTCGCCGTTCACGTATTCGGCTTGTTGGCTCAGCAGATACGTCGCCAGGTTCGCGAGCTCGTCGTGCCGCCCGAATCGCTTCATCGGATGATAGTTCTTGGCGCGATCTTCCAGTTCTTTCGACGGAAGCAGCCGCGACCACGCCCCTTCCGTCGGAAACGGCCCGGGAGCGATGGCGTTCAATCGGATCCCGTGAGGCGCCCATTCAACGGCCAGCGAGCGCGTCATCGCCAGCACGCCGGCTTTCGCGCATGCCGACGGCACGACAAACCCGGATCCCGAACCAACCGCCGCGTACGTCGCTACGATGTTTAGAATATTCCCAGGCTGTTTCGCTTCGATCCAGCGCCGGCCGAGCCCGAGCGTAAAGTGAAATGTCCCTTGCAAGACGATTCCGATGACGGCGTTGAACGCGTTTGGCGACAATTTTTCAGTGCGCGCGATGAAATTTCCTGCGGCGTTATTCACGAGGGTGTCCACGGTGCCGAGCTCTTTCTCAGCGGCGGCGATTGCATTTTCAACTGCCGCAAAGTCGCGGACATCGCACGTGACATAACCGGCTTTCGCACCTTTGGCGCGGATGTCATTCGCGGTCTGCGCGAGCGGCTCTTCGCGCCGTGCGACAAGAAACAGGTTCGCGCCGAGTTCTGCGAACCTCAGCGCCATCGATCGGCCGAGTCCGGTCCCGCCTCCCGTAATGAGAATGTTGCGGCCTTTTAGCAAATCGCGCTCAAACATGATCCACCGCCTTTAGTTGTATTGAACGTTCCATCGACACTTTAAGGGAATTGCGCGCAGCTGCATGAAACAATTTTGGAATCGCTGTCAGGTAAGTTGGGTTTGGAAGGCGCGACGACTGTAGCTAGAAATCAATGTGGGCGCGAAGCCCCGGAACTAGCACAGGGCCGCGCGCTTCGTTATATCCCGGATCGTTGATGTGCTGCAGATCGAAAGACGCGAAAATACCGCGCCAGACATGTGCGGTGTAATACGTCTCGAAGATTTTCTCGCCGCCGTAACTGAGTCCGCCGTCTCCAAGAAGAAATCCGAGCCCCCCCAGCGCCAAATATCGTGCGTGGTCGCCCGAGATGCCGTTGATCGTGAACACTGCTCCCGCCCGGTCGTAGCGCCGGTGCCACGAAGCTCCCTTGAAGTACGCACCGCCCTCGGCGCTTCGGTCCACCTCGGTATAAGCAAACGATTCGTTTCGCCCGTCGCTCCAGCCTAGTCGCGCAAATATGCCGAATTGAGAAGCGAGATCCTGCTCGAAATTCAGTCCAAAGCCGTATTTGTGCCGGCCCTGGCGGCGCGTTGCGACAATGCTCGGCCGAGTGCCCGTTTCGCCTTCAAGAAATTCGTCGATGGCCTCGCGGTAGTTTCCCATGTTCGCGTGGTTGAGAAATGTCAGCACGCGGACGACCCCGGCGCGCCCAGGCACGAAATTTCTGCGCCACTCGCCCTCGAGATTTTCCGCACGAGCGCGAGCGATGTCGGCATCAAGATGAATTCCGTTCGCCACCTTCGGCATCATCGCTTCAGCGAAGCGCACCGTCCACGAGTGGTCGTCATATTCGATCATCGCCGCATCGGTGTAGCCGCGCGTGTTCGCGGCGTAGTCGTAGACGCCGTTGTTGTCCACCGTCCAGTTGAGAAACTGCAGGTGGCTATCGCTGCCGCCCGAGTTTAGGTCAAAGAAATCGGCGAGGCTGAATTTGCCCACGCGCAATTCAACTCGCCGCGCCGGAAGCGACGTCGCTAGTCCCATCGGTCCGCGTTCGGCTGTGATGCGCTCGTCGCTGAGTGGAATGATTTGGCGCACGATGAAGCGTGCGAGGTATGGCTCCGTCGAGAGCGGGACTCCCTGCACAGTACGCACCGCATCCAAATCGGTAAAACCTGCCAGCCCGAGAGCGTTCCCGATGCCTCCGCCCGTCGCGTCCTCCAAATCAACCAAGACCTCGGTTGTTTTCGTAACCTGATAACCCGTGTAAAGCGTCAGGATGTGCGTTGTGGCGCTTTGCGCCCCAGGCGAGAGGCTGTTCGGCCCGCTGTATTTGGCCGGGAAAGTGGGGTGCCACTGAAAAACAACGTTCGCCTGGCCCGAGATCCAGTAGCGGCTCGTTTCAGAGTGGGGGAAAATCGTTAATGGCGTATCGTCAGTGGACTGATCCGATGTCGACTGATCCGATGCTGCGTCGCCAGCAACCGGAGTGTCCGATTTTTTGCCAGCGTCGTCTTGAGCGAACGCAAGGCGCGGCGTCGCGATCGCTAAAGTCGTCAGGAACAGAAACACCAGGAGAAATTGAGCGAGAAAGCGCATCAAAACCAGGACCCCACGTGTCCAATTCGTTGATATGAGCGTCACCAAATTAAATCACGCAATCCTTTCCCGCTTCGTTAACAGTATATGAATGCCGCGAGGTACTTCCGCCAGACGTAGTTCGTCCTTCGTGCGCCAGAGACACTACCGCCAACTCCCTCAATTGATTCCTCTGACATTTCGATTTTCAAGTGGGGATCAGAACGGCTGATTAAGGATTCCCACTCGCTATCGCATAATCTTATCCGCGGCGGCGAACAGGACTTTTGTCGAAACATCCTGTGCTATGCTCGCCCGTCGTGGAGAACCGGAGACGCATTTCCGGAGGTTTGAGTATCAGACTTCAACGCAGGCTGTTGCAACGCAGCCTGAATGTTTGATACCATACCCCCATAGGGTAGTCAACGAAAATGTCGCAAACAAAGCGCGAAAAATTGGATCTGCTAAATCGCACCAAGAAAGTTGTGGGTCAGCTTGAGGGAGTCGAACGCGCGCTTAACGCCGATGAACCATGCGCTGACATTCTTCAGCGCCTCGCCGCGGCCCGGGGCGCCATCAACAGTCTGATGGGTGAGCTCATGGAGGACCACATCCGCAACCACATGCCGCAAAATACCAAGACTTCCGAGGACGCCGCCGAAGACCTAATTGAAATCGTTCGATCCTACTTGAAGTGACCTAAGAGCGGACTCGGCAAGACCGTAGTTTGCTGGCCGTTCGCAGTCTTTTGAAAGCCCAGGCATCCGGATTGCCCCAATTCGTCATCTCTAGTAGTCTTTCTAGTTCCATCAGGCTCTCCGTCCCACCCGTGAGGTAGCCAGATGCGGGCACTGCGCCTAAAGGAGTCGGATTCTTGCGAGGGAAGGCATCAGTTTCGATTTGGATTCTGCTCGCGGCGGCGCTCTTGCTGCCGTCCTGCGGCGGGGTTGTAAATAACCCTGCCCCTTCTATCAGCTCCCTTTCTCCGACGAGCATCAACGCTGGACAGCCTGGATTCACGTTAACCGTGAATGGAAGCGGCTTCGCACCGCAGTCCCTGATTTATTGGAATGGGTCTGCAATCTCCACGATTTTCCTGACGGGCAACCAACTGCAGGCCACGATTCCGTCATCGTTCATCTCCACGCCCGGCTCCTCACTTATCGAAGTACAAACTCCCGCGCCGGGCGGTGGCATTACAAGCGAGTTGACGTTTAGCATCAATACGATCAACAGTCCGATTCCGATCCTCACCTCGATTTCGCCATCGGCCGGCCTGGCCGGAGGGGATCAGTTTCTAATGCATCTTGTAGGAAACAACTTCGAGTCGCAATCGGTTGTGACGATCAACGGTAATGGACAACCGACGGAGTTTCTCGATAGCCAGGACTTGCAGGTGCAAATCCCGGCTACCGAACTCATCTCGGCCGGCGTTCTTTCGGTCTCTGTCCTGAATCCGTCGCCCGGCGGCGGAACCTCGCAGACTCTTCCGCTGACGGTCACCTATGCGGTGCCGGCCATCACCATGCTCTCGCCGACAAGCGCGGCCGCCGGAGGAAACTCTCAAGTTCTCACCGTGAGCGGGACGGGCATGACTCCCGCGACCGTGATCACGTTTAACGGCAGCCCGCGGACAACTACTTACGTGTCGAACACCTCCGTGAGCGCGAATCTTACGGAGTCCGATCTTTTCTCGGCGCAGGTCGCGCAGCTTATTGCCGTGAATCCGTCGCCCGGCGGAGGACTGTCTGTTGCTGCGATTTTCGGAGTGGACGGAATCATACCGACAACCGCGAGACCTGGTTACAGCGGTCTGCCGGAGCTGGTTGACTATAGCTATCTCGGACTCGGACCGAATAGCGGCGTCGGCAACCTGAATCTCTCCGGTCCCTCCATTAGTTCGGGTGGCCGATACGTCGCGTACGCCTCCGCGGCCAGCAATCTCGTTTTCAACGACACGAATGGAAGTCCAGACGTGTTCCTGACGGATACGTGTTTCGCCGTGACNNTCCGATAGTCTCGAGCCCTCAATGAATTCCGCGGGAACCTACGTCGCGTTTTCTTCGCACGCGACCAATCTCGATCCCAATTACCCGACCCTGAACGGCACAACGAGACAGGTTTTCCTCCGCAGCGCGTGCCTCACCTCGACTTCCACTACGGTTTGCACAAGTGCATTCACCGAGTTGGTATCCGTCGCCGCCGATGGAGTCAATCCCGCCAATGCCGACGCCACGCAGCCCTCAATCAGTTCTGACGGCCGGTACGTCGCGTTTGTTTCGTCGGCGACGAACCTGGTACCGAACGTGACCGCTGGAACGGCGCAAATCTATCTGCGCGACAGCTGCCTAAACACGACCACAACGTGTACGCCAACGACGGAACTGGTTTCTTCGGCCGACGGAGTGACGCCCGCGAGCGCTCCGTCGTCGCAGCCGTCAGTGGCAACAGGCGGCCTCTATGTCTCGTATACATCCGCGGCGACGAATCTCATCAACGGTGTCGTTCCATCGTTCACGCAGATTTATCGCACGACGACTTGCATCGCTGGCTTGGTCAATTGCGTCCCCGCGATCACGCTCGTTTCCTCGAATGACGGCGTAACACCCGCGAATGGGCCGACTTCGGAATCCTCCATGACAAGTGATGGGCGCTACCTTGCATTCGCTTCCGCGGCGACCAATCTAGTTCAAACGGCCTCGTCAGGAGTCCAGCAAATCTTTGTTCGCGACACTTGTGGCACATTAACTTCCGGATGTACGGCCGCGACATCGCTTGTTTCCATTGCCAACGACAACGTGACGCCCGGCAACGCCTTGAGCGAGGAGCCGACCATCAACTCGACATCTTCGGGCGCAGGCGATGCGCAGTACGTTGCATTCGCGTCGCTTTCGACGAATCTTGCCGCGAACATCAGCAATGGATTTGAAAATGCCTTCGTGCGGAACACGTGCGCCGGCGCAAGCAGTTCGCCCACGTGCCTGCCGGGCACCGTGCTCCTCAGCACGTCGCAGAATGGCACGCTCGCCAACAACGTGTCGCTGCACCCCGCCATCAGCGGGGATGGCCACACCGTGGCGTTGTTATCTCCGGCGACCAACCTCGTTTCGAATTACTCCACGGGTCTCGGCGACGTCTTCCTTGTCGCGACCTCGTTTTAGGCGCTTATTTTTGGGGAAAATTAGGAGTCTTACGAGTGTGTCGCTGAACGCTGCATAATGGCGCTGCGCGTCCTGCCCAGCGTGAAGGTCAGCGATTCCCGCGGGATACTTTTGACGAAAGGCCCGACCATCCAGCCGAGCCCGGCAGGAATGTCGCGAGTCAATGAGATGGCGCGGCACTCCACGTAGGTGCCGCCGTTTTTTTCCTGAAATCGCCAATACGTTTGCATTCGCCAGAGAAAGCCGTTGTCATCTCCAACCGGCCTCAGCTTCTCGCCGCTTGTGCCCGCATTCTCAACTTCCTGTATTCGGGTCGTGCGCGAACGGCTCATCGCGCGCGTGGCATCAAGCACCTGGTAGTGAACGTCGTGTTCGGTGTCGAGAATTGACGTAATCACTTCCTGTTTGTGCAGACGGAGGTAAACGACGAAATCGTCGCCGCTGCGGCTCAGTATTTTTGAGGACACCACGTCCGGCTGGAAAAAATCCTGATGCTCGTTGTAGTCTTCTTCGAATGAAAGTGTTTGTCGAAGCGTTGCACCGGGAATGAAAACCGTCGCGATCCAATCGTGAATCATTCCGTTCGGTACGGAAATTTGCTTTCCGTCGTCGAGCGTCTCGATCGGTTCGATGATCACGTCGCCGCGCCGCAATTGCTGAAGCGCCGCGCCGCGTCGATCCTCGGGCAGGCGATCGATCCACAGGAACGCGGCTTGGCTTGCATCGAGCCGATCTGTCTGTTTTTCCGAAATCTGCACGTAGCGGCCGAAAGCATCCACCGTCTGCGATTTCAACCGGGCCGCAATTGCGGGTTCCGCGCTCGTGAACACAACCAGAAACAGAACGATGGAGCCAATTCCGGCCACCTGTCGGCGGTTTCTGCTGGCTATGGGGTCACTCGATCTTGATTCGCGGTTCATTTCCACGGAATTAATCGCCTGTTGCTGGCTCGCACTTCGATTATTGCATGCCAATAGCCGCGCGTTTCTTAGGATGCAGTTACGAGGTGGATTGGAATCTCAGGTAGTGGTCAGAGGAAGGCCGTAAGTCTTGGGCCCACTCTGTCAGCGGGGGGTCAGGAGGGGTACGCCGACAGGGTGGGCTTGGACGGGTTGGAAGCGTGCCCCGGCTCCTCTCGAAGCCGTCGTCCCCGCAACGCAGCCCCCAACCCGCACTGACATAATAGAAATCAGAACGGTTCAGCGGAATGGCTCGGAAGTCTCATTTTCCACGTACTCGGGTTACAGTACCCTATTCGAGCCTGAGTGCGTAAGTAATGGAGCGTTAAGGCTTTGAAGGACTGGGGATTTCGGGCGGCGGTGGCGGCGGTTGGATGGGCTTGTCTTTTGATGGGCTGGCGGGTATGCGCAGAGTGACCTTCGTCGCTTTTCCGGTCTGCAGCCGGACGTTTTTTTCCCACGGCGACCAGATGCCTAAGTACGACGCGCGAAGATCATACGCGCCCGGCAAGAAGCGTTGGAATGAGAAGCGGCCCTCAACGTCCGTGAGCGCTGCGTGCGGATGCTCGCCATTGCCGGATTCTTGCACGATCACCCGGGCCGACGGGACAGGCTTATCGTCCAGGCCGAAGACGACGCCTTCGATCGTGCTCGTAACGTCGCGAGGATTTGCGGGCGCTGCGATGAGGCACAATAATGCGACAACGCAGACTGCCGAGATAAACTTTAACAACCTACCTCCTTTCCCGCCCGTACTCATTCTATCCCGGCAAGCGTTCGTCGCGGAGACACTGCGCCGTAAAGGTTAGCCCACTCGTTCCGACGGCTAACATGCGTAAGTTGTCAAAGGTCGTACAGGGATTCGTGTTCGTGGTGATGAAAGAACCGCGGCTACAGCTTGTAGACCTTGTGCGCTCGGGCGTGAGCTTCCTGATCTTGCCGCCCTGAGTCGGCGTTCACGCCGCGCGCGACGGCGATGTAATAGGTCAGCACTTGCAGCGGAACGAGATGAATGAATGGCGCGAGCCACGCCGCCATTTCCGGCAAGACGACAACGTGCTCGGCGGCGATGTCGCGGTTCGCATCGGGCACCGTAACCGCAACGCGTAACATTCCAAGCTCGCCCGCCGCGCGAAGAATCGTGCGCGCGCGATCATCGGCGGGCTCTCCCGTCAGCATCGCCACTATCGCGCCGCGCGAGTCAATTTCCGAGAACGGGCCGTGCAGGAGTTCTTCAGTTTCGAAACCCTCCGCGGCGATGTAGCTTGTCTCTTTGTTTTTCAGCGCGGCTTCGACTGCTGTCGCCCAGCCGGTACCCGAACCGAAAAAGATGAGCCGCTGTTTTGGCGCGACTTGCTTTGCAATCTCGCGAATTTTGATTTCGCTGCGAAGCGCCAGCCGCATCAATGAAGGAACTTTTTCGAGCGCCGCGTCGGCGCCTGTCGCATCCTTGATCAAACTGCGCTGTTCGAGAATAGCGAGAATAAATTTCGCGAGCGCCGCAAGCGCCGTCGTGTAGCTCTTCGTGTAGGCAAATGCGAGTTCCTGTTCGCAAGTCTCAATATGAAAGTCCGCGCCCTGAATTCCGTCGCCGGATTTTTGCCCCGTGATCGCAATCGTCATCGCCCCGGCCGCCTTCGCGGCGCGAAGAGCTTCGATCGATTTCGTCGTGGTCCCGGTGTGGGTGATGACGATGGCGACGTCCTCCGGTCCAAGCGCGAGCGGATAGTGCACGAATTCAAACGATTGCTCGGCCCGCGCCGACGCCCGCCCGCCCGAGTGGAATCGCATCCAGCGCTCGCAGACATTCGCGGCGTTCAGCGATGTTCCGATGCCGATGAACACGAACCGCTTCTTGCCCGCCGCGGCGCCCGCTGCGTCCTCGATTTTTGTTCGCTGCTTCGCAAACACCTGATCGATCAAGTCAGGCTGCGACTGGATGGCGTCGTAGAGAAAAAACGGGTGTTTGTCTCGCGTCTCGGGCATTTGCATCTTCTCCCGCGGCAGTGTATCCGATAGACTCGCGAAGCGCGAACGCCAATTTCCCGCGGAGCGCCTGAGAAGCCGGAGGACGCAATGCCTCGCTATCTATCCCAGCACACGCTAGCGTGCCTCACGCGGCAAGGCGCCGAGGAACTGACCGCGAGGCTCAATGCCGCCACCGCGGTCCGTGCGCGGCGCGTCCTCCTCGCCATGCACGATGGAAAGCTGCTCGTCGAATTCGATGCCGCGAACCGCGAAGAGTTGGAAAAGTGGCTTGCAGCGGAGAAATTCCATTTCGACTGGGTCCTTCGGATTGACTACGAGGCAAGCGGCGGCGGCCTCTCCCCCGTCTGATCCCCAAACACAATTTCCCAATATCCTGCATCCGAGGCGCAATCGCTGAATCCCATAACTTAAGAATTACCAGTAACTTCAGAGCCCGGAGGCTCCTGCCTCCGGGTCGACTCGCGCGTCGTAGATGTCCGTTTAATATTTTGCCAAATTTCTTCGGATGGAATTCTGCGCCCAATCAGTGCAGTTGGCCGTCGTCGATGCCGTTATGACGCGCTTCATCTTCGAGCGCACTAACTTTGCCGAGCAAATCCTGTTTCTGCTGAGTCAGCTTCTGGATTTCCGCCTGCCAGTCCGCGCGCCGCATGTGGTATTCCTGCACACCCTGATTTGGCGCGGGCTCTCCATTGAGCGCAGCCTGATACGACGCGACTTGCTGATCGATGACGGCAATCTGGCCATTCAGTTTGCTGATTTGAGTCCGATACCAGCCCGCGTTCTTTCCGCTCACCGGCTTCGACTTCGCCGGTTTGGGCTTTGGCATCATTCCGGGATTCGGCGCGCGCGCCGAAGCCGCGTGCGAATCGAAATCATCATTCGTCCAGACTTTTTTCGTTGCCGGTTGGGTTGGCTGGCCGGAGTTCTCGCTCGTTGCGGCAGGCAATGGAGCCGGCTGCTGATTCTGAGCGCGCGATGGAGCGGCGATAGTTAGGCTGGTGAGAGAGAGCAATATCGTGAGCAACGGACGGACGCGCATAGCGCCTCCTATGTAAATCCATTGTCAGCCCGAAAGTTTCACTCTCACGATTGAATTGCCGTGCAGTTTCCAAATCCTACGGGTCCGCAGCGACGCCGCGAGCCAGTTCGTCTTTCACCAATGCGAGAGCTTGCGCGGGGGGACCATCACGCCGGTACCGCGTCGTCTCCGTGATCTCATGAGCTTCGAACACGAATAGAAATTTTCGTCCAGTGTAATCGTATTGCACGCGCACGGGCGCCCAAAAGCCGTGGGCCACTTCGGCGGTATCAATCGAGAATCGCGCCCCACGATAGAGTTTCCCGAGCAGTCCTCCTCCAAAAGGCACATCTCGAATAATTTCCGCTTCGGCATGCACGATATTGCCGGACGCTTCGTCTACCCAAATTTTCATGCGCGTATGCGTCAGCACGTTCTCCAGCATGGTCTGCGCCACGTAACTGGGATTCGGCTCGAGCGCCAGCACAGCCACCGTTCGGCCGTTGCGTGTCTCGCGACCCGCCCAGGTCGTGTGGAATGCCTGCCGCGCCGCTTCCACTGCATCCCGGCGTTCCTTCATTTTTTTCTGCCATTTCCCATACGCGGCCTGCTGGCGGGAATCCTTCGGATTGATNNCGCAGCGTGCCCGTGCCGGTCGGAACGACTCGAAACGTCTTGTCGTCTACGACGTGCCGATCGGAACCAGAAACCATCGTGTGATGCTCGATTCGCTCGTATTCGTCCATCGCGGTGTCGTCGCTATGCAGGGCGGCGATAATGCGGTCACCCAGAGCCTTCAATTCGGCGTCAGATGGCGCGGAGGATTGGTCTGCGCTGGCAAAGTTCCCATAGCTCGCCGGAAGAGGCGCCACCGTTAGGCAGACCAGTGCAGCGCTCGCGATTGACGCAGCCAAATTGAGCAGGCTCTTTCTCACGCTTCTCCCGGCACCCAACACCATCTATGTCCGATTCGAATTGCCCAATTCCAGTTGCAGGAACATTGTATGCTGCCTGGCCCAAACACCGTGTCTGCGGAGCCTTACTCACGTTCGCTCTTTTGAAGCGAGTACGTTGAGTAATCGCTGATTTTCGAGCAAATCAGCGCGCACCATTCCTGTGGCTCTCCCGTCTATAATATGAAAAGCCATGGATCGCACCCAATTCAGGACCTCCGCGCGCCAGACTGCCATCGCTCTGCGCGAAACTGTTGCCCTGGCCTTCGACACTCTTCGCTCTCATAAGCTCCGTAGTTCCTTGACGTTACTCGGGGTAATCCTGGCCGTCTCAACTCTCGTCGCAGTGATGTCCGTACTGAATGGCCTCAATCTCTACGTCGCCGATAAAGTGGCTAACCTTGGCGCAAATGCCTATGTCGTTGATCGAGTCGGCATCGTCACAAACATGGAGCAATGGACGAAGGCTCGCAAGCGCCCGCCTATCGATATCTCCGATCTCGATGCCTTGCGGACGGGAATGTCGCTGGCCACGAATATTGCCGGAGTGATGCAGACCATCGCCGATGTCCGCTACGGAAACGAGCTTCGTGAAAATGTGACCATTATCGGCGCTTCGCCTAGCTATGCCGGGATCCGTGACATCGGAGTTTCCTCCGGCCGCTTGCTCACGGATGTGGACGAAGATCATCGGTCTTCGGTCTGCGTTATCGGCGCGGATGTCGCAAATCAGTTTTTCCCCGGCAGCGATCCGATCGGCAAGGAAATTCGCGCGGGGGCGGAACAGTACGAAGTCGTCGGTATCGCCACCGCGCGCGGTACCATTCTCGGGCAATCGCTCGATAATTTCATCATGATGCCGCTCGGGTCGTACCGGAAAGGCTGGCTCGCGCCCCTAGATTCGGTAAGCGTGTTCGTTCAAGCGCCGAGTCCGGACCTGATGCCTGAATCTGAAGATGAAGCGCGTGTCATTATGCGCGCGCGCCGCCACGTCCCGTATGACGCGGAGGATAATTTCGCGGTCATCGCGCCCAATTCGATCACGGGGCTTTGGAACCGGATCACGGGAAATGTGTTCGCCATTGCCATCTGGATCACCTGCGTCTTTCTTGTTGTCGGCGGCGTCGTCATCATGAACATCATGCTCGCCAGCGTGACGGAGCGTACGCGCGAGATCGGTTTGCGGAAGTCTCTCGGAGCGCGCCGCATTCACATCCTCATGCAATTTCTGGTCGAGTCGTCGTTGCTTTCCGCGACGGGCGGCTTCGTGGGCGTCGCTCTCGCTCTCGCGATCACATTTCTTGTGCGGTCCACCACGTCGCTTCCGATTTCGACTCCGTTCTTCACCATTGCTATTGCGCTGACGCTTTCGACTGTGATCGGTTTGTTTTTTGGCATTTATCCCGCGATGCGCGCGGCGAGGCTCGATCCGATTGAAGCTTTGCGCGCGGAAGTTTAGAGAATATTCATGAAGCAGGACTATCGCGAAAACCTGACGCTCGCCTTCGACACGTTGCGCAGCCACAAGCTACGCAGCTTCCTCGCCGTTCTGGGCGTGACGATTGGCGTTGGCCTGATTATTCTCGTTGTCGGCCTCGTCGAGGGATTCCGCGCCAACATTCAGAAGGAAATCACGTCCGAGGGCATTGATACGGCCTGGGTCCAGCGCTTCGGAGAAGGCTTTGGAACAAACGGCCGCCGCCCCAAGGAAGAACGCGAGCGCAAACCGCTGACGCTTGAAGATGGCGATGCGATTCTGCCCGCGTCTCCGGCCGTCAAGTCCGTCGCCGTCTCCATTTTTCAATGGGAACTCACTCACAGTGTCCGCTACCAGGCCAATGAAGTGCAGGGTGTCGAATTCCGCGGCACATTTCCGGCATTCCTCGAAGTCTATTCGAATGCCACCATGCGCGCTGGCCGCTTTTTCACCGACTCGGAGAACAACCATCGCGATAACGTAGCGGACATCGGCGAAAATATCGCCACGGCGCTCTACGGCAACATCGACGACGCCGTCGGCAAGACCATCAAAGTTGATGGCTCCGAATTTCTCGTCATCGGTGTCCTCGAACGGCCTGCGGGCACGTTCGGAATGGACGACGAAGATCGCCGCGTCATTCTGCCTTACTACACGTTCCGCAAGCTCTATCCCGCGGCCTATGAAATTTTCATTCGCTTCCTCGCCTATCCCGGCAAAGTGGACGCAGCGGTAGATGAAGTTCGCGACGTGTTGCGCCGCCGGCGCAACGTGCCGTACGACAAGCCGGATGATTTCTTCATACAGACGAATCGCGAGACCGCGCAGCAATTCAACGACATCATCAAAGGCACCGTCGTCGTGATCGTGGTCCTCAGCTCGATTGGACTTTTGATCGGCGGCGTCGGCGTGATGAATATTATGCTCGTCTCGGTTACCGAGCGAACCCGCGAGATCGGCATTCGCAAGGCGATTGGCGCGCGCAGCGCCGATATAACGTGGCAATTCCTGTTTGAGGCCATGACTCTCACCGGTCTCGGAGGCTTCATCGGCATTGTCGTCGGTGGCGGCGCAGTTGTGCTGATTCCCATACTGACAAAAGTGAATGCCGTCATCACGCTCTGGTCCGTCGCCGCTGGTCTGATCGTTTCCATTAGCATCGGCCTGGTGTTCGGCGTATGGCCCGCCGTAAAAGCGGCGAACCTTGATCCCGTCGAAGCACTGCGCTATGAATAGCGCGCGATTCTTCGGCTCCGTCCAACCGGGGAGATAAGGCTATGCCCTTACGCTCGAAAGACAGCGAAATCGAACTCATGCTTCAGCTTCTGAGCGAAGCCTATGAAAAGAAAACCTGGCATGGCCCGAATTTGAAGCAATCCATCCGCGGCGTCTCGGCGCGCGGCGCGGCCTGGCGTCCCGCTTCCGGCCGCCACAACATTTGGGAATTAACTCTGCACGCCGCGTACTGGAAATATGCCGTGCGGCGCCGTCTGATCGGCCTGCCGCAAGGTTCCTTCGCGCTAAAGGGGAGCAATTTTTTCGCGATGCCCGACCCGCACACCGATGCAGAGTGGCGCGGCGCCCGCCAACTCCTCGACGACGAGCACCGCAAGCTCATGGCTACCGTGGCCGATCCGCGTAATTCGCGCGTCGTGAAGAACCAACTTCGAATGATTTTCGGCGTCGCCTATCACGACATTTATCACGCCGGCCAGGTTCGTCTCCTTCGACGGCTCCAACAAAAGCGGTAGCGCCGCTGGGCGCGCAACTGCGCGGTCAATCCATCTCTTTGCCGGAAATTTTTGTGGACTTGAACTATTGTTGCGCGAATTCGACGAGGAGTGCCGCGATAGGACTGGCTGGATCGATGCTCGGCTTGCCATCGGCACTCAATCTGTAGGCATATCCCGCGGGATCTTTCGGAATCGCGCGCACCGTTCCGGCGGCGAGCAAATCCGCTCCCGACGCCGGGAAATGGCCGAATTTCGTTTTGTAATCCGCGGCGATCTGCGTCAAAGTTTCGAGGTCCGCTTCCGTCTGCAGTTCCTTAAGATGGTTCATGGCGTTTCTGCGAATCCGCTCGTCGGTCGCCTCCTTGTAGATCTGCGACCACATGAAACGCGAAGTGTCGCGCGACATTCCCTCTTGCGCGATGTGCGCCGCGAAGGGTTTCATCCACGGCGGCGCGCCCGCGATGTCGCCGCCTTGCCAAAATGCCTGCGCCGCCGCTTGATAATTTTTCGTGTGCCAGTAGTAAATCGTCCCGAGATCGGAATAAAGTTGCCACTCGTCCGGATTCGCGGCAATTCCTCGCTTCAAAAGCTCGGCCGCGAGATCCGGGCGCCCTGCACCGATCGGGCGGCCCTCGGCGAGAAACGTTCCGCCGAAGCGATATGCGATCAGAAGATGCGGATCGAGCGTTGTTGTGATGTTGAGTAGAGGCGCCAACTGATCATAGTTTGCGCCCACGTGTCCGAGCCGGCGGCCGTAATACTGAACACTTCGTGTCCAGTAGATGTCTGCGAGCAGCGAGGCGTAGCCGAGGCTCAGCTTTTTCAGCATCGGGCCTGTCGCGAAGAGCGTGTCGCCTGTTTCGTTCTCCATGAAGTCAGTGCGCACAGCGATTCGCTTTTGCAGCGGATAAAGCAAAACGAGGAGCAGCGGAATCGCCATCGTGGCGATTTTAATTTGGCCGCTGCGCGTCGCGTCTGTCATTTCAAGTTCCGGTTCGAAAAGATTGCGGAGGCCGCGAGCAATACCGCGCCGATGTAAATCGCCGCGTAAGCCGTATTGAGCGCGATCAAAGCTTTCGGAATCGCATATCCGTGTGCGGTCACAGCAATGACGTTGAAGTTGCTGAAGTTTGGCAGCAAGTAGTAAATCATCGAGGTCACAATTTTCAGCGTCAGGCTGCCGGTGATCGCTCCCACGCCGCGAATGTCCGACGCAAACGTCCCCGCGACGTAGAACCCGAGCGTGAAGATCGTCGAGAGCATAGGCGTCGAAAAGCAGGAAAAGAAGAGCGCGATCGCCGTCGTTAATGCCAGCTGCAGCAGAATGAAATACGCGGCCACGAGAATGTACGCGTCGGTGGCGACCAGCTTGTGATTCACGTAAAGTAGCGCCGCGAAAATTCCCGCGCACATCACCGCGGTATTGACTGTGAGCGTCAGTAGCAGCCCGAAATATTTCCCCGTCAGGAACTGCCAGCGGCGCACCGGCTTGGCCAGCAAGCTGTAGAGCGTCCGCTTTTCCATCTCTTTGTGGACGAGCCCGACGCCGATGAAAATCGCCATCACCAATCCAAAAAGCGAAATCGCCGTGAGCCCGAGATTGATGATCACTTCATGTTCGACGCCGATCGAAATCTTGCCCACAATCACGGCTGCGGCAATCATCACCAACGCGAAGAAAATCAGGTTGTAGAGAACGCGATCGCGCACCGACTCGCGGAACGTATTTACGGCGACGACCACGGGAACGCTGCTCATTTCACGCTCCCTTCGATCGCGTAGGCCGGGCCTTTTTCGCGGCCCACCAGACGGAAGAAATAATCTTCGAGCGTCGGTTTCAATTGCGCGATGGAAAGAATCTGCGCTCCGGCGCCGCGCAATTGTTCGATCATTTCGTAGAGTTGCGCTTCCGGCACTTCGAGGCGGTAGAGCGAGCCGGTGGGCGTGGCGCGATTAGCAAGTGCCGCCGGCAGTGGCTGGCCGGCCGGCAATTCGAAGTGAATCTCCATTCCCTGAACTTCAATTGCCATAATTTCTCGCGGCGTGCCCACCCCCTGCAATTTTCCGCCGAGCAGCACCGCAACGCGGTCGCAGAGAACTTCAGCGTCCGGAAGAATGTGCGTGGAGAAAAATACGGTGCGGCCCTGCTTCTTGAGGTCGAGGATGATGTCTCGCACTTCGCGCCGTCCGACGGGATCGAGCCCCGACGTCGGCTCATCGAGAATCACCACCGGTGGATCATGCAGGATCGCCTGGGCGATGCCCACGCGCTGCATCATGCCCTTCGAAAATTTTCTAAGCTGCACATTCGCGGCGGTGGCAAGACCGACGCGCTCGAGGAATCGCACCACACGCTCGCGGCGCTCGGTGGCATTGAATCCGAAAAACTGCGCCGAATAATCCAGAAACTCCCGAGCCGTGAGGTAATCGTAGAAATAGGGCTGCTCGGGCAGAAAGCCGATCTCGCGGTGCATCTCCACGTCGTCAATCGAGCGCCCGCGAATTCGCGCCGTGCCCGACGTCGGAAAAATCAGGCTCAGCAGCAGCTTGATCGTCGTCGTTTTCCCCGCGCCGTTCGGCCCGAGAAATCCGAAGACTTCGCCTTCGTTCACCTCGAAGCTCAAACCATCAAGCGCGCGCCGCCGCTTCTTGCGCCAGAAGCCCGTCGCATAGTCTTTCGTCAACCCATCAATCTCGATTGCCGGAGACCCCATGTATTTTATTTTGGAGAGAACCCCGCCGAAGTCAAATACAGTTGTGACGTTTTGTTACATCCCGTCGTCGCCAAAAAATACCTGAGAATTCAACCCGCTCGCTGCGTCATCAACCGCGTGTGATAGAATTCTCCACCGATGCCACGACTCTGCTGTACGCGGTACGAACGGCTCGCGCGGCAACGCGGCTGGCAACGTATCGCAGGACTCGATGAAGTTGGTCGCGGCTCTCTCTTCGGCCCGGTCGTAGCTGCCGCGGTCATCCTCAATCCCCGGCGGCGAATCGTCGGCCTCGACGATTCGAAGAAACTCACTCCCGAATATCGCCAAGAACTCGCTCCGCGCATTCGTGAACACTCGCTCGCCTGGGCCGTCGCGGAAGTGGACGCCTCGCGCATCGACGCGTGGAATATCTACCAGGCCAGCCGCCAGGCCATGACCGCCGCATTCGAAGCGCTCGCACTCTCGCCCGACTATCTTCTGATTGACGCGATGTATCTCGACGTCTGCTGCGAGCAGCAATCGCTCATTCACGGCGATGCGCGCTCCGTCTCGATCGCCGCTGCTTCCATCCTGGCGAAGGTCGAGCGCGACCGCATGATGGAAGAATGGGACAAAGTCTACCCACAGTACGGCCTCGCGAGCCACAAAGGCTACAGCACGCCGCAGCATCTCGAAGCCCTGAAGTCCTTCGGCCCCACGCCCCAACATCGCCATTCGTTCGCGCCAGTGCGCGAGTCGAAGTGCTGGGCCACGGGAGCCACTCAGGAGCCCTTGCCCCTCGCAACCGCAGCACCGGACGGCCAATCCGGATTTGAACCCGGATTTGAGCCGGAGTTCGAACCGGCAAATTGAACCGCCAATCCGCCCCCGGCCTTGATCGAGAGCTACCCCCGTACCCGCTGGAAACCCATAAACGGTTCCCATTGCCTATTATCGTGTTCCGTACAGCCTCCGTGTCGCTTCGTTGACCCTCGTTTTTCGCGTGTGCTACCGTGATTGAGTTTCCGATTTTCGTTCGCTCGCTGCGGCCAACGGGGTCGTTTTCCGCGTTGGTTACCTGTGCATGTCTTTCAGCGAGCGCCCGGGTCGGGTCACTCGGCTAAAACGACGATGGCTTTCAACAAAAGCAAAGCGTTGGAATCGGCGCTGAAGTTCATGAATCAGGGCCGCCTCCCCGATGCTATCCGCGAATACCAGGGGATCCTTCGCATGGATCCGCGCGACCAGGTCACGCTCATGACGTTGGGCGACCTATTTGTCCGCCAGGCCGATCTCCACCAGGCCACCGAATATTTCGAGCGTCTCGCCAATGTTTATTTGAACGACGGCTTCAACAGCAAAGCCATCGCGATCTACAAGAAAATCGCCAAGCTCGCGCCCAACGAACTCGATCCGCTCGAGCGCCTCGCCGACTTGTATGTACAGCAAGGCGTCCTGAGTGAAGCGCGGCCGCTATTTCTTCAGATCGCCGAAGGCCACCTGAAAGCGAACCGCGCGCAACGAGCCGTGGAAGTTCTTCGCCGGTTGCTCGAAGTCGAGCCGGAAAATTTACGCGTCCAGATGCGCCTCGCCGAGCTTTACAACGTGATGGGGCACAAGATGGAAGCGGCGCGAATGTACCTCACTTGCGCCCAGCGCCTGATGGATCGCGGCGATTTCGTCGAAGTGCAGAAACTCGCGGACCGCGCGCTCGAACTCGAACCAACCAGCGCACCCGCGCTCACGTTGAAAGCCCAGTCGCTCGGCGCGAGCGGCAATTTGCCGCAGGCCATTGCTCTGTTGCAGACGATTCCTGACGCCGAAGCAGGCGGCGACACCACAAACCACATTCTCAACCTGCTTCAGCAATCGGAGAATCACTCGGAAGCCACCGCGCTCGCGCGCCGGATTTTCGAGAAGGACAAACGTCTTTTCGCGGTTCCTTATCGTGTGGCCTGCTCGCTCTTGCAAGCATCGCAGCCCGCTGAGGCGTTCGGGCTTCTGAAGGGTGTTCGCGACGCCATGATCGATGGCGGCGAGCAGGATCAGTATCTCGAGGCCCTCAGCTCCGCGACGAAACTTCTGCCCGGAGAAATTGAGCCGCTCGAAGAGCTCGTCGCATTCTGCCGCGTCACCAGCAATTCTTTCCGTTTGCCGGACGCTCTCAGTGACCTCGCGCAGGCGAATGCGGATGCGGGGCACCTCGATCGCGCCGAATCGCTTTTGCAGGAACTTTACGAAAAAAAGCCCGACGACGAGAGAGTCGCGCAGCGACTACGAGAAGTTCGCACACAGCTCCACGGCGGTTCCGGCACGCCTGAGGAAGACCCGCATGGCGGAGACGCATCGGAGTCCGCTTCAGTGATGGCCGCGGAAGACGCCGATACCGCGGAAATCGCCGTTCCCGCATTCGAAGAAACGCCGCTCGACGAAGACACGCAGCGCTACATCGCGCAGGCTCTCACGGACGTGGATTTGTTTTCGAGTTATGGCCTGACGCAAAAGGCGACCAATCTCCTCGAAAGCGTATTGCAACGCGCGCCACGATATACGCCCGCCCTCGAGCGGCTTCTCGATATCACCCTGGGCAGCGGCAACGATGCGCGCACGGCTGCAATGGCCGCGGCGCTTGAACGAATTCATTCACAGCGCGGCGATCACGCGAGCGCCGAGCGCTTTGCCGGGCTGCGGAAAAGATACGAACACGCCGCTGAATTCCCGTCCGAAAAGACTGTGCCGGCGGCCCCAAGTATTTCTGCATCGGCCGCGCCGTCGTCAACAATTTCTGAGCCGCACCAAACTCCGCAGGAATTCACGGTCAACGTGATCGAGCCGGAGCCGGCCGAGCAGGCGGCCGAAGTGGATCTCTCCGCGGAATGGGAATCGTTGAGCCGAGACCGCGCGACGGAAGCGGCCGGCGCAAGCGCCGAACTCGAGACAGTCAAAGCCGAAGACGAAGTCGCCGATGCTCTCCCCGAATCCCAGGCCGAAACATCGCTGTCTGCCGAAGAAGCAGCGCCTGAGCCGATGGCAGAAAGCCCCGTAGCGGCGTCAGAAGACGTAGCGCCAGAAGAACATGCCGCGCCAGAAACTGAGGCAGCGCCGATAGCCGAAGCGGCATCGGAAGCCGAAGCGCCTGCCGGCGAAGAAACAGAAGAGTTCGAATTGGTTCCCGCGGAGCCATCGGAGCCGCCTGCTTCATCGCCGTCGAGCCCGCCCCCGGCTTCGCCAGTAACTTCGCACGCAGCTTCGCCAATGACCTCGAATGAATTCCTCAGCGATCTGGCTGCGGAATTTGGCGATGTCGAAGAGCCAGCGCCGGCTCGCACGAAAATACCGGCCCATCAAATTCCCATCGCTGCAGCCCCGGTTGGACAGCCCTCCGGGTCCGCCTCGGCCTCGCCGCAAGCCGTTGCCACAGAATCCTTGTCAGACAGCGATCCATCGAACCCTGCAAATCTCAATCAACTCGAAGAAGTCTTCCAGGAATTTCGCAGTGACCTCGGTGAGATGGGCGATGAAGACGAAGACCTCGAAACGCATTACAACCTCGGCATCGCCTACCGCGA
>PMAA01000201.1:0-2009 GCA_003152355.1 Acidobacteriota bacterium | reverse complement strand
ACAGTGTGGTATTCTCGCGCCCTCGAAATCCCGGGCCTCGACCAGGAAACGATTCTCGCTCTGCGCTACGATCTGGGCCTCGCGCAGGAGTTGGCGGGGGAAACCCGCGACGCTTTGAGCAGTTTCCGTCAGGTCTATGCGGTGAATATTGACTATCGCGATGTGGCCGAGCGCATCGCGACGCNNCTTTCGTGTGCTTTTCCTGCTGATGTGGCTGGAAATCGGTCTCCTTCTGATTCTCGTGCCATGGTCAACATATTGGGAGGCGAACTATTTTCTAAATCGCTTCCCGAGCCTCATCCCGTTTCTCCTGAATCCATACTTGCGGGGCGCCATTTCCGGATTAGGATTGCTGGACGCGTTCCTCGCCGCTGAGACTTTTCGCCGCCGGGCCACTGCACTTGTTGACCCCACCTGATTTTCCGATCCTCTGCTACGTTACCGGCCGCAAAGCTCTCGGTCTCGCGCCTGATCCGCTCGCTCAGCTTCTCGCAATAATTCGACGCGCGATCGAAGCCGGGGTGGATTGGATTCAAATTCGAGAGAAGGATTTATCGGGGCGGGAGTTAATTCATCTCGCGCGCGAAGCTGTCGCTGCTGCGTCCGGCACGCCGACAAAAATTCTGGTGAATGACCGGCTCGATGTCGCGGTCGCCGCGCATGCCGCGGGCGTGCATCTTGGCGCCGAATCTGTTCCGGTGCGCGCGGTGAAAGAGTGGCGGGAAAGCGGTGCGGCGAGTACATCGAACTTTCTGGTCGGCGCGTCGTGCCACAGTCTCCAGCAGGCGCAATCGGCGGAACTCGATGGCGCTGATTATGTCATCTTCGGTCCCGTCTTCGAAACGCCATCAAAGGCAAGCTTCGGTCCGCCGCAAGGAATCGAGCGATTGCACGAAATCTGTGGCCAAATCAAAATTCCCGTGCTAGCAATCGGCGGCGTCAGTCCCACGAACGCATCCGAATGCGCGCGCGCCGGCGCCGCAGGCATCGCCGCAATTCGAATGTTTCAGGAAGCCCGCAATGATCCTCAAAGCCCGGAGCCCCCTGCCTCCGGGACCCCTCGCGACGAGGATGACTTGCGAAGAGTGATCAATCAATTGAAAAGTCTGAAGCGAACCTGAAGTAAACAGACCGAAGCAAACAACTCAAGCGCCGAGCCAGCGCCCCACAGGCTGCCACCCATCAACGTGATCGCAGATCACCTTGATTGTCGCTGTAATCGGAATCGCAAGAATCAACCCCGCCGCGCCCCACAGCCATCCCCAAAAAAGAAACGCGATCGTCACCGCAAGTGCATTCAAGTGAACGCGCCGTCCGACCATCGCCGGAAAAAGCAGGTTCGCCGCAATCACGTGAAGAAACGTCAGCACCGCAAAAATTCCCAGAAATGGCGCAATCGTGTGATATTGCTTCAATCCGACAAGCGTTGCTGGCACCCACGACAGCACCACGCCGAGATATGGCACGAGGTTCAGCAGCCCGCACACCAGTCCGGTAAGAAACGCGAATTCCAGCCCGATGGCCCAGAAGAAAAGCCAGCTCAGCACAACGAGTATCACTCCCACCAGCAGCGTGCCCACCACGTAGCTGCGCAATACGCCGCTCACGTCGTCAAGTGTATCTCTCACTTGCGTGCGTTCCGACGCGGGAAAGAGCTGCATCGTCGCGTGCCACACCTGCCGCTTCGCCGCGAGCATGAAGAACAGAAGAAACGGAATAAACGTGAACGCGAAGAGCACCGAATAAAGTGAGCTGAGCTGTTCGAAAACGACTGACCGGAACGGATGCGATTCCGTGACCAGTTCGACTTTCCCCCCGTGGTCCGCTGGTGTGATTTCAGAGACGCGCGCCTCAAAACCCTCGATGTGCTTCTGAATCGCGTCGGTGAACGACCGCAACGGCGCCCGGAATTTTGGCCAGTCGGCGAAAAATGTGTCAAGGCGGTCAATTAGAATCCAGGCGACAAGCGCGACTGCTGCCAAGGACACGATCACGATCAGAAACGACCC
>PMAA01000271.1:768-5175 GCA_003152355.1 Acidobacteriota bacterium | reverse complement strand
ATGGGTCCGGGCGGCGCCGCGTTCCAAGACAATGTGAAGCAAGAAGCCATCGACCAAGTCGAACGCCTGCGCGATCACCCGAGCATCGTCCTATGGTGCGGCAATAACGAAACTGAGACGGGATGGGTCCACTGGGACGACCGGAAGAATTTCAAAGAATCGGTTTCGCCGACTGTCCGCGACGAAGTGTGGCAAAACTACGTCAACCTTTTCCACGGAATTCTCCCCGGCGTCGTGAATCGCTACGGCTATCCGGTGCCTTACTGGCCGAGTTCACCAAGCGCAAATTTCGAGGACCCGCCTGACAGCCAGACAAATGGCGACATGCACTACTGGCAGGTCTGGCACGCGCTCGCGCCAATCGAGGAATACACCCATCAATTCCCGCGGTTCATGTCCGAGTATGGATTCCAATCATTTCCAGAGATGCGGACGATTCGCTCCTTTGCACAGCCTGAGGAGATGGACATCCGCTCCGCCACCATGCAAGACCATCAGAAAAACCACGGCGGCAACGAGCGGATTTTGAGCTACATGCTGCGCTGGTATCCGGAGCCGAAGGATTTCCCTTCTTTCGTTTATCTAAGCCAGGTATTGCAGGCCGAGGCCATCAAGGTTGGCGCCGAACACTTGAGGCGGCAAATGCCGAATACGATGGGCTCGCTCTACTGGCAGTTGAACGATTGCTGGCCGGTCGCGTCGTGGGCCAGCATCGATTACTACGGGCGCTGGAAGGCGCTGCAGTACTACGCGCGCCGGTTCTACGACGACGTGCTCGTTTCGCCGTTCAGGCATGATGGAAAGGTGGATGTTTACGTAGTTTCAGACAAGCTGCAACCAGTGACCGGGCAGATCCGCACACGACTGCTGGATTTTTCCGGAAAATCGCTCGTGGATAAAATGCAGGACGTCCAGGTAGCTGCACAGTCGAGCGCGGTATATTTCACGCTGGATGAAAAAGAGTTGATGGCGAACGCCGATCCCAAGAAAACATTTCTGGTGTTCGATTTGGCGGTTGGCGGACAAAATGTATCGCGGAATCTGGTTTTTTTCGACACTATGCACAATCTTGATCTGCCGGAATCCGTGCATGTCGATGCGTCGCTCGAGAGCTCGAATGGAGGGTACGCCGTCACGCTTCATTCGCCCGCGTTGGCCCGCAGCGTGTACCTATCGTTCGGCGACCTGGACGTTCAGCCTTCCGACAATTATTTCGATCTGCTGGCGGGAGAGCCCCTAAAGATAACACTCAAGACTTCAGCGCAGTTGTCGAGCGATCAACTGAAGAGTGCGATGCAGGTCGTGTCGCTCACAGACGCGTTTCCGGCCGCGCCAACAATGCACTGAAATTCAACGCGCTCGCAGCACACGCGACCTCGGCTATTTGTTCGCCAGAGCCGAATCTGCCGCCGACAGCGCGAGGCTTCCGCGCAGGGCGATCTCCTGGCTCGAGCGTCCCACGAGAATCTGAAATTCCCCGGCGTCGGCACGCCATTGTTTCGCGTCTGCGTCGTAATAAGAAAAGGCGCGGGCGTCGAGCGTGACGGCTGTAGTTTTTGTTTCACCCGGTTGCAGATCGACCCGCGCGAATCCTTTCAATTCCTTTGCTGGACGCGGCACCTTCGAGTGCGTATCCCCAACGTAAACCTGACCCACGTCGGCGCCTGCGCGCGTGCCTGTATTGGTTACGTCGAACAAAACTTGGAATAGCGGGGCTGAGAGCAAGTCGCCGCGCATTTGGCGATCCGCCGGCTTGATGACCAAATTGCCGTACCGAAACGTGGTGTACGAAAGCCCGTAACCGAACGGATAAAGCGGCTTGGTGCCGTTGTGCTCGTAACCGCGGTAGCCGACGAAAACGCCTTCTTTGTAGACGACGCGATTGGTTCCCGCGACTGGATAGTAATTATCGTGAACCGGATTATCCTCCCAACGGCGCTCAAACGTTGCCGGCAGGCGGCCCGACGGATTCACTTCGCCGAACAGAATTTCGGCCGCAGCTTTGCCGCCTTCCTGTCCTGGGTACCAGTCCTCCAGTATCGCCGGGACGCGATCGATCCATTCGTTCATGTCGACACCGCCGCCGGACGTGAGGAGGACGACCGTGTTCTTGTTGGCGGCCGCCATTTCACGAATCAACTCATGCTGTCCGGGTGGCAGACGGAACGTGCGATCGCCGCCTTCGCTTTCGGACGCTGGATCGAAACCCGCCGCGATCACAACAACGTCGGCGCTGGCCGCCAACTTCTTCGCGTTGGGAAGGACGTAGGAGCCCTCGGCAACGATCCCCATGCGGAAATAACCGCCGCGCCATATCGAATGGCCATGCCGCTCGAGAACGACCTTGTGGGGACTCGCGTCTAACGACAGCGTCGCGGAGCCCAATATCTCCCGCGAGTCCGTCCAATCGTCGAACAGGAGTTTGTCGTCAACATACAGGCGGTAATGGCCACCGTCCTCTCCGGTGGTCGACACAATTACGTCGTATTTCCCTGGTGCCGCAGGGGAGTAGTAGCCGGCCCACCGCGACGAGAGCGCTTGATCCGGGATGTGTGTCCTGGCCGGCAGGCCGAAATCAACGTGGGGCTCGGAACGCGTGAGGAAGGGCGCACCCTGCAAATCCTCGTTTGCGAAATGCTCGGCGATAAGTCCCGGCGTTCCCGCCGACGCAGCGGAGGAGAACGATGTTGCACCAGCGATCTCGCTCGCGGTCGGCAACCCGGGACTGTAGAAAACCTGCGCCCTGTTTGCGAGATAGTCGCTAATGCCTTGCAGGAAGCTGACTGCTTCGAAAGGTACGACTTGAGCGCTGCCGCCGCCTACCGGCACTGCAGGATAAGCATCAGGACCGACGACTAGCACCGACTTGATCCGGTCTTTGCTGAGTGGCAGCAAATTGCCGTCGTTCTTCAGCAGGACTGACCCTTCTCGCGCGGCTTCCAACGCGACGCGGTCGCCTTCGCGGTTGTAACGCGGGATCGTCAAATCGGTCTGATCGCGATCGAGCCATCCGAATTGGACGGCGGTCCGAAGGATGCGGCGAACCTTGTCGTCAATCGTCGCGACGGAAACGAGACCCTGATGGATGGCTGGAAGTAGTTGCTCGCGATTCATGTGCAAGCCGGAGGGCATCTCGAGATCGAGTCCGCCGTTGGCAGCCGCGACCGCGTCATATGTCGAAGTCCAATCGGACATCAAGATACCGTTGAAGCCCCATTGTTTCTTGAGGAGGTCGAGATTCAAATACGCGTTCTGGGTCATGTGGCTGCCGTTCGTCAGGTTGTAAGAGTCCATCACCGCGCCCACATGCCCCTGTCTCACCGCGGCTTCGAAAGCGGGGAGATAGATTTCGCGCATGGTGCGCTCATCAATGATCGAATCGGTGTTGTGGCGATCGAATTCAGAATTATTTCCGATGAAATGTTTGACTGTGGCGCTAACGCCTTGTCCCTGCATACCGCGGATATAGCCGACGGCCATTCGTCCGGCCAAATAGGGATCTTCGCCCATGTATTCGAAGTTGCGGCCATTCATCGGCGCGCGATAAATATTGACGCCGGGCCCGAGCATGAAGTTCACGCCCTTCGCGCGGGCATCTCTCGCTATTTCCTTGCCTATTTTCTCCGCGAGCGATGGGTCCCACGAGGCGGCCATTGAAATTCCGCCGGCCATGGCGGTTGAGGGTCCATAGTGGCGTACTCCCAGAGGGCCGTCCGCCATTTTCAGCCGAGGCACGCCGACATCCGGAAAGGCGCGGATATTGAGATCGTCGACGCCGCCGATCATGTCGATTTTCTCTTCGAGCGTCATGCGGCCGAGAATCGCCTCGACGCGCTGGTCCGCGCCCGTCGGTGCCTGACTTGCGAATAGAACGACTGCGCTGCCAACCGCTAGAAACAATACGGCGAATGCCGCGGCAAGTCCTCGCGGCGAACGTCCCCGCAGCAAACGAGACGCATTTATTCCCGGCGTCGACATGAAGTACTCCTCTCGAGAACTGTCATTTCGGCGATTGATCGTCCTGGCCCGCACGGCCCTGTAATTTTTGGAATTGATCCATCTCGCGTGCCGCGTCCGCGGTCTTACCCTGCTTACGGTATATCCCCGCCAGGCCAAAGTGCGCTTGCGCGGCCAGCGGCGTATCGTTTTCGAGGTTCAGTACGTGCGTCCAGCATTTCTGCGCGAATTCATTGTCTCCAGCGGCCGCCGCTGCCTTGCCCAACATGTACAACGTCTCAGGCATGTCCTTTTTCAGCTGGTCGGAATGGACGAGCGCTGCACGCGCTTCGCCGAATTTCCCAAGTTGCAGAAGCGCTTCACCTAGCCGGTAATAGGCTTCTGCGCTGCCCGGTTGTAGCTCGGTTTCGAGCCGGAATTGTTGTTCGGCTTTGTTCCAATCCTGCGCAC
>PMAA01000271.1:0-723 GCA_003152355.1 Acidobacteriota bacterium | reverse complement strand
TCGAAAACCTGCTTGGAGAGCAGGCCCGAAACTCGGCCATAGTAATACAGCAATTCCGGATCGTTCGGATTTCTTGCCACGGCCTTCTGAAGAACGTTCGAAGCTTCCTGCAATCTTCCAGCTTCGTATAGCGCGATTCCGAGCACGTCGTCTTCGTGGGCTTTCTCAAGATGTGGAATTGCTTCTATCGCGTANNATTCGGGTCGAGTTCGAGCGCATGCTTGAGCGGCGGAATCGCTGCCGCGTAATCGCGCTTTTCGATCAAAACGGCTCCCAAATCGACGAACGCGGCGGCGAGTTTGGGATCGAGTTCACTTGCTTTTTGAAATTCGACGATCGCAGCGTCCGGTTGGCCGCTTTTGTCCGCCTCCACGCCGGCGCGCAAATGCTGGAGAGCCGGCGATGTGGCAGCCTGCAACAGAATCCAGCCGAGCATCACTGCGCCCATCATCGCTTTTCCGTCTCGCGAACTTCGAGAAATTGATTTGCTTTCACGTTTTCGAGCACCTGATTCACGCCGGACGGCCAGCGAATTTCGACCGTCGNNGGTGGTCGCGAATCGCACCTGGCCGTTCACCTTCACGCGAGCGCCCAGGCCGTCCCGATTGCTGTGCGTCCCGCGCAATGAAATCGTCAGCCAGTTCGCGGTGCCCCCGTGATTCATCAGCACCAGCGGTTCGCCTCCGAGTGACGTGACGACCGCGTCCATCCAGCCATCGTTGT
>PMAA01000021.1:789-3408 GCA_003152355.1 Acidobacteriota bacterium | reverse complement strand
ACCAACTTCGATCAACTCAAAAAATTCTTCGACGGACTTCCGACACCGATCGACCACGTCCTGGTCACCGGCCCCGGTCCCTACTATGCACCGCTGGCGGAACTCGAGATCGAAAAGGCGCGGCAAGATATCGAAGCCCATCTCCTGCTGCCGTTGCAGGTCGCTCGCTTCGCCGCAAAGAGGGTTCGCCCCGGAGGCACCCTGCTCTTCATGGGCGGCACCGGTGGCCGCCGTACGGTGCCAGGACTCGCTCTCGTCTCGGCTATCACTGCCGCGCTTCCAGCCTTGACCAAGAGCCTCGCACTCGAGCTAGCCCCGGTCCGCGTCAACCTTATCGCCGCCGGCTTCGTGGATACTGCGCTTTCAGCCTCCCTGCTCGGCGATCAGTTGGATGCGCGACGCGAACAACTCCGCGCGACACTCCCTATCCGCCGCGTCGTCGGCCCAGCGGACGTCGCCGCCCTGGGCGTCCATCTAATGACCAACACAGCCCTAACCGGCGGAACCTACGACATAGACGGTGGCCAGCAGCTCGTGGATGCGTAAGCCAACGAAAAATTATGCGTTAATCAGGCGCCTGACTAGCATTTTCCACAGGTTCCCTAAGCATCTACTAATTTTAATGCAAAATTTAATTGACGCCGAATCTCGGAACATCTATCTTCCGCGTTGGATTGAACCGGGAATGTCGGACGGTTTCCAGTTCAGCTTGAGATCAGCGCTCTTCGTCGAATCTCATCAACCCGTAACAGCGCCCGCGTGGCTTTTTGTGTTTTTGAGCCTCCCACGAATCTCAGCCGCCTCGCGTATCACCACTGAGTTCTCGCCGTTGGCGAGCCGCTTGGATTTGACGGTCGTGTTGCTGGTCTTCCCAGCTAATGTTTTTTGCAGCTACTAACTAACATCGCGCAGGGGGCGCCGCAAAGCACTGCATGCGGGCGGATTCGATCGGAACACATGAGCGCAATCAAAGATTTGGTCGGGCAAAAGGCCGAACTGCAACGTGCGGCCGAAACTGCAAACAAAGAACCCCACTGATTTCAATTGGAATGTGGATAACAAAGAGCAAAGGAGCGGGAACATGAAAATATTGATGGTGCTAACGTCCCACGATCAGCTCGGCAACACAGGCCGCAAGACCGGCATCTGGCGCGCCACTGGTGAAGGGAAAGCGTGTTACCGGCTTCACATGAAGCTCCTCGGGGAGAGAGCCGCTCACGCTTCTGCTTGAGTTGACGATCATTCGATCGAGCGATCTGTACCGCGAACTTTAAAGGAGGACGTATGTCAAATGAGAAAACAGGAAGCGCCGTTGGTGCGAGTCGAGCGCTGCAGCCCACGGAAACAAATCCTCTCGATTTTGTGCCCGATAAAATTCCTTTCGACACTCCGTATGGCCCGCCGATATCACTAGACCGAGCTCAGGCGGTTATTCACGCGGCGGTGGCGGAGGCGAAGAAGCGGGATTGGAAGATGAACGTAGCGGTGGTCGATTCCGGCGGCAACCTCGTCGCCTTCCAACGAATGGACGGCGNNATCAACCTTATGCATCTCAACTATCTGCTCGCGTTCGATGGAATCATTGCCTCTCGAGGCGGTATCCCTCCGATCGAGCAGGGAATGATTATCGGCGCAATCGGTTCTTCCGGAGGCGCGGATTCCCAGGACGACATCGTCAGCAAGGCAGGCGCGGCAGTAATCAACCAACTCCCGGCAAAAAACAAATAATCCGGATCTCGAGAAATCGCCGAGGGTAATCAACCCACTTTTCGAGACTAACGAATGCAAAGGAGAATCCAATGACGGCTGCGACCGCACCTACGAAATCCCCACAGATTCGCATCGCCCGGCGGTCGCCCGCCTATTGGCGTGTCACCATCGACAACCCGCCGATCAACGTGATGGGCCCGGAAATGGTCAAGCAGTTTCAGGAAGTCATCAAGGCCCTCGAGGCCGACGAGCAGGTGAGAGTCGTGGTATTCGACAGCGCAGTCAACGACTTCTTCCTGAATCACTCCGACTTCGAAGCCAAGCTTGAGGACCTGACCTCACTGCCGGCAGGGCCCACAGGATTGCCGCAGTGGCCGGACTTTCTCGCGCGTTTGACCCGCTTGCCAGTCGCCTCTATCGCCCTCATCCGTGGCCGCGCGACGGGCAACGGCAGCGAGATCCTGCTGGCCTGCGACATGACTTTTGCTAGCCGCGAGAAAACCATCATATCGCAATGGGAGGTGGGCGTGGGGATGGTCGCCGGCGGCGGCCCCATGGCTCGGCTTCCGAGACTCATCGGCCGAAATCGCGCCCTCGAGGTGCTCTTGAGCTCGGAAGACATCACAGCAGACCAGGCCGAGGCCTACGGCTACATTAATCGCGCGCTGCCCGACGCCGATCTCGATGCGTTCGTAGAGGCGCTCGCGACCCGGATCGCCAAGTTCGACAAATGGGCGATCACACAGACCAAGCGCCTCGTCAACACCAGCCTGCCGCCGGACGTCGAGCTCGGCGCCGGGTGGGATGCGTGCATCGGTTCGCTCGGGCGACCCGCCGCCCAGGAGGGGATCAAAGCGCTGATGGCGCGCGGCTTCCACAAGCCGGGCGATGTCGAAAATCGGCTCGGAT
>PMAA01000021.1:0-707 GCA_003152355.1 Acidobacteriota bacterium | reverse complement strand
CGCGGAATCAACCCCGCTTCGAAGCCGAGTGGCGATGGGTGTGTCGAATGCCTAGCGTCACCGAAAGACTGGTGGTTTCATCTCCGTCGGTGTGCGCAGTGTGGGCACATCGGTTGCTGCGACAGTTCTCCGAGCCAGCATGCGACCAAGCATGCGGCGGCAACAGGGCATCCGATCATTGCCANNTTCTACGATTACGAGAAGCGGGGGATGATCAAGGGTGTGGAGTTGCTTCCGCCACATTCGCATCCGAAGGATCAAGCAGTACCTGGACCGGCAGGGAGAGTTCCAGCCAATTGGGAATCGCTGCTGCACTAGACTGGCGTCGATCGATTTTTTTTGTGAATGGGAGTTGGACTCGGGACACCGTATTTGTAACGAGCACCGTATCGAAAGGAGCGATCAATGAACGCGGTACAAGTCGAACAGAAGAGCTATGAGATGCCCCCGCGCGAGGGGTTCACCGTCGCACATTTTCTCACTGTCGCCGACGTCGACCGGTCGGCTCGCTTCTATGAGAAGGTCTTCGGCGGTCGCGTTCTGAGCAGGGGCGACAGCGAAGGCGCGCCCGCGTACATTCAGATCGCGAATACTTGGCCCCTTGTCAACGTCGGGTCCGGACCGACCCCCGACAAGCCGTCCGTAACGCTTAGCGTCCCCGATCCGGATAAGATCAACGGCTTTATGAATATCCGCGTTGCGGATAT
>PMAA01000118.1:1388-5383 GCA_003152355.1 Acidobacteriota bacterium | reverse complement strand
CCCATATTTCTTCGCTCCTTCTGCTCAAATCCTCAGTGCCGATGCGCTTCGTCCGCGTTCTAGCGAAATATCTCAGACGTCGTCAAGACGCTTGCCTTCTAGGGCGGTGTGCAGCGCTCCGTTCATCACAAGCTCGGCGAGATGCATCGTGGCCTGATTGAGCTCGTCAATGTTTGTGCGAATCAATTTGTAATCGCTTCCGCGCGTCGAATCGCGGAGGCGCTCGATGCCCTGGTCAATTGCCCCACGCTCGTCCTTCGAAAGCTGTGCCACGGCTTCGCCGTTGAAGGCCTTCGCCGTCGCCTTCAGAATCGTTTCGGCTTCGTTGCGAGCTTCGATGAGCTGACGCTCGCTGAAATCCTGCTCGGCGAATTCGATTGATTCTTCGAGCATGCGCTCGACTTCGGCGTCGTTGAGTCCGTAACTCGGTTGGACTTCGATCGTGTGTTGTTCGCCCGTCCGCAAGTCGCGCGCCGCCACTTGAAGGATGCCGTTCGCATCGATCAGAAATTTTACTTCGATCCGCGCGAGACCGGCGGGGCCGGGCGGGACCTTCAATTGAAATCGCGCGAGCGAGCGGCAATCCTTGGCGAGCTCGCGTTCACCCTGCAAAACGTGGAGATCGATCGCGGTTTGATTTTCGACGCCGGTGGTAAAGAGTTCTTGCGCGCTCGCCGGGATCGTCGAGTTGCGCGGAATGATTTTCGCGACGACGCCGCCCATCGTCTCGATGCCCAGCGAAAGCGGGGTAACATCGAGCAAGAGCATCGTCGTGACGCCGGAATACAAAATGTCGGCTTGCACGGCAGCCCCGAGCGCGACGACTTCGTCGGGATTCAGCTCGCAGTGCGGCGCGCGGCCGAAATATTCGCCGACGGTGCGTCGCACCAGTGGAATGCGCGTTGAACCGCCCACGAGAACCGCTTCATCAATCTGGCTGGGCACGAGCTTCGCGTCGGCAAGCGCCTGCTTGACCGGGCCCATCGTGCGCGCGACGATCGGCTCGATCAGTTTCTCGAATTCGCGGCGCGTGAATTCGCGCACGTAGAACTTTCCGTCATCGAGGGAAACATGCACTTCCGCTTTCTCCGCGCTTGAGAGTTGATGCTTGGCGAGGATCAGCGCTTTGCGCAAATCCTGAACGCTTCCAGGATGCGCGCTCAAATCGAGGCCGAGATCGCGCTGGATTTCCTGGCGCGCGACCCCGAGAAGCACGTTGTCAATATCGTCGCCGCCGAGGTGCGTATCGCCGTTCGTTGAAAGGACCTGGTAGATGTCGCCATCTTCGGTTGAGATCAGCTTCAGCGTCGAAATGTCAAACGTGCCGCCGCCAAAATCATAGACGGCCACGCGGCCGCGCTGCTGCTTGTGCAGACCGTAGGCAAGCGCCGCGGCTGTCGGCTCGTTTACGAGGCGCAGCACTTCGAGACCTGCGATTCGTCCGGCATCTTTGGTGGCTTGACGTTGCGCGTCGTTGAAATATGCGGGAACGGTGATGACGGCGCGGTCCACCGTATCTTTAAAAAAGTTCTCAGCCCAGGATTTCAGTTCGCGAAGGATGAACGCCGATATCTCCGGCGGCGTGAATACTTCTTCGCCGAGCCGCACGCGAATCACATTTCCGCTGGACGGCTCAATATGAAATGGAAAATGTTTCAGCTCGTCCTGCACGTCTTCGNNCAAACGGCGCTGCGCTGCTTCGCCGGCGATCACCGTGCCGTCTTCATCGACGCTAACGACGGATGGACAAAGAGTCGAGCCGTAGGGACCCACGATGCATCGCGGGTGACCCGCGGCGTGATCCATGTACGCGACCAGGCTGTAGGTCGTTCCGAGATCGATGCCTACGATTTTGCCTTTGATTTCCATGTTAAGAAGTCTTCGTCAATTCCTGTTCGACGTTGGCGACAAGATTTCGAATGTACGAGCGGCGATTCAGGATTTCGTTCATCTGCGCCATCAGCGCAGCGCGCGCATCTTTGCTCGCACCTGAATCGAGCGCGGCATCCCACTTCTCGAAAACAGCGTTCAATTCCCCGTCCACGTCCGCGAGTTTGCCTTGAAAATCCGATTGCGCGGATTCGAGCGGTCCGCGCAACTCGTTCACGCCTTCGCCCGATTCGCGCGCTTCGCGCAGCTCATCGAGCGACTCGTTCAGCTCGAAAACTTCTTCGAGCAGTTCGGGAGGCGCCTGCTGCTTCGTCGTCCCTTCCTTGCGCATGCCCTCATGCTCGAGAAGATATTCGACCCGGGCGAGCGGGTCACTCAGCGTGCGGTACGCGTCGTTCAATTCAGATGACCGCTCAAGCGAAAGATTCCGCTCGAATTCGTCCGCGCGCACAAAATTATCGGGATGCAGCTTCCAACTGAGTTTGTGAAATTGCTGTTCTAGCGCGCCAGCGTCAATCCCAAGTCTTTCGGGCAGGCCAAACAGCGCGAAGTAATTTGTATCTCGAGGGAGCGGCTGGATCTTTCCGCACGCCGGGCAGAAGTGCGCGCCGTTCGCGGCAGCGTTGCAACTCCAACACGACTTGCCAGCAGCGGTTTCCGCGCGTGTTTGCGTCACACTCATCCTCAATAAGCCCTTCGTTTCAGCAATTCTTTCTGCCACGGGGAATCTAAGTAGCGGGTGAGCGCCTCGGCTGCCATAAGAAGACCCAAGAAAACTCAAGTTCTCGCGGCTAATCGCGCGCCGTCGTGCCGCGCGCTTTACGCGGTGAACGAGCTGCCGCATCCGCAGCTTCGAGCCGCCTGCGGATTCTGAAACACGAAGCCCTGTTTCATCAGGTCCTCGTGGTAATCGAGGATCGTGTTGTTCAGATAGAGATAGCTCTTAGGGTCCACAAAAAGTCGCGCGCCATTTTCTTCGAAGACTTTGTCGCGATTGCGCGCCTCGGTTTCAAGACGCATGGCGTACGTCAAACCCGAGCAACCGCCGCCTTGCACACCAACCCTCAGCCCGCCGGAATCGGAGGACACGCCTTCCTTCGTGAGCAACTCGCGGATTTTCCCCGCCGCTTTTTCTGTTAGATGAATCATGGCATCGCTTCCATCGCCGGTCGAATTCCCGCAGTCCGTGGCGCAGCACGAGCATTCGCGCGGAATTTTCGAACCAACCGGCGCTTAGTGCGCCGACTTCACTTCTGCCGGGTTCACGGTCTCGCCCTGCTTCGTCTTCCAATCGGAGAGCGCGGCCTTGATGGCGTCTTCTGCGAGCACCGAACAGTGAATCTTTACCGGCGGCAGAGCCAACTCGCGCACGATATCCGTGTTCTTGATGGCGAGAGCTTCCTCAACCGTCTTCCCCTTCACCCATTCGGTGGCCAGCGAAGAACTGGCAATTGCCGAGCCGCAGCCAAAGGTCTTGAACTTGGCTTCCTCGATGACCCGCGTATCCGGGTTCACCTTCATCTGCAGCTTCATGACGTCGCCGCATTCGGGCGCGCCGACCAATCCGGTGCCGACGTTCGGATCTTTCTTATCGAGCGATCCGACGTTGCGGGGATTGTTGTAGTGATCGATTACTTTTTCCGAGTAAGCCATTTGTTGCTCCTTATCTTCAAATCGTCTCGAAATCGTTTTCAAAATCAAATTCGCTGTCGGCCAGTCCGTCCGCGGTTACTCCCCCGCGGCCGTCCACTTCATCTTGCTGATATCCACGCCTTCTTTGGCCATTTCGTAGAGCGGCGAAAGCTCGCGCAGGCGGTTCACAGTTTCCGCGACGCGCGAAACGACGTAGTCCACTTCTTCCTCGGTGTTGAACCGGCCGAGTCCAAATCGGATTGACGTGTGCGCCAGATCTTCTCCGACTCCCAACGCCTTCAGAACATAGCTTGGTTCGAGCGTGGCCGAAGTGCAGGCCGAGCCGCTCGAAACGGCTATGTCGTTAATGCCCATCAACAACGACTCGCCTTCGACGAACGCGAAGCTGATATTGATGTTGTGCGGCAAGCGATGCTCCATCGAACCATTGATGAAGCACTCGTCAAGCTGGC
>PMAA01000118.1:0-1329 GCA_003152355.1 Acidobacteriota bacterium | reverse complement strand
GGTCCGTAGAGCTTGTGCGCCGAAATTGAGAGCAGGTCAATTCCATCGCGCTGTACGTCAATCGGAATCTTCCCGGCCGCTTGCACTCCGTCCACGTGGAAGAAAACGCCCTTTTCCTTGGCAATCTTTCCAATTTCTTCGATGGGCTGAATGACGCCGATCTCGTTGTTTGCATACATGATCGAGATCAGNNTATTTCTCAAGGCGCTTGCACGTGTCGAGAACAGCCTTGTGCTCGGTCACCTGCGTGATGATGTGGTTGCCCTTCTCGCGATACATCTCCGCCACGCCCTTGATGGCGAGGTTATTCGACTCGGTCGCGCCGCTCGTGAAGATGATTTCCTTCGGCGAGGCGTTGATCAGCTTGGCGACTTGAGCTCGCGCGTTTTCGACGCCTTCTTCTCCCGCCCAGCCGAATGAGTGGTTGCGGCTTGCCGCGTTCCCGAATTTCTCGGTGAAATACGGCATCATCGCATCGAGGACGCGAGGATCAACCGGAGTGGTCGCGTGATTGTCCATGTAAACCGGAATCTTGAGTGCCATCTTCGTTCTCCTAATCCTAAACTCTGAGCTCGACAACCTCGGAAGATGAAGCTTCTTCGGTCATCTGCGAAATCGTTACTTTATTGAGTACGTCAAGAATGCTGTCGTTCACTTTCCGGAGCGGTTCCCGGACGATGCAAGTATTCGTCTGTCCGCACTGGCCGCGGTGAGTTACGCAGGAGGTGATGAAGAGCGGCCCCTCGATCGCGTGAATGGCGTCCAAGGCAGTGATTCGAGACGCTTCGCGAGCCAGCGTATAGCCGCCGCTCGAACCGTGCCGCGCCGCCACCAGGCCACCACGCGCCAGTTTCTGGAGCACCTTAGCCATCAGCGGCGTAGAGATCCCATAGGCTTCGGCGATATCCGAAGCGCTGAAAGACTCTTCGCCGTAGTGCATCGCGAGATGCTTTAGAGCGATGAGTCCGTAGTCGGCTTTTTTTGAGAGCTTCAGCACTGGATATACGACTAATTCAGTCGCAGATAGATTCTAAACTCTAGGCGGCACGAAGTCAAGTTTTGGCGGAATCGCACAACCCCCGCTTCCGCAATGACTTAAACCACGACCATTTTAGTCGTGCATGTCAAATTGGCGCGGTCGAATGGCGCGTAAATTGAGCCGAACGGCAGTCTTGGGGCCGCAACGGCAGTTCGGAACTGGAGCAGTACTTCGGAACTGGAGCAGTACGTTGATGAACGAGCGATCGGTCAGTCGGTGCTGCCAGGTTTCCAATGCTCCAGGAATTGCGTGATGTCGGCGGGGCCAATTTTCACGGCGGACTCAAATTC
>PMAA01000191.1 GCA_003152355.1 Acidobacteriota bacterium | reverse complement strand
GACTTCTACGAACTCGATCCCAATCTCGGATTTTGCGGCGGCGGCGGATTAGACATGCGCTTCGACATGCATCCAATCGCCTATTCGCTATTTGGTTTGCCGCCGGGCGCGCCGCGCTGGGGCGCCGAGTATAAGTCCGAGATCCAGCGAAATTACACGCGCACGGGAATCGTGGCGTGTCACGGGACTTCGCTGCCCGTGGCGGCGAACAGCGTCAGCCTGGACCCGGAGATTGTTGACGAGTGGGGGCTGCCCGCCGCGCGCATCACCTACAAGGATCATCCTGACGACCTCAAGACCGGCCAATATCTGCTCGCGCGCGCGATGGAGTTGCTCGACGCCACGCCGGCGCTGCGCAAATGGAGTGACCCGGTGCGCGAGCAGCAGTTCGGCGTCCACCTGCTCGGCACCTGCCGCATGGGCAACGATCCGAAAAATTCCGTGATCAATTCCGACCATCGCGCGCACGATGTGCCGAATTTGTTTCTGTGCGACGGGAGCAGCCTGGTCACCGGCGGGCGCGGGCAGCCGACCATGACCATTCAGGCGCTCGCGTATCGCGCCGCCGATCGCATTGTCGCGCTGGCGAAACGCGGCGAATTGAGTGCACCTGCGCGCGCGAGCTGATTGCCGAACTCTCCGAGTTATTGCTTTCCTGATTTCATTCGGCGCGCCATTTTTTCCAATCGCGTTTGATGGCTTTCAGCATTTTTTTGCTGGCGCGGTGCAGCCAGCGGCGCGGGCGTTCTTTGAGATCGCGGAGGATGGCGGGGATCGCGGCTTGCGTGCCAAGGTGAATATTCGCGGTTTCAAATCCCATGGCTTGCAGCAGGCGCGCTTCGTCGTGATCTTCGGGCAGAGAGGCGAGAAGAATTCGAGAGCAATCCGGCGCGAGGCGGCGCACGAGAAACGTGCCGAAGAGATGCAGGAATGGATCGGGGACGCGAATCGCGCGAGCGAGAATGTCAGGATACAAAATCTTTTCGGATTTCGCGCCGCCTTGCGCCCAAATGCACGCGGAAGGCGTGAGGGCCTTTGCTTCTCTGGCAACGTAGCCGCCACGCCACGATGCCAACGCGAGCACGCGCAGGTGACCCAGGCTGCCGAGTCCCGCGACGCGGCGTTTTTTCACATAGGGAAGGTCTGTTTCCGGTAGATCTTCCTCGAGTTTCTCTTTGATTGGCGTGGGAATGTTGCCGGGAAAATCTTCGAGAGCGTTGACGCGCTTCCAGAAGCGGACGGGATCGCGCAGCCGATTGAGCGCGATCAAGCGCAGCCACCGATTATCTTCCGCGAGGACAAAAGCTTTGCCGCGCGCCGCCAGGCCTTCGCGGTAGCCGTCGAGGACGGCGTCACAAACGTCGCGAACGCTGAGCTGGAGATGTTCCTCTTCCACCGCGAGGTGCGCGCTGACGGCGAGGCGAACGAGATCGTTCGTGTAGGCCATCGGATAAACTTCGTCAAAATCATTGACGCCCCAAATCAAGCGGCCTTCGAGGTCGCGCCACGTTCCGAAATTTTCGACGTGCAAATCGCCGACGGCCAAAACGCTCGGAGCTTTTGCGGCGCTGGGGCAGACTTCCTTCCAAAGCTGCACCCAGCGGTAAAAGGTGGCGCGGAAGAAGGGGAACGCTGCAGCCGCCATTTGTTCGTGCTTGAACTCCAGATCGGGCTTGATGATCTGGGTTCGCGCTGCCTTCCACTTCTCGTAGCTTTCGGTGGCCGTTCGAATGTTCAAGCGAGAATGGCTCCTTGTGCTGGTGCGATCAAATGCCGGCGAAAGTCAAAAGCCTCGGGTCTGACCCTTCCTTCGTCCCTTCGAGACTCAGGGTAAACAGGGCAGGAGACCCGAGCTACATGAATCGACCGAAATCGACCGAGATACATGAATCGCCCGAATTACATGGGAATCGCCGCGTGATTTGCCGTCTGATTGTATCTGAGAGACCCCCCTTATTTTCATACGATTAGAAATGACCTCGGACGTTTGTTTTGTTTGAGTTACGGCCGTTTTTAATCGTTTTGGTCTATCGATTAGAAATGAGGCTTTCAGTAACCGATTCGGCGGTAAGGGCAAGTGGCGAGCTGGGAGGCGCCAAGGATTACGCTCCTCTGAATCGTCCTCGTCGGGCATGGGTGGCTGTGGCGCGTGCTGCGGAACGCCGCAGTGCCGGACGAACGCCGGTCCGGCGCTACATGAGCGGGGGCTGATCACGTGTGGGGGAGTCGCTGTTTTGTGTCGCGATATGGCGGGCTCGGTTGTTTGTTTTGTTTGAGTTAGGCCCGTTTCTAATAATTTGGTGTGCCGAGTAGAAGAGGAGTGCCAGGCCATCGTAGCGCCGGCATCTNNGTCAAACGAGAAAGTTGTAAGGGTTATAGTACGAGGCGGCGGTAGTCGCGCGTGGGTTAGTTGCCCGCGTTGGGCTGCTTACTCGAGGTTGCTTTGTGCGCGGCGGCCATAGCAGACGGTAATCGACGAGCTATGACCTATGCATCAGCCGTGCGCTCGGAGCATCCCCAAGAGTCGTCGGTTTCTGGAGGTTTGATCCAGAGTCGTTGCTCGAGATAGCGCCAGAGGATCAGGTCAACAATCTGCACGGGGTCACCGGTAGATTCAGCAATCGCGCTGCACAGATCGTGCGGGCTGCCAAATCCGAGCGACAAAGCGAGATGAACTAGATGTCGGTCAGGTTTCGCCGTGCGCATCCCGAGATTTTTGGCCAAATGGTACGCCGTCACTGGACCAATCGAAGGGAGGTTCTGCAGCGTGCCAATGGGATCCTTTAGAACGCAACGCCGCGTTTGCTCGAATCCGATGTCAACCACATAGGAAGCCGTCCCGATAATCGCCTCGATTTTCCTTCGATTGCGAAAGCAGCTAAGGGCCGTCTCTCTGCATTGATCGGCGTGAGTGCAAATTGACGCAGCTGATTCCCAATCGCAGAAGCACAAGGAAATGAAGTCGAAGTGCTTCCTAATCACGGCTGCTCTGAATCCNNGATCACCCAGGCGGCTTCACGCAGGAAATCGGTCTCGCTGAAGTTACGTAGATTGCAATTGCCCTGCCAGCGAATTTCAGCGGCGAATACGGAGTTTGAGTTAATCTGCTGCTTCGCCGCCCCAAATACCTGCAACGCTGTGACTAACGGATCGCACATGCGTAGCTCTCTCAATTCGATTCGAAATTGTCCTTCCACCACATTTTAACTCTCAGCATCGCGATTGACGTACCTGGGTGCGTGCCGAGTCGTCTGCTGATCGCTAATTTCTGCACGTGATGCCGCTTCTGGTACAAGAATTCCTTTTCCGAAAGGGGTGTGCCGACTGTGGCCGCGAGATCGTACCTCGCCATCACGCCCTTGCAATTCTCGAAGTCTAGCTCTCGTTCAGAGTCAAGAAGATATCGGCATTCCCTTTTGACGTTCACGTACATATCAAGAGATCGTCGATGAGCATCAGAGCGTCCCTTCCAGTTTACGCTCAGCTGGAACACGGTGAGGAGGAACGTGAATATCCCCAATAAACCGACCCAAATCTGCGGGTCGAGGCCCAATGGGGTGAGTTTGGTGCGGATGCGGGGCTCGATGAATACAACCGCCACAAGCCAGCTTGACAACATCAGGATAAGGATATCCAGCATCGCAGCGCGGCTCCTGTATCGATCGCACAAGTTTGCGTGGCCGCTTGCCAGCATGTTAGAAACTCTGTGCACCCTTTCAACCTCGTCTCGCCACTTCACGTTGAGCTCGCTCCGCTAGTCGATAGGAAAGAATAATGCCTGCCACTGCTCTTTTGACTGTGCCGCGCTTGCATTTCGCATTCTCTTTGCGAGGCGGCCGAGGAGGTGACTGATGCCCACCCGGGCCTTACTCTGGTCGCTTCCCAAATATTCATCGATGTGGGTCGATTGACCGGTCTTGTCTACCGCCGCAGTAAGTATCAGTTCTTTTGCCCGCTCGATGAAATGGGGCAGCATGGCTTGAGTGGTCTTCATACCTTTGTACTTCGCAAATGCCATCACCGCAAGGCTCTCAATATGATAGCCAGTGGGTCGATATCCCTCCGGGAAATTTGCCACTGCTGCCTTGGCTAGCTTTATCACTGGAATCAATTTTCCGCCGCACTCTCGGTTGCGCTGCGTCAACTCCTTGCTGAATGCCTCTGTGTCTATTTCTGACCATCTGTTCCGTCCAGAAACGGGAATCTTAAGTCGGCCAGCAACTCTGAATGTCGGAAGCATTTCGATAGTCATTCCATCTGGATACTCTAACTTCAGTGCCATATCGCCGTGGCTCACGTTCACCTCGCGTGACAAGCGGTCCTCAAGGACGCCTTTCATTTGGGAAAGCATCTTTCGGGGACTATAGTTCTTGAACTTTTCCGCGCTTATCACTAGGAGACAGTCTACGTCGCTCAGACCGTCCACATACGTATGCTTGGCGACCGATCCGCCGAACAATTGGTCGATGCTTTCCTCGAGTTCGTCTTGCAATGCTTCTTTTGCGTCGTCAAGACGTTCCTGAACAAGCTGAACATCTCTTGCGTTGCAAGAGGCTAAGAGATCACTCAGTAGTCCTGCGAGCTCAATTTCGAATTCGTCTGAGGATATCTCTGAGTCTCGTCGGAGGGCTCCGCTCAATTTCTTGCTACTCCAGTTAGTGTAGGAGCTTCCGCCGCCGCCCATTATTTGTTATCCTCCAGTTCTTCCTCGATCGTCTTNNCCGCTCGCCATGATGTTTGAATGTCTCGAAATCTCGCCCGACCAGGAACCTGCGCATTTCGAGCTCCATATCTCTTAAATAGTGATCGTTCCTCGACCAGCAGAGCGCCTCAATCATTGGAGCCTTTGTGGAAAGCCCGAGTTCGAGAGCGCCGTAGTTTTGTCTATACAACGTGTTTCCGTCCTTAAACGCATACCGAAGCCAGGTTAATCCGTCGAAAATGTCTGCCCCGACCACGAAGTAAAACAGGGTGGTAATTGTATCCATGCTGCCAAAAACATGTATTGGTGTTTCTAGGCCATTCTGTCGCAACGCCATACGTAGTTTCGCAATATTCTTCATACGCTCGAGAACGGAGTTTCCTATTTCTTTTTCCGTTACGCCGATGATGTCAAATTTACCAAGATCTTTAGCATGTCCGAGCACTGCTTCCAGCTGAATGAATCTTTGCCTTGAGTTTTCGGGTTTAAGAAGGAGTTCTCGAACTGCCCTGTCGGGCCATCGTAGAGCTTTTCCTCTCTCAATTTGCTCTTCAATTGGATACCGGTGCCTTGGATGGTCATAACTTACGACAACTGTCGGCACGCTTGGTTTCCAACTCTGCAAAACCTCTTCGTGCTCTTTCTGTGACCAATCTTCGGTTAAAGGCTCGTATGAGCTGACATCGGCGAGATCGGGATCCCTCGACACCTCGTAACCCCCGCTGTCTAGGAACACGAGCGACCCGAAGTCGTATGGCGGCAAGAGGTGCCCTTTCGCAATGTCGTAGGCGCTTACAAGAAGGGGTCCGTCGATGAATTCTTCGCATGTCCGAAACACTTTCTCAATTTCGGGAACACGACTGGAGAAGGATGGAACTAACAGTGGTGTCCGCTCGATCTTTACTCCGCCGGATAAAATTTCGCGCCGAGCGGCTAAGTCAAGCGGGTGAGAGCTTTGCGATCCTGACATGATAGGCATTCACCGCACGGAGGCACCGTTCCCGCCTCGCAGCTATACGACTCCTCGACCGGCAGTCCGGTCTTTTCGAAGTACTCGTATACCTCCCGTTTCGACCAGTGCAAAAATGGCGCGGCGGCGCGAACTCGCCCGTCTGTATACTCGGCTACTAGTTTGTCAATGAGGCGATGAAAAGCTGGAGAACAATCGTAGTAGCGTGTTCCAGAATGAATACCAAGAGCTATGAGTCCGGAACGTAACGGACGGAAGCAGAGTGCGCAGAGTACAAGAAGGGCGTTGCGTCCCAGGATTTCGCCTGCGCCGAACGTTATAGATCCTCGAACAGATATGCAATCGACGGGGACAGACATTCGTTGGCTTAGAGCAATCGCGGACAGTTTCTCGGCCGCCGCAGCATTTTGACCATAGTCAATAAACATTCCATGAACTTCGTGTCCAGATTTCTTTAGAAAATGTGCACAGGCGGTGGAATCGATGCCACCGCTCATCAACAGGGTCACTGCGCGCTTCATTTCAAGTAATCTCTGACAGAGTTTATAACGTATTGAACTGGTTACGGAAGACCTCAAGCGCGAAGTACGCAGACCGCCGCAGCCTGTTTTCTTCAGGGTCAAAGCGCGTTTGTGCGGTTTGGAAGGGCTGCGAGACACATATAGACTTGTGCAAATGGACTGGCGATATGCGATGCGTGTCTATTTCAGCGGATTAGCGAAAATGTTTGGTGGAGGATAGGCTCATCACGGCGGATTTTATGTTGCGTTGGCGTGCGCTCGCATTCTTGGGTTGCGTGGCGGCTTGCTTGATTGGGCTGCCGCGAGGGGCGTTTGGGCAGGCGCGGGGCGCTGGGGCTTGTCCGCGGCGGCCGGCGGCGGGGAGCGTGGTGGCTGAGGCGGATGAGGTTCGTAGCGTTAATGGCGTGTTGCGAGTTGATCTCGACTATTGCGATTCGGTTGAGGCGAGCGGGCAGAAGCGGTACTGCTATTTGTACGAGGGACGCAGCGAAGCGCCAACTTTGCGCGTGAAGCCGGGCGATTTGGTGATACTGAGTCTGAAAAACGACGTGGACGTAGCGGCGCATTCGGGCGATGGGAAATCGCATCGGCATTCGACGGCTGGAGCGTGTGCGGGCGGCGCGATGCCGGTTGCGAGAGTGATAGGCACAGCGCCAACCGCAATTGGAACGACGACTGCGCCGGGCGCTACGCCGACTGCGATTGGAATGGCAATGGCGATGGGGGCGTTCACGAATTTGCATTTTCATGGGTTGACGTTGGCGCCGGTGTGCCATGAGGACGATTCGCTGCACACGATGATTGAGGCGGGGGGCGCGGCGTTTGAGTATCGGTTTCGGATTCCGGCGGATGAGGCGCCGGGATTGTATTGGTATCACCCGCATATTCATGGCGCGACGAACGCGCAAGTGCTGGGCGGGGCGTCGGGGGCGATTATCGTTGAGGGGATTGAGCGGGCGAATGCGGAAGTGGCGGGATTGCCGGAGAGATTGTTGATCATTCGCGATCAGGAATTAGTGAACCCGGACGCGGCGCCGGTGCAGACGGATTCGATGCCGCCGCCGATGGTGATGCGCGATGCCGAGGGCGACATTCTGAATACGGGCACTGGAGGGGGCAAGCCGGCGAAGGACCTCTCGATTAATTTTGTGCCGGTGGCGTTTCCGAATTACGTGCCTGCGGTGGTGGAGATTCGGCCGGGGGAGAAGGAATTGTGGCGCGTGTTGAACGCGTCGGCGATTACGTATATTGACCTGCAGATGATGGTGAACGGCAAGCCGCAGATGATGGGCGTGGTTTCTTTGGACGGCATTCCGATTAATTCGCGTGAGAGAACGGCAGACGAGAAGGCAGACGATGGGAGCGCGAAGAATCGAATTGTTTGGCAGAGCCATATTCTGATGCCGCCTGCGGGGCGAGCGGAAATTATCGTGAAAGGGCCGGCGGAGGGCGTGAAGGCGAGTTTGGTGACGCGGACGGTGGATACGGGGCCGGCGGGGGAGAACGATCCCACGCGGCCGCTGGCGACGATTGTTGCTGCGGCAGATGCGGCTGAACCGCGTGCACGATTGGATGCGTCGCCTGCGCCGCTGGCGCGGCCGTCGCTGGCTTGGCTCGGCGATGTGCAGCCGGTGCGGACGCGGAAGCTTTATTTTTCCGAGAAGCCGCACGATTCCAAAGATCCGAAGAGTCCGACTGATTTTTATATGACGGTGGAGGGGCAGGAGCCGAAGCTATTTGATCCGAATGATACGGCGCCGAATATTGTTGTGCAGCAGGGGGATGTGGAGGACTGGATCATCGAGAATCGGACGCAGGAGTTGCATGCCTTTCACATTCATCAGGCTCATTTCATGCTGGTGGAGTGGAATGGAGTGCCGCTCGATGAGCCGTTCTTGCGGGATACGATTAACGTGGCTTATTGGGATGGGAAGAGCGGGCAATATCCCAGCGTGAAATTGCGGATGGATTTCCGCGATCCGAATATTGTGGGGACGTTTGTTTATCACTGCCATTTGCTGGAGCATGAGGACGGCGGAATGATGGGCGTGATTCGCGTGGTGGCTAAGGGCAAGCAGGCTGATTCCATCGGAACACCCGCCGGGACGGATCGTATGCCGGGCGCGAAGTTTTCCACAGAGTAAATTCAAACGTCGCGCGTTTGGCGCCGAATGTCTTGACATGAGTGGTATGCTCCTGCCGTCCCCGCTAGGCTCCGAGATATCAGACTCAGATTTCCGAAAATTTAAGGAGAACTCACGATGTATACGCATCTTCGCCGGGTGGCAGCGGTTGCGCTTGCCTCCAGCCTGGCTCTGGTGATGCCCGGCAGCCTGATGGCTGGTACCGGCAATCAACAAACGACGACGCCGATCAAACACGTCATCGTGATCTTTCAAGAGAACAATTCGTTCGACCACTACTTCGGGACTTACCCTTACGCGACGAATCCTTCCGGAGAGCCGGTGTTTTTTGCCAGGCCGGGAACGCCGCGAGTGAATAACCTTTTGGGCGGCGGGCTACTGGACGAGAATCCGAATTCAACGCAGCCGTTCCGCATGGACACGGGAATACAGTCTGTCGTGTGCGACCAAAACCATAACTACACGCCGGAACAAACGGCGGTCGATCATGGATTGATGGACAAGTATCCGGAGTCAACGGGGCAGGGAAGTTCGGCAGCGTATCCTTGCAACGATTACGGCAAGGGAAACGGCGTGGTGATGGGATATTTTGACGGCAACACGGTTACGGCGCTGTGGAACTACGCGCAGCATTACGCGATGAGCGACAACTCCTACGGCACGATGTTCGGGCCGTCCGCGGTGGGAGCTCTCAACCTGGCAACAGGATCGACTGCCACGGCAACTCTCTTTCCTACGAAGCCGAATGGCTCGCCGGCGAGCGCGGCGGGCTACATTGCTAATGGCGCGACAACCGGAGCGGCCATCGGCGACGCGCGTCCTGCAGGCGATGAATGCGTGCTGACGAATCCGGGTTTGCAGACTGCCACCATGATTACTATGGCGGGGACGAATGTGGGCGATCTGCTGAACGCGAAGGGCGTCACTTGGGGCTGGTTCCAGGGCGGCTTTGCGCCGACTGGCTATGACTCGATGGGCCGCGCGATTTGCGGGGCGCACCACGCTGGATTGGCTGGCGACGATGCGGTAACGACGGTCGGCGACTACATTCCACACCATGAGCCGTTTCAGTACTACACGAGCACGCAGAATCTTCACCACGTCCAGCCGACGAACCCTGCGCTGATTGGGACTTCGTCAGACGGGGCGAATCATCAATATGATCTGAGCGCGTTTTGGACGGCTCTTGGCAACGGGAACCTTCCGGCTGTGACTTATCTTAAGGCCGCCGCGTATCAGGACGGCCATCCGGGCTATTCCGATCCGATTGACGAGCAGAATTTTGTTGTGAGCGTGGTTAACGCGATCGCGACCAGTCCTTACTGGAATGACACGGCGATCATCATCGCTTACGACGACTCCGACGGCTGGTACGATCACGTGCTCGGACCGGTCGTCAATCAGTCGGCAGTTTCGGACGATGCTCTGGCTGGCGCTGGCGATTGCGGCGCGGCGACTGCGGCGACGCAGGGGCGATGCGGATACGGGCCTCGATTGCCGCTGATCGTGATTTCGCCTTTTGCGAAGCAGAACTACGTCGATCACCTGAGCACCGATCAGTCGTCTATTCTTCGTTTTATCGAGGACAACTGGGGTCTTGGGCAGATCGCTGGTGGCTCGAGCGATGCGAAAGCGGGGACGCTTAACGGGATGTTCAATTTCACGGGCTTTTTCCGAGCGCCGAGGATAATCCTTAATCCGGCCACGGGGAATTTGCTCCCAAACCGAACCGAGTGAAGCGGCCAAAGCGTTCGCTATAGGTTGTTTTCACGGAAGTGCGATGTGATCTGGCTCGTTCCGATGCTTTCGGGGCGAGCCAGTTTTTTGTTGGCGGGCGTTTTTTCGATGACGTTTGGTTGGCGCGGTTGCGGCTGGCCGCGAATTTGAATCTCTAGGGCGTTTCCGAATTGGCGGGGGAGTTGTGCGAGAATTGGCGCGTGCGTAGCGGGTGAGCTACAGAAGTGAGGCGAACTTAGTTGTCTCCGAGGAGCATTGATCTGACGCAGGTTACGGAGTGGTCTGATGGGCGCGTGAGGCGCGTTCAGGATTCGCTGGCGGGCGAAGAGCCGCTGGAAATTCGCGTTGGAGAGAATCCACTGGCGGTGGCGATGCGAACTCCGGGGCACGATCTGGAATTGGCGGCGGGATTTTTGTTTACCGAGGGGATTATTCAGGGGCGGGAGCAGATTATTTCGCTCGAGATCGGGAAGCCGGACGCGGGGCCGCAACTTGTCACGCAACCCGACACGCGGCTGGGCACGCAAGCCGGCACACAACCTGACACGGAACCCGACACGCAACCCGGCACGCGACATGGCACGCAATACGGCAATCTTGTGGTGGCGCAGCTTGAGCGCGATGTGCAACTTGACGCGGAGAAAACGCAGCGCAATTTTTTTGCGAATTCGAGTTGCGGGATTTGCGGGAAGGCGTCCATTGATGCGGTGCGCTCGCGATTCCTACGCGCGCCGAATGCGGGATTTCGCGTGCGCGCCGAGGTGCTGTGCGGGCTGCCGGGGAATCTTGGAGAGTCGCAGGATATTTTCAGCCGGACGGGAGGATTGCACGCCGCGGGACTTTTTACCGCGGACGGGAAACTTGTTGTGGCGCGCGAGGATATTGGGCGGCACAACGCGGTGGATAAGGTGGTTGGCTGGGCGTTGCGCGAGGGACGGGTGCCACTGGCGGAATTTATTTTGGTTGTAAGCGGGCGCTGCGGATTTGAGATTGCGCAGAAGGCGATCGCCGCGGGGATTCCGATGGTTGCGTCGGTGTCGGCGCCGTCGAGTCTGGCGGTGCAGTTGGCGCGGGAACTCAATCTCACACTGGTTGGATTTCTACGCGGCAGGCGATTTGTGGTTTATTCGGGTGAGGAACGGATTATTTTGGAGAATGAGTAGCGGACCGCTCGTGCTCAGCTTTTAGGAATGCGGACGGCCGTTGCCATTTCCGTTTCCGTTGCCGTTCTTTTTCTGGGCGTGACGTTTGCGAATGTCGTCCACTCGCGCGCCGTCTTCTGCAATCATCTTGCGGAATTCAATTAGCAGCTTCGGGTCCCACCAGCCGCGCTTCGCTTCGTCTTCGAGATGATCGAGCGCCGCGGCGGAGTCGAGCGCGGTGCGGTAGGGCCGTTCGGTGGTCAGCGCGTCGTATACGTCAACGATTTGAAGGATGCGCGCCGTGACTGGGATCTCTTCTCCGCGCAAGCCGTCGGGATAACCGGTGCCATCCTGCTTCTCGTGATGATGACGGATGATGGGAAGCACGAGGCGGAATGTTTTGAGCGGCGCACAAATGTGCTCACCGACGACCGGGTGTTCGCGGAGGAGATATTCTTCTTCGGCGGTCAAAGGCCCTTGCTTCAGGAGAATTGAATCCGGGATTGCCACCTTTCCGACATCGTGAACGACGCCAGCGCGGCGAAGCGCGGTCACCTGTTCGGCTTCCAGGCCCATTCGCGTGCCGAGAAGCGCGGAAATTTCCGAGAGGCGTCCACAGTGGCCGTGAGTGCTTGGATCGCGGGCTTCAATGCTGAGCGCGAGGCTGAACAGAACCGCTTCCGCGTTTTCGAGTTCGTCGGTATAGTTTTTTAGGCGCAGGAGCGACCGCGTGCGCGCGAGAAGCTCGTTGTAGTCGATCGGCTTGCTCAAGAAATCGTCGGCGCCTGCGTTGATTCCCTGGATACGATCCGCGGTTGCGGATAGTCCTGTGATCAAAACGACGGGCGTGAGGCGTGTTTCCGGCGCGGCCTTGATCTGACGGCACACTTCAATGCCGCTAAGTCCGGGCATTACGATGTCAAGAAGAACTAAATCCGGGCGGAACTCCGCGCACAGCGCGAGGGCGCTGGCGCCGTCGGCGGCTGCGCGAACTTCGAATCCTTCGCGACGCAGCAAGATTTCGAGACCTGAGCGCGGTGCGAGTTCGTCGTCGACTAAGAGGATTTTTTGAGCCATACAGTGTGTTAGCTGGAGGCAAACAAGTTTACAGTACGCTGGGCTGCGCAGCAATTAGAATCGCGGTACTGGGACTTCTTGATTTTTAGCGCAGTAGTCACCGTACTGATGTTCTTGGAACTCCTAATGCCCGGGCGCTAGAACTTGCGTTTCGTAGCAATTTTGGTATCACCACAATAGACTTTCGCGGGCAACTTGAGGCACCAAATGAAGAGAACGCTGACTCCTGAGTCGCTGGCAGAACTCGATGCAGAACTCAAACGCGCGCACGATGATTTTGCCCGAGTTTATCCTGGGCCGAGCGGCGCGCGACAGCCGGTGCACACGGTGTACGCGGGCGCACAATTATTTCACGCCGACACTGTCCGACGTCTCGGAGCGAATGCGCTTCATTCGCTCGACGAATACGCGCCGAACTTTGCGGTATTTGCCAAAGCGATCGGACTCGATGGCGCGAACGAACTGCCAGATGCGGGGGAAGAGATTGCGCGTCTCGAGAAGTATGTGGATTCAGATCCCGAAACATTTCGAAAGGAGAGCAAAGCGACGTGGCTGGCTGTGACGATCTACAGGCGCGTGCGGGAGAAGCTTGGGCGCGAGCCGGTGGAAGATTTTCGAATTGATTTCGAAGATGGCTACGGGCATCACTCCGATGAAGAGGAAGACGGCCACGCGGTATCGACGGCGCGCGAACTTGCGGCGGGATATCGCGCGGGTGAGCTCTCGCCTTTCATCGGGATTCGTGTGAAGGCGTTCAACGAAGAATTGCGCGCGCGCAGCGTTCGGACTTTGGATCTTTTCATGAGCACGGTAGCGGGAGAAACGGGCGGGTCGCTGCCGCCGAATTTCCACGTCACGATTCCGAAGGTGAACGTGGCGGAGGAAGTGGCGGCGCTGGCTGAGGTGCTCGATCGCCTGGAATCGGCGCTCGGGATTTTGAGAGGGTCGACGCGAATCGAAGTAATGATCGAGACGCCGCAATCGCTACTGAATCCGCGAGGCGAATCAAACTTGCTGGCGCTGCTACGTGCGGGAGCGGGCCGCTGCATCGCGGCGCATTTTGGCACGTACGACTACACGGCGGGACGCAACATCACTGCGGCTCATCAGGACATGATGCATCCGGCGTGCGACTTTGCGAAGGAAATGATGGCGGTGTCGCTGGCGGGGACTGGTGTCTGGCTCTCGGATGGCGGGACGAACATCCTGCCGGTTCCCATTCATCGTGCGGCGAAGGATGGGCCGCGTCTATCCGCGCACGATGCGGCTGAAAATCGCGCTGCGGTGCACGCGGCGTGGNNTGGGATTTGCATCCGGCGCAGCTTCCGACCCGCTATGCGGCGATATACGCATTTTTCTTGGAGAGCCTTGACGCCGCTGGCGAACGCTTGCGGAATTTCATTGAGAAGGCCGCGCAGGCGACGCTGGTTGGTGAAGTGTTCGATGATGCGGCCACCGGGCAGGGCCTGCTGAATTATTTTTTGCGAGGTATCAACTGCGGGGCGGTGACTGCCGAGGAGACACTAAAGTTGACGGGTCTTTCGCATGCTGATTTGCGCTCGGGTTCCTTTGCGCGGATTTTGGATGCGCGTACGCGGAAGCCTTGAGCGATTTACGCGACGACGGAATCCAGGCAGATCAGATGTCCCTTCGTACGGTTGCTTCAACAATGCTCTCTGGTTCACTGGATGGGACGAAAATCTCGTTTGCGTTCTGCATGCCAAACGGCGACAGATCAACCGGATCGTAATCATGAACCGACATGGAGAGGCGGATTTCCGCGAGCGGTTCGAAGTTTCTCAGGACTGCGTCGGCCATGGCGTAGAGTGTTTGCTGCGGCGAGCGGCTTTCGTGCTCGGCGAAACTTTCGAGCAACGATTGGCGCACGCCGTGCCAAATTGCGCTGTAGGCAATTTCGCCGGCTAAATAGCGCCAGCTTGCCGAGAGTGTCGCTGCGAATACGCGGTCCGAAGTTTCCTTCAGAGTCGTGTAAGGGTCGCGCAAGAATCCTCCGAATGCGGATTTGGCGGACTTCAGAATGACGAGATCGTTGACGCCTGCCCAGATCTCGACGCCATTTCGGGTTCCGATAAGCAAAGAAGTCCGCTGTTCCGCGACATTGCGGGCAAACGCGTTGTCGTGAGATTTTGCTCCCATGCGGATGCGATCCCAGAGTTGTTCCTTGGTTTCGATGCGAATGTGGGAGACCTGCGCGTTGTAAGTCAAGAAATGTTCGATCAGATGAGCGGAAAATTCTTCGATCGGCTCCGGAGAATATTGTTTCGCGAGGACGTAGACGGTATTCCTGATCGTGTCTGCGGGCAGAATTTTGCTGTTGTCGCCGGAAGTGTGCGCAGATTCAAAATCGCCTTCGAACTCGATGCCGAGTGTGGCTTCCTTGATGTCGTGGCGATTGCCCTTCCGTGAGACGCGCAAGAGGCGCACTGCGGTGGGGCCGTATTTGCTGTGCTCCAAGCGGACGCGCACCGGTCAGCTCCCGCGGTAGGTTGTGTAACCGTAAGGACTCAAGAGGAGCGGAACGTGATGATGAATGCTGGCATCGCGAACGTGGAAAATAATTTCGACTATTGGATAGAAACTTTGAATTTGCCGCCCGGCGAAATATGCGCAGGTATCGAATCGCAAGCGATATTTGCCCTCGGAAACGTGACCCGAAGCGACGAGATCAAGCAAGCGGCCGTCGGAGTCTGTGAAACCTTGGCCGATCAACCGCCAGCCGTCGCCCGCTTCCATCTCGAGTGTCACGCCGACGCCTTGAGCGGGACGCCCGAGCGATGTGTCGAGAACATGCGTGGTAATCGATGAGTTCATTTCGCCAGTAATTTCTCGAGACGCAGCCGGGTGATTTTGCGCTGCTCTTCGGCTGCGGCCGGCAGCTCCGCGGCGGGATCGTTAGCCAACCGTTCTTTCAGAAGCACGAGAATTTCGTCCGTTGTTTTTCCGGAAGCGCAGACGATGAAAATGTATTCGAATTTTTCTTCGTAAGCGCGGTTGGCTTCGATGAGCGCAGCCTTGGCGTCGATTGGGGCGCTCTCGGCGGCGGCCTGTTCGCCGGCCGACCACGCTTTCGCTTTAACGGATTGCTTGCGTTCGGCTTTTCTTTCGCCGATTCGCGGATGATGCTTAAAGGCTTCGAGCCAGTCCTTGCGCGCCAAGCCATTCCAAATTTGCTCCGCGGCTTCGAGGACTTCATCAGCGCCCGCGAATGGGCGACGCGCAAGCATACGCCGCACCCATTCGCGCGAGCCACAACAATCGAGGAATGCGGCAGCGGCCGCCTTGTTCGATAGCCCGTTGAGATTCGAGACTTCATCGAGGTGCGCGGATGCCTCCGGGACGCCCCAGACACGCAAGCGGCTTACGCCGCCATCCGGGAAAATGATTAGCCGAAGATGCGATACCGGCCCGACAGGATGAAGCTCTTTGCGAAAGAGATGCTTGGCGTTTGCGCGGAGCTTCGTGCGCGGCAGGAGAGTTGCCCACGGAGGCTCGCTGGCCGGATTTTTGCCTTCGGGAGACATGATGGTCTCGATCGAGCAGCTTTCCGGGAAATTTCCTTTGAAATGCGAGGTGTCCACTTCGACGCGGCGAATTTCGCCGATGGTGCCGAGCTTGACGACGACCCAATCGTGGCCTTCGCCGCGGCGGCGGCGCGTTTCCCAGCCGTCGCCCATATTTCGCGCGCGGCCCGGCATCAAGAGGTGAAGCGGCTCGCTGAAGAATTCGTCGCTGGCGGCGAGGACCAGGCCGCCATTTTCGATGGCAGCGAGATCAATCTCTTTCTTTCCGGAGCTTGTCGAGGCCGCGGCGGGCACGACTTCGCCGTGAACGCGCAGGCGAGCCACGCCGCCATCGGGATAAATGTTCAGACGGACGTGGGTGCAGGGCTCGGGGCTGATAATCTCGAAGAGATTTTGGGAATCTCCGTTGAGCGCCGTTTTCGGAAGGATTTCTTGCCAGCGCGACTTCGGAAAAGCGAGCGCGACCGATTCTGACTTCGAGCTGTGTTTACCTGGAATCGCGCAAGCTTCAATCGAGCAATGCGACGGGAAATTGCCTCTGAAGAAGCTCGTATCCACGACGACGCCACGGATGATTCCAGGCAAGCCGAGGCGCACGATGCACCAATCGTGGCCGGGCGTGCGGCGGCGGCGCGTCTCCCAGCCATCCATCCATTTGCCACGGCTCGTGAATTTCCCTTCGATGAAAATTGGCTTCGATTCCTTGAGGAGATTCTTCTTCGGCGCGAAGAATTCGTCATTTGCGGCGACGACGCGACCGCCGAGGCGTTCGGATGCGAGGTCGGGAAGCGATTGAAAATCTTTCATGCTTGAGTTCGTTTCAAAATGGCGCCCGTCGGCCCGGTTTCGAATTCGCCGCGATCGAATACTTTTCTTCCGCGCAGATATGTGGCGGCGACGACGCCGTATAATTCGCGGCCTGCATAGGGCGTCAATTTTTGCCGATGGTGCAAGCGCTCGGGTTCGACGCGGAATTTCGCGGTGGGATCCCAAATGACGAGATCGGCGTCGAAATCCTTCGCGATTTTTCCCTTTCGCTTTTCAAGGCCCGCGAGTCGCGCTGGCGAAGAGCATAACCAAGCGGCGAGCCGCTCGACAGCATAGCCGCGCTGGCGCGCTGAAGTCCACACGGCCGGAAGAGACAACTCGAGCGAGGCAATGCCGCCCCATGCGGCCATGAAGTCGCCGGTATCTTTCCGTTTCATTTCTGGCGGGCAGGGGGAGTGATCCGTGGCGACGAAGTCCAGCGTGCCGCCGGATAATGCTTCCCAAAGCTTTTCGCGATTTTCGCTTTCGCGAATTGGCGGGGCGCATTTGAATTCCGATGCGCCGTCTGGAATTTCTTCGCTTGCGAACGTCAGATAGTGCGGGCAAGTTTCAGCGGTGATGGCGAGGCCGGACGATTTTGCTGCACGCAAGACCGGCAGTGCGTCTGAAGACGAGACGTGGACGATGTGCACGCGGGCGTTGAATTCGGTCGCGAGCTTTATCATCAGCGCGATGGCTTCATTTTCGGCTTCGCGGGGGCGCGAGGCGAGCCATGTGGAATACTTCGCGGCGGGCGCTTTTGCGAGAGCCTTCGCTGCCGCTTCGATCGGTGCGGGGAGTTCGGCGTGAACCAGAAGCGGCGCGCCGATTTCGGCGAGAATCGGCAACGCAGCGCGAAGATCTGACTCGTGCGATTGAGGAAATTCGTCAACTCCGCTCGGAACCAAGAAACACTTGAAGCCAAAGACGCCGTCGCGCCACAGCGGACGCAGTTCATCGGAGTTTCCGGGGATCATGCCGCCCCAAAATCCTGTGTCCACCCAGAGTTTTCCTGCAGCGGAAGCTAGTTTTTCGCGGAAGGCTGACGTGCTTGTCGTGGCTGGGATGCTGTTGAGCGGCATTTCGATGAGAGTGGTAACGCCGCCGGCGGCTGCGGCGCGAGTTGCTGTTGTGAATCCTTCCCATTCGGTGCGGCCGGGCTCGTTGATGTGAACGTGCGTGTCAACGATGCCGGGCATGACGATCAGATCGCTGGCTTCGTAGATTGGGCAATTGGCAGAAACTTCGCTGAATTTCGCGACGGCGGTGATGACTCCGTGCTGAATGTGGATTGCGGCGGGGGCTGGCTCGCCGTTTCCATCGCCGGTCACGACGCGATTGCCACGGACGATGAGATCGGGAGCGCTCATTGGGCGGCGGTGGTCGTTAGGAATTCTTCGAGGAGATTCAGCGCGACGACGTGGCGGTAGTGCGCGGTCGAACGGATGTCGTCGATCGGCGCGATTTCCTTGGCGAAAACTTGGCGCGCGGCTGCTATGGCGGCGGCGTCAAGCGATTTGCCGCGCACGTAGGCTTCTGTCTGGGTGGCACACACGACGGCCGGCGCCACGCTCCCGATCGCAATGCGAATGTCATCGACGATTTTTCCGTCGAAACGCACGGCGCCGGCGAAGCAGACTTTTGAAATTGCTTGCGCTCTTCGCGTACCGACCTTGCGGTAATACGATTTCCAACCTGTCCGGCCGCGCGGCAGGAAAATTCTGCCGACGAGTTCATCGGGGCGCAGGTCCATTTTTTTGTAGCCGCCGTGAAAGCCGCGGTACGGGATGCGTCGCGAGCCGCGCGAGGAGAGCAATTCCAACTCCGCGTCGTAGATCAGCAATGCGGGCGGTGTATCGGCGGCGGGGGATGCGTTGGCGATGTTGCCGCCTAGAGTGCCGCGATTTTGAGTGGCGACGCCGCCTGTTTCGGCTGCGGCGCGGCAGAGCAACGGGAACTCGCGCACCAGCGTGGCGTTGCGGCGCACGTCCGTGTACGTCGTGAGAGCGCCGAGACTGATAAGCCACGAAGCCGATTCAATTCCGCGCAATTCTGCGAGATTCCAAATGTTCAGATAGTGCCGATGAGCGAGCTTTCCGGCTTCGAGTAAGACCATCAGATCCGTTCCGCCGGCGAATGGGCGCCAGATGCCGGGATCGCGCGCCAATATGTCGAGGGCGGCACCGAGGCTTCGGGGCGTTTGCATTTCGTAATCTGGAATGAACGATCTCACGATTGCACTTCCGTTCGATCGCAGGCGCGCAAGATTGATTCGAAAATTTTCATGTAGCCGGTGCAGCGGCAAAGATTGCCGGCAAGCGCGGCGCGAATTTCCGGTTCCGTCGGGTGGTTATTTTGCTCGAGGAGATTGACGGCGGCGAGGACCATGCCTGGAGTGCAAATGCCGCATTGAGCACCGCCGTAGGAGATGAATGCTTGCTGCACGACACTCAACTGTTCCGTCGTTGCCACGCCTTCGATTGTGCGGATCTCAGCGCCTTCAACTTGCGCGACGGGGATGAGACAGCTATTCACTAATTTACCGTCAATCTCGACGCTGCATGCACCGCATTCACCTTCGCCGCAGCCTTCTTTGATTCCAGTGAGGTGCAACTTTTCACGCAAAGTGTCGAGGAGGCGCGCCATTGGATAATCGTGCAGCGTTTCGTCACGGCCGTTCACGCGGCAACGGACGGCGATCGTGCCTGGCGCATCAGGCGATCTTGCGTCAGGCAATCGCATTCTCCCGCGTTGCTTCGAACGCTGCCGTCAAATCTTCGGGTGTCATGGGGATACGCCGGATGCAGATGCCGGTGGCGTTTTCGATTGCGTTCATGATCGCAGGAGCGGTGCCGTCGAGGGGAAGTTCACCGATGCCCTTGGCGCCTGCGGGACCGCGCGCGTAGGGCAATTCTTCGAAGTAGACGCGAATCGGCGGCAAATCCATTGAAGTGGGCATGATGTAGTTGGTCATCTGGTTGTTGATCATGCGGCCTTCTTGCCAGACAACTTTTTCGTAGAGAGCGAAGCCGATGCCTTGCGCGACGCCGCCTTCGATCTGGCCGGC
>PMAA01000066.1:11508-19206 GCA_003152355.1 Acidobacteriota bacterium | reverse complement strand
TTAAGAATTCGAAACTACCAAAGCTGCAAACGGACCCAGCGCCAAATCCCCTCAGTAGCCTGCCACGCAAACGGACGATGCTTGCCGGAAATCTTGGCCGTCCCGGTCATCCCCTCGATCAAGCCGCCATCGGGATTGGGAAACACCATTTCAACTGCGAAGTAGTTCATAACCTCTTGGCCGCGTCTCTCCAACTTATCCGGCTGCGATAATGGCCGATCGGCCGAAGCGGCCGGAAAGATCCGCTCGATGCGGCCTGCATAGGTTCGAAATGGCTCGTTGGCTACCTTTAATTTCACCGGCGCACCGACGGCCACGTCGCTGAGTTCCCAGTCATGCACGAAAATTCGCGCGCGCATGTGCGTGCGATCAACCACACGAATAAACTCCTGGCCCTCACCGACGAAGTCTCCGGCGTGCGGTTCGAACTCGCCCTCCACGACGACCCCATTTATCGGCGCTCGCAGCGTCAGTCCGCCGATCCGCGATCGCACTACAGAAAGCTCCGATGCCAGTCTCGTACGTTCGTCCTCGGCACGCGCCGCTTCACCGCTCGCACCGTGCTGTTCAGCCACACGAAGAGTTGACTCGACATTGCTGAGTTGGCTCGCCAGCGAAGCCGCGCGCGACTCGAGATCAGGATTCTTGAGTTCGGCGAGCACGTCTCCTGCGCGCAACTCCTCGCCCTGACGCACGAGTACGCTTGAGAGTTGGCCGCCAACAGGCGGCCGAACCTCCGCCATCAGACCGGGCTGTAGCACAAATTCACTCGAGACTTTGCTCGAGAACGGCGGCACGAAAAGCACGAGCGCGACAGCGGCAGCAGCGACCTGCTGCGCGCGAGTAAATTTCCATCTCACGTAGGCCTCCCGAATCTTCCAAAACCAGGCACGAATGCTAGGAATGGACTTTTGCACGCGGCTACGCAGCAAGAGATAAAGCGCTAACGCGGTGGCGAGGTAACCCCAATCGCCAAGTTTGCTGACGAAAATGTTATTCACAAAGATCAGCGCAACCAAAAGGATCGCAACGCCGTACACCATTGCCGTTGTTCCAAATGCCAGAAATATGCGGCGTTGCCTGCGGCTTGCTGTCGGCAATTCGATTTTTCGGCGCAAAAGATACTTCTTCCACCAGGCCTGTGCGAATTCGATCGAATCTTCACGAAGCGAATCAATTTGCACAAACTGCGCGAGGGCGTAATAACCGTCCGCCTTTATGAGCGGGTTGAGGTTCACCGCAACGCCTGCAATGCCGCAAAAAAGCAGGGTCTTGTAGGCCAGGTCGTTTACAAGCGAACCGGGGAGCGTAAATGCCCACACCAGAGTTGCTAGCGCCCCCAGCAGGATTTCGACCCAAATGCCGGCAAAAATAGTGAGTTGTCGGGGCGTAGTCGTATCGAAAATCAAGATGTCGGTTGTGTCGGTGTAAAACGCAGGGGTGAAGTAGATGAGCATGAAGCCCATCTGGGGGACCACACCTCCGTAATGCTTGCAAGTGAGCCCATGCGCAAATTCGTGGATTCCGCCGACAGCAAACATGATGATCCAGAAAGCCCACAGGTCGTACGCGCTCTTGGTTGAAAAGGAATACAGCGCGGCACTGTCCTGCTGAATTCGATTCCAGTCGCCCGCAAGAATCACCATCGCAGCGATGAACGCCCCGATACAAAAGTATGTAAAGCCGCGCGTGAAAATCCAACCCAAGTAAGGGTCGAGCCACGCGAGCGTTTTGTCCGGGTTCCAGGCTTCAAATTGAATGTAGAGGAGGCTCGATTCTGTGCGGCCCTTGCGCTCGTCGCGGATTCGCTCCAGCATCGCGAGATTCTTTTCGCCGACCGTCCGAACCCAGAGATTTGCCTCCACCGTGTCGAGGAAATCGAGAACGCTGGTCTCGTCCAGTGGCGAATCGGGATGACGCGCCGTCATTGCCTCGGCAACTTCGGCGGCGGTTCGCGTTCCATCGCATAGCGTCAGAAGTTCGTATTCAATCGGCCCGTAGCGGTTGTAGGAGGCGGTGTCCGGATCCTTGATGACGTAGCTAGCTTTGCCGGCGACTTGCTGCGCGCTGATTTTCAAATCTTCGCGAAGCTTCGGGCGGTGAAGCCCTTTCGCCAAGACGCTGGAAATCTGAAGGCTGGTAGGCCCAAATCGCATCGAGGAATCCTTACGGTTTTGGCGCGGCCGCGCCCGGAGGCCACGCGACGCGAACGGCCATGCCGGGACTCAAAGCGGAAAGGCCGGGGCCGCTGAGCTGCATGGTGACGTCGTAGCTGTCGCTTGCCGGATCGACGGTTGGGCTTACCTTTATGATCCGCGCTGAATACGAATGCTCGGGTTCCACGACCGCGAAAATTTGAGTGCCGATGCCAATCCTGGGCTTTCCTCCGGTTGCTTCGGGCACTTGAACGTGAACCTGCAGCGGTTCAAGTTGGCTGACACGGAAGCCGGGGTCGTCTTTGGCTACATTCTGGCCCTGACGCAAATAGCGCCGCAGCACGACGCCCGGGAATGGCGCCCTGAATTGTGTTTGCTCGACGTCGATCTTCAAACTTTGAATTTGCGCCTGGCTGCTGTTGACGAGCGCTTTCCAGCTATCCACTTCGTATCCTACGGCGGTGGCTTCAAACTGCGCTTCCTCCAGATCGGCCTCGCTGCTCAAGCCTGCATCGCGCATAAGTTTCTGGCGGCGCAAATTGGCTTCCTTGGCCTGTTTCTCGGCTTCCTTGGACTTGACGTTGTTCTGCGCAACAAGCAGATCGGCGCGGGCTTTTTCCAACTCCATCGCCAGCGAGCGGTCGTCGAGCCGGGCAAGAACTTCACCGGTCGTAACTTTCTGGCCTTCTTCCACATTTATCTGCTGAACTAACCCTTCTCGTTGCGCGCGCACATCTACTTCGTGTTCGACGGTCAATACGCTGAGAATGTTTTTGGATGCGTTGGAATCTGCCGGGCTCGGAGTTGGAAATGTTTCCCGCACTGACGCGGCAGCAGGCGTTGCCGCGTTCTCACCGCCGCAGCCAGCAGCGGCCAGCACCAATACACTTGCGCACATCCACGCTCTACTTCTCATGATCGCCCCTCAAATTGTACTGACTCTTCGCTGCGCCGCCGACGACCCCTTAACGGGCAACTACGGCAGCCATACCCAAATCTTCTCCCACAGCCAGCGGAATGGTGAACGCAGAAGCGCGTACCCGATCGGGTACCAGCCAGAGCCGAACCATCCGCCGTCGGCGCGAATGCGCGCCCGGCCTGCCATCCCATCGCGGGCCCGCATTCCTGTGTTATCGAACACCGCTCGAATCACAAAGAATTCTTCGCCTTCGATAGCTTCCGAACGCACGCCGACGCGGTCCACCGTACCGGTAAATGTCTGCGTCGGAAATGCGTTCAGCTTGAGCGCGACGCTTCTTCCGGACCGAATAAGATTTAGATCCGTCTCAGCAACATTCATATCAATCGCCATTCGTTGCTGCTGGACGATTTCGCAGAACGCCTGGCCTTCCGCCAGCATCGCACCCGTTTTTTCTTCGATCTTGGGAGTCACAACCACGCCATCAATTGGAGCACGAAGCCGGGCGTCCGCGACGCGCTGTTCCTCGAGCCTTACCTCCGCTTCCGCGGCCTCAGCGCGGAGGTGCGCCTGCGACGCAACCGTGAGGTCGCGCTTGAATTCAGCTTCGGCGAGATCGTGTTGGGCAAGAGCAAGATCGGACTTCGCGCGTTCTAGCTTGACGCGGTCTTCACCATCCTCGAGTTGAGCAAGCAGCTGACCGCGCGTAACATCGTCTCCTTCGTGCACAAACACGCGCCTGACGATGCCGCCGGCAACGGCGCTGATGACGCGGCGATCGGCGGGAACGACCGTCGCATTCGTGCTGACGCGCACTGGCCACGGAACGATGGTCAAGACTATTGCCGCGAGAGCTGCTTTCCAACCATACTCGAACCAGCGCGACTGCGCGCCCGCGCCGAAAAACTGCTGCCTCTTTACCGCTAGCGGCTTGAGGAATCCGGCCAGCGGCACTTGCTGATAGAGTTGCGCGTTTCGAATTGCGACGGTCGTCTGGTTCGCGAGAATCGACACCGTTTCGCGCTGGTTGTCGTTCAGAAATTCGGGCTCGCCGTTAAGCATGCAGAGCACGCCCACGGTTCCCTGGTCGTCACGCAGCGGCAGAGCGTAGAAACCGCCGTATCCGTGTTCGTCGAGAAAGCCGGAGGCGACGTCGCGTGCCGACTCGGGATCGGCTTCCCAGCCTTCCTCGGATTTATTGGCGAGGACCGCGGACTCCTGCATCGAAACCCATTCGAGAATCTTCCGCAGCGCATCCATCTCATCGGACTTGGGCACTTCCTCCTCGCCTGAAACCGCGCCGAGGACGAACTTATTGCGATCGAAAAATCCAATGACGCATTGGTCGAACGTGATAACGGTGCCTGCCTGCTGCGAAACCGTTGTCAGAACGTGATCGAGATCGAGCGTGGAAGTGATCGCCTGGCTAATTTTTAGAAGGGCATCGAGCTCGTGCAGTTTACGCTCGGACTCGAGGAGATTCGCATTGTTCAGCGCCACCGCGGCCTGTTCGCTGATACTCGAAAGGAAGAAAACATCATCTTCGGTGAATGCCGCTCCGTCCTCTTTGTTGATTAGTTCAATGACACCGATGACCTGCTCTTCCTTCCGCAACGGCGCACAGATGATCGACTGAATCTGAAAGTCGCCTCCGGCCTTAATACGCTCAGCGAGCAATTCATCTTCACCGGGATTCTCGATAAGCTTCGCGTTGCCGCTACGCGCCGCTTCGGCCAGGTGGCCTGATTCCACTAAGATGGTCGTGCCGTCCTCAACCGTGGGGTCCTCGCCGTCTTTCTGAGCGAGGGTCAGCTCGTCTCCATTTCCGCTGACGAGCCACAAATTGCAAGCCTGTGCATGGAGAATGTCGCGTATCTTGCCGGCCACGATCGGGGTTAGTTCGTTGAGCTCGACAGTTGAATTAAAGATTCTGCTGATATCGTAGAGCGACGTGAGGCGTTCGATGGTTGTGAGCTGATTATCACGTTCGACGTCGGCTTCGACGAGCAGCCCGTCTGCCTGTGAAGCCAGCCGCGCCGCGGTTTCGAGGAACTCGGCGTCTTCAGCGGTGAATCCGCCCTTTTTGTTTAGAGCTTCGACGACACCGGCAGTGCCTTCCGTCCCGGGAAACGGAACGAGAAGAACCGATTGAATCGCTTTGCGTTGAACGGCGGAAAGGTGGGTGAGGGAATCAGCTTCAATTTCGTTGCCCGAAGCCCGATAGACAGAGGATTCCGCGAAGGCGGCTGCGAGGATTCCGCCGGCGACCCGATCGCTCGCTGGCGCAAGCTTTTCGTCAGGCTCGGTCCATCGCGCCCGGCTCGTGAGTTGGCCTTCTTCCCCTTCGGCCAGCCATAGGAACACGGCCCGCGCGCCAAGCGCACTGCCCACTCGAGCGACGAAGGTTCTGCGCAACGTGGAGCGATCGCGGCAGGCAAAAAGGACGCTCGCGAGCTCAACGAGCGCCGATGAATTCTCCATGGCCTTCCCTGGCTGGAATCCTGAAACACCCGTACCGGCTGCTAGAGTGACGGGCGTATGCCCGTGGGGTGCGAAACGCGGGCAGCCTAACAAATGCGGATGTCAGCGTCAATACAGGCCGCTGGGTCCGCTCAGGGCTTGATTGCACTGGACTTTTCAGCTAGTTTGACTAGGCGCGAGGCGCTGATGGAAATTCTGATACGCAAGGCAGGCACCGCTACCATACTCGATTTGAATGGGCCACTTCGGCTGGGTGACTCCGAGCAGGCGTTCAAGGATCAAGTCCAAAAATTGGTGGATGCCGGGACGCCCCATATTGCGGTGAATCTCTCCGGCGTGACCGAGCTGGATAGCTCAGGCATAGGAGCGCTTGTCCGCTCGTTCACAGCCGTCAAGCGCGCCGGCGGCAAATGTATCTTCTACGCCCCAACGCAGCGAATAAAGATGCTGCTCAAGATGGTCAGGCTCGACAGCGTGCTTGATATTGTGGACGACGAAGCCGGCGCGCTGGCGCGCGTCTGACCCGGCGCGCGTTACAGCCGCAGAAATTTATCCGCGCCTAGAACCAGTCCCAGAGTAAACGCAGCAATAATCACTTCTCCGATTGCGCCGACGGCAAAAGGCCTCAGCCCTTGTTTGCGCAACGCCCCAATATTTGTTCGCAGTCCCACACCGGCGAATGTCAGCAGAAATGCCCAGCGCGAAAGCGTCGCCAGCGAACCGATCTGATCCTTGTTGAACACGTGAATCGTCGCGAGGATGGAGATGAGCAGAAACCCGAGAACGAATTTCGGAAATTTTTGCCAGAGGAACGCGGCCTTGTTTCTGACCGTCTTGGCCTGGCCGAGACTCGCCCAATAGAGCGCGTAACCGAGCACGACAAAGCCAATCGTCGCATTCCGCGTCGTTTTCGCCAGCACAGCCAGCTTCGCGGCTGCGTCGGAATAGAGCGTGCCCGCCGCCGTTGCCTCCGCTGTATTGTCCACGGCGAGCCCGGCCCAGAGACCATATGCGCGGTCGCTCATGTGAAGTGCGTGCCCAATCAAAGGAAATGTGAAGAGCGATAGCGCGCCGAGCGCGAGAATCGCGGCAATCGCGAAAGAGGAATCTTCTTCGTCCGCGTCAATCGCGCCCTGTGTCGCGATAATGGCGGACACACCGCAGACGGCTGAGCCGACCGCGAGGAGGGAGATCAGCTTGGGCCGCAATCCAAATCTGTTCCCGAGAAATGTCATGAACGCAATGGCGACCACGAGCTCGACTGACACTAGCGCCAGACTTACTCCACCCAGTTTGACGACATCTCCGAGAAGAAACCGCGAACCCAGCAGCACGATCCCGGCCTTGAGCCAAAATTCGTACGTGGCCACGCCCGTGCGGAAAATCTCCGGCACGCCAACCGTGTTCGCGATCGCGAGGCCGATCAGAATGGCCCACAGGACGTACTCAATATTCGGCAAAGTAAGGTGGTGAGTCTTCCCGTACGCCGCGATTCCCTGCTCGAGCAGCTTGCCGCCATAGCCAACCGCCGCTAGCAGGAGTATTCCCGGAACGATGCGAAGCGCATCCCATGCAAATTGACTTGCACCGGTTGCCGGACCGGCTTGGGGCACTACGATTGGCTCGCTCATTTGTCACCTTTTGAAATTGAGGTCCTGCGTGGAGCTGCATCTACCACGGGACGTGCTTGATCACGCCGGCGCGTACGAGCAACGCCGCGAGCAATGCCAGTGTCACCGCCCATGCGTCCACGGAAATCGCGGATCGCTTTTGCGGCTGCTCGCTCTTAACTTGTGAAGTCATGTTTGCTCCTTCGGGGTTTTCATGCGTGAAACTTCAGATCGCGGTGTCGTGATCCGCGCTGTCGCGGAGTGCTGCATTGATCCAGAATTCCTCGGCTGCTTCAATCGCTTCGTCGGCAACCACGCGTCCGATGATCATTAGCGCGGGTGAGGGAAGCGCGCCATCGTCGGCCAGCTTCGCGAGCTTCGTGGTTCGAATTTGCTGTTTGCTCGATGTTGCGTTCGACACGATCGCGCAAGGCGTGTTCGCCGGCCATCCCGCATCGCGCAGTTGTTCGGCGACGTACGCGTAGTCCGGCCCCGGCATGTAGATGACAACCGTTGTCTCGCTCGAGATTCC
>PMAA01000066.1:0-11493 GCA_003152355.1 Acidobacteriota bacterium | reverse complement strand
GCTTCGCGCAGCGCCGCGATCTCTTCGCCAGCCCGGCCGAAGAATGAAGGATCGCCGCCTTTCAGCCGCACAACTACTTGATGCGACTTCGCGTGCGAAATCAGCAGCGCGTTGATTTCTTCCTGCGTCAACAATTTCCGCCCGCAGCGCTTGCCCACATCAATCCGCTCCGCGCCTGGGCCGATCAGCGCCAAGATTTCGGCGCTCACTAGTGCGTCGTGCAGCACCACACCCGCGCGCCAAAGCAACTTCAGCNNCCAGATAGACCTTTCCGCTCACGCGACCCTCCCGTTCGATCGGCTGTTGCGTGACGCGCGCAAGAATTGCTCGAACATCTCGTTGCTTGCGAGGAGGTGCAAAAATTTTCGTGTGTCCTCAGGATTGTCGCTTTCCGCGCGCAGCACGCTGCGAATTGTCCCGAGCCATTCGAGCCACGTCTCGTATTCCGGCCCAAATTGCGCTTCGAGTTCGCGCCGCAATCGTTGTGCAAGCGCCGGGCTGAATCCTCCGGTCGAAATGGCGATCTGGAGGGGCCCACGGCGCACAACGGCGGGATAGTAAAAATGGCAGCGCTCAGGATCATCGACGGCGTTGCAGAAAATTCCGTGCGCCTCGGCTTCGCGAAAGACTTCTTGGTTCACGCCAGGAGCCGACGTCGCCGCAATGACAATGAATGCGCCTGCAAGGTCGCCCGGTTCAAACTTTTTGGGCGTCCACTCAAGTCTGCCTTCTCGCGCCCACGTGGAAATCGCTTCGGTCACTTCGGGCGCAATAACGCGCACCCTCGCCCCCGCCTCGAGAAGGCCTGGAATTTTTGCTTCCGCCACTTCGCCTCCGCCGGCCACGATGCAGCGGCGATCGCTCAATTTCACAAACATCGGGAATAAAGACATGGCTAGCCCTCGACTCCGTGGGGAACAGGACCCGCGGCAAGATCGCGCTCGAATTCTTCAGAAACACCGCCGGCGAGCAATGCGCGAATCTCATCGTTCGAGTGCCGCGCGAAAAACTGCCGCAGGTTCTCCCCTTGTTCCCGTTCGGCTTGGTAGGACTTCAACACTCGTTCGATCGCATCCGGCACTTCCGCAGCAACGCAGCGATATCCCACCGGCCTCGCAAACGCTTGATGCTTGCCGACCGCTCCGCCGACGCAAAAGTAGTAGGCGTCCACCAGTTCGCCATCCACCTTGATCTTCTTGCCCTCGATGCCGATGTCCGCGATCCAATGCTGGCCGCAACTGTTTGGACAACCGGTGATGTGCAGCTTCAACTGCTGATCGAACCCGGGAATCCTGTCGTCAAGCTCCTCGACCACCCAGCGCGCAAAGCCTTTCGTCTCGGTCAGCGACAATTTGCAGAATTCAGATCCTGTGCACGCGACCGTGCCGCGGGCGAATGGGGACGCTGCAACATGCAATCCGGAGGATCCGAGATAGCGCGAGACCGTTGCGGAATCCTGCTCGTGAATATTCACGAGAAGTAGGTTCTGCATGTTCGTCGTGCGAATCTCGCTTGATCCGTACCGCTGCGCCAGGTCCGCTGCAACGCTCATTTGCTCTGGCGTGATCCGCCCGCGCAGAACGGACGCGCCTACGTAAACGAGACCGGCCTGCTTCTGCGCGTGCACCCCAACGTGATCGCGATAAACGTCATCGGGAATCTCCTCTCGTTCGGCGGGATCGAGCGCGAATCCTATGCGCTGTTCCAGNNGCTTGCTCCCGGCTTTGGCGAAGAATTTCGTTGTCGCGAAAGATTTGGGCTACGCCTCGCACCACCGGCACGACCTGCTCCCATGCGACGAACGCATTGAGCTTCACGCCAAAATGCGGATCGGTGGAAAGTCCGCCGGCTACGCGAAGTGAAAAGCCGATTTTAGTTCCGCCATTTCTTCGCCGCGTCGTTGGCGTTAATCCGATATCGTTGATCTCCGGATACGAGCACCAGTAACGGCATCCTGTAATCGAGACTTTGAATTTCCGCGGCAGGTTGTAAAACTCCGGATTCCCTGCGAGTTCGCGATTCACTGAGAGCGCCAGTGGCGACGCATCGCAAATTTCGTCCGCGTCCACGCCGGCGAGCGGGCATCCGGTGATATTCCGCGCCACATCGCCGCACGCTCCGGTCGTCGTGAGCCCAGCCGACCAGAGTTTCTCGAGAATTTCCGGAAGGGCCTCGATTGTGACCCAGTGAAGCTGGATATTTTGCCGAACGGTCAGATCGGCAACGCCTCTTGCATGTTGCGCCGCCAGATTCGCAACCACTCGCAACTGATCGCTGCGCAGAATTCCGTTCGGCACGCGAATGCGCACCATGAAATACGGAACGGCCTTTCCTTCGCCGCCCGTGCCGCCCATAACGCCATTCCCATCGCCTTGCGTGTAAACGCCCCACGAGCGGAAATAAGTGCCCAGCCACTCAGGCGGGATGGACGCGAAGCCCTGCCGCGCAAAGCCGCGAATCTCGTCGATGCACTCCCACGCGTTCTTGGCTCGCTTGAGCCGTTCGACCCGCTGCGCCTTGGTTTCTTTGAGTTCGGTCACGGTCAAAATGTCCCCAGAAAAACAAAAAACCCACCTGCCAAACTTTCTGGCGGTGGGCTTCGGAACTTCAGTTTAGATTACAGCTAAGTCCGGAGTCTCTCCTCGCCAGAGTTGTGGGCCATACAACACGCGCAACACATCTGTGTGCAGCGATCGCTCTGGCTCCGGCAAGTGTTCAACATGAAGAACAAGGCTACGGGACGTTACCCGTGATGTCAATCCAAAATCTGCCTTGGATTGTAAATGAAATGTAACAGCGCCGGGACATACTTTGAACAGGAATCCTCCAGCACATCAAGTTCAATCGCTGGCATACTGGTCGCGTTCGAGACTCTTCTCATTAGAGCATCTTGAGACTGTGACGATGCATCAAAATGACCTCATGACGACGCGGCCCGCACACGCGAATCCGAGCAACACGGATGTTCTGATCGTGGGCGGCGGACCAGCGGGACTCGCCGCGGCCATCGCTGCGCGACAAAAAGGTTTCGAGGTCATCGTCGCAGATCGCGATCGCCCTTCGATCGACAAATCATGCGGCGAAGGCTTGATGGGCGACGGCGTCGAAGCTCTCCGGGCGCTGGGTGTTCAAATTCCTGCCGCAGAATCCTTCTCATTTCAAGGTATTCGCTTTGTCGATTCCGGCTCGCGCGTCGAGGGCGGCTTTTTATCCGCGCACGGCATCGGCGTTCGGCGTACAACGCTGCACCGCCTTTTGCTCGAGCGCGCTGCCAAGCTCGGTGTGCAATTTTCCTGGGAATGCCGGTTCACTGGGATCGAGGCGCGGGGCCTCTCATTCGATGGAAGTCTGATTCGCGCTCGATGGGTGATCGGTGCGGACGGGCTAGACTCGATGCTCCGCCGCCAGTACGGCCTCGATTCGCACTTATCAGGCTCGCGTCGCTTTGGATTTCGCCGCCATTATCGAATTGCGCCATGGACCGATATGGCCGAGCTTTACTGGGGCGACGCTTGCCAGATTTATGTGACGCCGGTTGGACCGGAAGAAATTTGCGTCGCGGTGATTTCGCGAAACCGCCAGCTTCGTCTCGATCAAGCATTGCCGATGTTTCCAGAATTGCGCGCGCGGCTGAAGTGCGCGAGTACCTTCGGCACGGAACGCGGCGGTGTCACCCACTCCCGAGTGCTGCGTCGAGTGGCACGCGGAAACATTGCGCTCGTTGGCGATGCATCCGGTTCCGTTGACGCCATTAGCGGCCAGGGATTGTGTTTGTCGTTTCGGCAATCGCTCGCTCTCGCGGACGCGCTCGAAGCCGGCGATTTGAGGCAGTATCACCGCGCGCACCGCCGGCTCATGGCCAAGCCTCTGCTCTCATCTTCCCTGCTGCTTGCACTCACGCGCCACACTTGGCTGCGCGAAAGTGTCCTCCGCGTCCTCGCATCGGATCCGGGCCGCTTCGCTCGCCTGCTCTCGATCCACGCCGGGCCGCGCGGCAGTCGTGAGTCCGATCGTCACGCCGTCGTCTCGCTCGTGTTCCAACGATTGAACGGATCGGACTAGTGGCGCGAAGTCGCAGCAAGATTTTCTCCAATCTTTCGATCCTCCTTCTGGGAATTGCTCTTTCCCCAACGCTGCGAGCACAGCAGCTAGCGCTCGGCTTTGATCTGAATCACACACACGTGGAATTTACACTTGGCGGCACCGTGCACACGGTCCACGGAACGTTTGCCTTGAAGCACGGCTCGATTCGCCTCGACCCGGCAACGCACGAAGCCGCCGGGAAAATCGTCGTGGATGCCGCCAGCGGCAACAGCGGCAGCGAAGCTCGCGACCGGCGGATGAATCGGGAAATTCTCGAAAGCGATAGATATCCCGAGATTGTTTTCACGCCAGACCGGTTTGAAGGCCAGATTCCCGCTGGCGGCGACTTTCAACTGAACGTACACGGCATATTCCGCCTTCACGGCGCGGACCACGAGATGGTCTTGCCCGTCGAGGCGAAGCGCGGCCCGGATGGCATCACAGCCGCGATCCAATTTTCTATCCCGTATGTCAGCTGGGGCCTCAAGAACCCCAACACATTCTTTCTGCGCGTTTCCGATCAAGTGGAAATCACGATCCACACTGTCGCTGCGCCTGCGGACGCTGCCGCGGCCGATTATCCCCGATGAGAGCCCCGTAAGCGTCCGATGCACGCTCTATAAGCGATCGAAGTCGCGTTCTCGCAAGCCTCGTCCTATACGGCACAGAACTTCGGCGTTCGTGGGCGCGCCCGAAAGCAACATGAGAACCCGCTCATGCGTAGTACGATTGAGGGTCACACATGACGAACAATAATGGCGCCGCGATTCGCGTCGAAAATGTTTCGCGCCACTACCGGATGGGCTCCGCATTAATTCGCGCTGTAGATGGCGTGACGCTTGCGGTTAACACTGGCGAATTTCTGGCGATGTTGGGAAGTTCTGGCTCCGGAAAATCCACGCTGCTGAATTTGATGGCAGGCCTAGATCGCCCCACATCCGGCGCAATCGTCGCGCAGGGTCGAAATCTTTCTGAATTGGACTCGCTCGATCTCGCGCGCTACCGCAGCAAAATCGTCGGGATGGTATTTCAGTCTTTCAATCTCCTGCCGCGGATGACGCTCGAGGAAAATGTCGAACTTCCTCTGCGGCTCGCCGAAGTGGACCGCAGCGCTCGTGCGGACCGCGTGCGCGAAGCCTTGACTCGGGTGCATCTCGAAAAACGGCTCGGCCATCGCCCCAGCCAGCTTTCCGGCGGAGAACAGCAGCGCGCGGCGCTCGCTCGCGCTTTGGTCAATCGGCCCGCGATTCTGTTTGCGGACGAGCCCACCGGCAATCTCGATAGCGCAACTGGCGAAGAAATCATGCACCTGTTGCGTGAGATTCAGCAATCTCTCGGCATGACGATCGTGATGGTCACGCACGAACGGCCGCTGGCCGAGCGATTCGCAAATCGGATCGCGTCGCTCGCGGACGGAAAGTTAATCAGCGACGGAGTGCAGTCATGAAGGCCGGCGATCTCGCTGAACTCGGCGTACGGAATCTGCGCGAAGCTCTTCTGCGCAATTCGTTGACGACGCTTGGCGTCGCCGTTGGAATCGCGTCGCTCGTCGCCATGCTTTCGCTCGGCGTAGGTTTGCAACAGCTCGCCACCAAACGTCTCTCTCACGCCGGCCTTTTCGACACTGTGATGGTTATGCCTCGCACGAACATGCGCGGCTTCGGACGGCCGCAAGTGACTCCTTCGCCCGCGGCAGAATCCAGGCCTCTCGACGCTGCCGCACGCGAGGAAATTGAGCATTTGCCGAATGTTATTGAGGTCTATCCGCAAATTCGTTTCGTCACCGAGGTGCGCTTCGCCGACACGCCCTACCCCGCGATGGTCGCGGGCGTCCCGGCCTCGGCGCGTGAAGGCGGATCATTCGATGATGTTCAAGGAAATTTCTTCTCGAGCCCGGCCGCCGACGAAGCCATTCTTCAAATCGAATTCGCAAAGGACTTATCCAGTCAGCCATCCTCGTTGATCGGAAAGGAACTGGTAATTCGCTATGCGGAGCGTCAAGCGCTCCCTCCAACCACCGTACCAGCAGGCAGTCGAAATGCCGCGGGTAAAGCCAATTCGAAGGCCGACGACAACGCATCCGGCTTTTCGATCGTGCCGAAAGAGAGAAAGTTGAAGATCGTCGGCATCGTCGAAACGGAGCCTGCCGCGGGCTTCGGCGGCATCGGTAACGGCCGCGTCCTGATCCCCCTCGCCGTCGCGGAAACCCTTCGCCCGGCCCAGGCCAACGACTTGCGCGATATCCTGCGCGGCGGTTCCGAAGCGAAACCCGGCTACGCCAGCCTCACCGTTCGCGCAAAAGGTCCGTCGCAAGTGGAAGCCCTCGAATCCAAAATCAAAAGCTTGGGCTTCGCCACGTTCTCGCTTCTCGACGCCACGCGCAATCTACGGCTTTTCTTCGCCGTGTTCGATCTGCTGCTCGGAATTTTCGGCAGCCTCGCGCTCGCCGTTGCCACGCTTGGCATCATCAATACTCTCGTGATGGCCATCCTCGAGCGCCGGCGCGAAATCGGTGTGCTGAAGGCTCTCGGCGCGGCGGACGCTGACGTTCGCCAGCTTTTCTTCTTCGAGGCCGGAGTCATGGGATTCCTCGGCGGAATTTTCGGCGTCGGACTGGGCTGGTTTATCGGCCGCGCCGTCACGGTTGGAACGAATATTTATCTCAAACGCCAGAACCTTCCGCCCGCAAACGTGTTCTCAGTACCATGGTGGCTTGTGCTCGGCGCAATCGCGTTTGGTATTGTCGCGAGCCTTGCTGCTGGAATTTATCCCGCATCGCGCGCCGCACGGCTCGATCCGGTCGAGGCCCTACGATATGAATAATCTTCGTCACGCTCTGCCGTTCGCTCTGATAATCCTCGCACTGGCCTTCGCCGCTCCAGTTCACGCTGCGACGGGACGCGCCGAATGTCTCTCGATTCACAGCCAGGTTCTCGGCCAGCAGATTCCGTATTGCGTCCTTCTACCTCCGAGCTACGACCACGAGGACACCCGGCGCTATCCCGTTCTTTATTTTCTCCACGGTCTCGGCGACAACGAGCAGATGTTCGTTCGATCCGGCGGCTGGAGCATGACCGAAGATCTTTGGGAGCAGGGCCGCATGGGTGAGTATCTCGTCGTTACGCCCGCCGGAGATGCCAGCTTCTACATCAACTCGCGCGACGGCAGGCATCGCTATCAAGATTTCTTTCTCAACGAATTTCTGCCCTACATCGAGCATCGCTACCGGATTCGCGCCGAGCGCAATTCCCGCGGCATCGCTGGAATTTCGATGGGCGGTTACGGCGCGCTGCGATTTGCGTTTTTGCATCCCGAACTTTTTCGCTCCGTGAGCGCTCAAAGCCCCGCGCTGATTGACAAGTTGCCGGCGTTCACAATGCGCGACGCGCAAGATACAGTTCGCCTGCGGATGCTGGGCGAGGTTTTCGGCGAGCCTCCCGATCAGGCATTTTGGGATCGCAATAGCCCGATCACGCTCGCAAAGACGGCGGATGTCAAAGGTTTGAAAATTTACTTGGATTGCGGCTCAGACGATGATTACGGCTTCAATATAGGCGCAGAGGCATTGCACAAACAGCTCGCGTCCCGCGGAATCCCTCACGAATTTCATATCTATCCCGGCGGCCACAACTGGCCTTACTTCGCGGAGCATTTGCCCGCCGTACTCGAGTTTCACGCTCGCGCCATCGGCGCTACGCCACCCGCGAAAAAAACAAAATAACCATCCCGCGGACGTAAATTCGCTCTTGCTATCCACGAACCGCACCCCCGGACCGAAATCCGACATTGACTGCCGAGCGTGCCCCGAATATCAATTGAGCCCTGCCTGTCGTGGGCTATAATTCGCGCACCAATGGCCCTTGCTCCGGGAACCAAGCTTGGCCCGTACGAGATTCAGTCGCTGCTCGGTGCTGGCGGCATGGGCGAGGTATACCGCGCGCGTGATACGCGCCTTCAGCGCGACGTCGCCATTAAAGTCCTACCGAGCTCCCTGGCACAAGATCAGGACCGTTTGCGCCGTTTTGAGATCGAAGCCCGCGCCGTGGCCGCGCTCAATCATCCGAACTTGCTGACCGTCTTTGACGTGGGCACGGCTCCCGGTGCAGAAGGCGTTGATGACACCGGGGCGCCAAAGGTCACGGCAGGCTCGCCCTACATCGTTTCCGAGTTGCTGGAAGGTACGACGCTTCGCGAGCGTCTCTCCTCCGGTGCGTTACGCGAACGCAAAGCGCTCGATTGCGCCATCCAGATCGCGCGCGGTCTGGCAGCAGCGCACGAGCGTGGCATCGTGCATCGCGATCTCAAGCCAGACAATGTTTTCATCACCAACGACGGTCGCGCAAAAATCCTCGACTTCGGCCTCGCCAAACTCAGCGAAGCTCCCACCACAGACGTGGACGCGACGCGAGACAGGGCTACACAAGCGGGGGTAGTCATGGGCACGGTCGGGTATATGTCCCCCGAGCAAGTACGCGGAAAGCCTGCTGACGCGCGCAGCGATATTTTCAGTTTTGGCGCCGTTCTTTACGAAATGCTAGCGGGCCGCCGCGCGTTCCGAGGCGATAGCGCCGCCGATTTGATGAGCGCGATACTGAAAGAAGACCCGCCAGAGCTCGCCACGACAAATCAGGAGATCTCGCCTGCGCTCGATCACATCGTTCACCACTGCATGGAGAAAGATCCGCAACAGCGCTTTCAGTCCGTCGGCGACATTGCGTTTCAATTGAGTGAGATGAGCGGGATGCGGACGTCCTCGGGAGTCACTGCGATTGCCGAGGCTCCCGCAGCGCAAGCAAGCCGGACAGTTCTACGGCTTCCTTTACGAGCCTGGATGCTCGCGGCAATTGGCGCAGCGGTGCTGGCCCTGATCGTCGCAAGCACGTGGTTCTTCGCGCGAGCCACCGCGCATATCGTGCCGCCAAAATTCGTGCAGTTGAGCTTCCAGCAAGGCTTCGTTGACTCTGCGCGCTTCTTGCCCGATGGGCAGAGCATCATCTCCGCATCGCAATGGGGTTCGGAATCGAATCTAACGCTCTACACGGGACGACTCGATAGCCAGGGTCTGCGCCCCATGGGAGTAAAGGCGGATGAACTTGCGTCTGTCTCGAGTACTGGCGAGTTGCTCGTCATCCAGAATATTCAGCGTATCGGCCCTGGATATGCTCGAGTGGGCACGCTCGCGCGACTGCCTCTCGGAGGTGGTGCGCCGCGGCCGGTCATGGAGAACGTCCAATACGCCGATTGGGCGCCGGATGGCAAAGACTTTGCCGTGGTTCGCTTCATCCCCGAGAGCCATGCTTATCGACTCGAATATCCTGTGGGGAAAGTGCTGTACGAGACGAATGGCTGGTTGAGTCATCCGCGATTCTCACGTGACGGCAGAAGGATCGCGTTTCTCGATCACCCCGTTTTCGGCGACGATCAGGGCATGGTGGCAGTCACGGATTTAGAGGGGCACCGAAAACAACTCAGCGGCTCCTATGAATCCACTCAGGGATTGACTTGGTCTCCGAAGGGAGATGAGATCTGGTACAGCGCGATCGAGAACGGCGTCTATCGCTCTCTATTCGCAACAACTCTCGGCGGACGGGCGCGTCCTCTGCTCTCCGCTCCGGGAAACATTGATATTCAGGATGCGCTACCCGATGGCCGCGTGCTGCTCGCCGATGTGAACGAACGCCTGATTCTAATGGTTTCCACTCCGGACTACCCTCAAGGCCGCGACTTCACGTGGATGGATTGGGCCGTGTACATGCGCTTTTCGGCCGACAGTAAGCAGATTCTTTTCGGCGACGAGCACAGCGGTGCAAATTACGGGACCTTCCTCCGCAACCTGGATGGTTCACCCGCCGTGCGTCTCGGGGATGGCGACCCGCAGGATATCTCTGCTGACGGCAAATGGGCTGTCAGCGTTTTGCCGGTTGCTCCCAATCAGATTCTGCTCCTGCCTACGGGAACAGGTGAACCGCGGCAGATCACTCACTCAAAAATAAATCACATATTTGTTCGTTGGCTCCCGGATGGCCGTCTTTTCTTTGTCGGAAATGAATCCGGCCACCGCGAGCGCACTTACCTTCTCGACGTCGGCGGCAATGAGACGCCGCTCACACCGGAGGGGGTGAGAGCTTTCGCCGCGAGTGCCGATGGAAAGCGCCTCCTTGTCTACGATTCCGTCCACACGCAATTTCAGTTGTTTCCGCTGGACGGCGGCGAGCCGCGGACGGTTCCTCAACTTCAGAAAGGCGACTCTCCGACTGACTTCACTCCTGATGGCGCTGCGGTTTTCGTCCAGCGCGGCGGCGAGCAAGGAGCAGTCGAGATCTGGAGGGTGGAGCTGGCAGGCACAAAACGAACCCTNNGACGGAAAGAACTTCGCTTACATCTACAGTCGCATCATTTCAACGGAATACGTGGTCGAAGGTCTGCGCTAACTGCGACCGGTGACTCGGCCTGGCAGCATCGCGCAATTTGACGCGCCTTTACGGTTAGCAAATTTCTTGATCTTTTGATTAAGTCTCCCGTACGTTCAGACTGGCGATTCGGCTTTCTCGCCGAAGGAAACACGATGGGCTTCGGGTCCGGCCGCGATCACGACTGCACACACAGCCAGCACGATTCCCGCGAAAATCGCCATCGCCATGCCATATCCAAAGCGATGGCTCATGACTGCCTCAATGTACGCGCTCGACGCCGCGAGCAATACGCCGACCTGATATGCGAACCCCGGGAAAAATCCGCGAAGACGATCCGGCGAGAGCTCATTGATATGCGCCGGAATTACGCCCCACGCCCCCTGCATCGTGAACTGCATCAGAAACGCGCCCGTTAGGATCAACGAAAGAGTCGGCGCGAAAACCCACAGCGGAATCACGAAAATTGCAGCGACGACCGAAATGACCATGGAGCGGCGGCGTCCGATGCGGTCCGATAGAAGCCCGACGGCCAAGCTGCCAAGAATCGCGCCGATCATTGAAACGATGGTGATAATGGCGGTCAGCTTCGGCGTGAAACCGCGCTGCTGTTGCAGGTACGTTGGATACAAATCCTGAGTGCCGTGCGATATAAAATTCATCATGGCCATCAAGAGCACGAGGTAGAGAAAGCGGGGTCCGTTCGCCCAAACTTCGCGGCCGTATTCTCTCCAATCGTGCCGCTCCGCTTTGCCCGCCACCCACACCTCGCTTTCCTTCACTTTCAAGCGAATGAATAGCGTCAGAAGCGCGGGTGCTCCGCCGAGGAAAAACAGGGCGCGCCAGCCCCAATGCGGAAACACCGTCCAGTAAGCGACCGCCGCCAGCAAATACCCGACAGCGTAACCCTCCTGCAGAAAGCCGGAGATAACGCCCCGCCATCGGGCTGGCACCGATTCCATCGCGAGCGATGCTCCTACGCCCCATTCGCCGCCCATGC
>PMAA01000067.1 GCA_003152355.1 Acidobacteriota bacterium | reverse complement strand
GGTAGTCAAGGCTCAACGAGCAATCATTCCTCCGGCACCGCTTCCGCCGCCGGAGCCGAGGCCAAAACTCGAAGCCAAACGCCTCCGAATGGTGGAAGCGGCGATGCGCCATTTCGCCGAGCGAGGGTATCACGACGCGCGCATCGAGGACTTGGCCATCGAGCTAGGGGTGGCGAAGGGGTCGATCTTTCAACATTTTGGCAGCAAGTCACGATTGTTTCTCGAGGCGTACAAGCGGGCCGCACATTCTCTTCCGAAGTATCTCGATTGTCCCGCGAACATTCGCGAAAAGGGATTTTTCGATGTGTTGCGCTACTGGCTCGTGCGAACTGAGCACATGCTGCACGAAGACTGGATTCCCTATCGCGTGGTGCTGATTGGAAATTATGGTGTCGAGCTTTCCTTGAAGCGCGAGATCAATCGGTTTCTGATAGGGGACGATCCCTACGGCAGCGCGGCGGTGGTGCGATTTGCGATCGGACGGGGTGAAGTCCGCTCCGATGTTGACCCGCCGATGATCGCGTCCATATTGGAATGGACGATGGAGCGCTTCCAGGATGCGCTGCTCACGGAAGAATTGGATCCCGGACTTTTTCCGCACCCGAGCGACCCGGAGAAGAATAAAATTCGCATTCAGCAATTCCTGACGATTCTGCGGGGCGCGATCGGCGCGCGATAGAGGCGCGACGGACCCGCGGCGGAATTAAGCGAAATCGAAAGGGCAGCAATCATGGAACAGACCGTTCAGGAGATCCTCGCGCTTTACGACGACAAGGCGCCGCTGGCCGAAGCGCACACGATTCCCGCGCCATGGTATTTCGATCCGCGCGTCGCGGAACTGGAGCGGCAGCGCGTCTTCAGCAAGACGTGGCAGGCGATCGGCCGAGCGCAGCAAGTGTCCGAGCCGGGACAGTTCTTCACGGTCGAGATTGCCGCCGAGCCGATCATCGCGGTTCGCGGCAAGGATAATGTTCTGCGCGCGTTTTTCAACGTCTGCCGCCATCACGCCGCCGCAGTGGTTACTGAGCCGCAGGGTTGTGCCGAGCATCTGCGCTGCCCGTATCACGGGTGGACGTACGGGCTCGACGGCGCGCTGAAGGGCATGACGGAATTCGAAGGCGTCTGCCATTTCGATCGAGCGCAAAACGGCCTTGTGCCTATCCGCGTCGCCACCTGGGAAAATCTAGTTTTCATCAATCTCGATCCGAAAGCGGAACCGCTGGAGGATTTCCTCGGCGGGCTCGTCGCGCGCGTGAAGCCGCTACGCCTCGATACGCTGCAATTCGTCGAGCGGCGCAGCTACGAATTGAACTGCAACTGGAAAGTTTACGTGGATAATTTTCTCGATGGCGGGTATCACGTGCCGCACGCGCACAAAGGACTGAACAGCGGCATTGATATCACGAAGTACACGATCGAAAATGAAGATCGCTTCTGCGTGCAATCCACTCCGTTGAAACAATCGAAGGAAGACGCCGACGTCGCCGCGACGCGCACCGGCGACATGGGCCATTATTTCTGGCTTTATCCGAACTTCATGCTCAATTGGTATGAAGGATATCTGGACACGAATCTTGTCCTGCCGCTGAGGCAGGATCGCTGCCTGGTGATTTTCGATTTCTATTTCGAGAAGACTGGCGGCGACGCGAGCAATTACAACCGGCAGAGTATTTCCGTCAGCCACCGCGTGCAGGAAGAGGACATCTCTCTCTGCGAAGCTGTACAGCGAGGATTGAATTCGCAGGCTTATATTGCGGGGCGGCTATCGGTGCGCCGCGAAGCCGGCGAGCATCTCTTCCATCGCTTACTCGCGGCCGATTTGAAGGACGCGCGCTTAGCCGCCGCGAACCTGTAGAGATGAACGTGAGCGCTTGGCGAGAGGCTGGGCGGGTCTTAGACCCGCCCCTACGCGGCGTTGGACATTATTGCGAGCCGCGCGACGCGGCGAATTTCTCAATCGAAAATGACTGTCTTGTTGCCGTAGAGAAGAATTCGATTCTCGATGTGTCAACGGTCTGCACGCGCGAGTACGACCTTTTCGAGGTCCCTTCCCTTCTGAATTAAATCATCGAGCGCATCGCGGTGCGAGATGCGCATAAGCTGAGATCTTCGTCCTGGTGCTCGTCGGCGTGAAGAATGTTGCCATCGTTGCGAAAAATAAAGTCTGCGATTGCAGCGTTTAGGCCTCTCTGGTCCGGGCAACTGATCAGAAGAATCGCGCTGTTTTTTAGGCGTGGCGGCATCATCATCACCGTGAAATTTTGAGAGAGCCAGTTCTTGAGATCACGATCTTCGTCCTAACGCTCGCGCGCCGCGATAAACGGGAAAAAGTCTTCGATAAGTACGTCGCGTTGGTATACCTAGTCTCGAATTAATTCGAAGCTAAAACTGGGTTCTGGGTCGGCGGAAGCGATGACCGGCGGTCATTGACGATCGCGTGGGATCGTTTCCGCCCAGGTTTTCGTTCGAATGGTCTTGCCGTTTTCGAGTAAATCGCGTTCGTAATGGTAGTAGAAAGTTTTTGCGTTACTGTGAAGCTCAAGAACGGATTTGAAGAGCACGACGCGGCCTTTTAACTCGATTTTTGTTTCCGCTTCGCCGCGAACCGAACTGACGGCGGGATTGTCGTCGGCTGCGGCGTAAGAAAGCTCTTCGTGATAATCCTCTTTGCCCCACGGAAATCCGGCGAACGTGTCGCTGTGCCAATTGACGCGCGAAGTGTGCCCGTTCTCGTCGCGGATTAGTTCGAAAACGCCGGGAAACGTGCCGCCTCCGTGCGTGAAACCCGGCAGCGATGGATCGGTCGCGGGCGGCGGAAACGGCGCCGGCGACGCGCCATGCAGCGGCACGACCGGCAAGACGAGACGCGAAGCATTCTCGCCGCCAAGTGCGAGTACTGTGGTCATCGGAAATGGCGTCGGCCAAAGCATCGGCCACAACGCATTCGAAATCGCGATGCGAATGCGATGACCGCTCGGAAAAACCCACGAAGTTACGTGCATGTCGATCCGCAGCGGATAGATCTTCTCCGGCAGCAAATCTTTGGGGTCGGTGTCCGATTCTCGTTGCGCGCCGTTCAAGCCTGCGCCGGTGATGAGCGTCGTCGTGCCATCGGGCGCGACGTCGGATAGGCGTGCCATCCAATCCGCAAGCGGCGCGGTCACGGAGGCGTTTAGTGCAACGCGCGGAAAGCCGAGAATCGCGGTGTCCTGGTCGAGTGGCGGCGAATCGTAAACGAGGCTATAGGCGTCGGAAGGCCGCTGATCATTGGTCAATTCTCCCCACCAAAAGCCGGCGTCCACGCCAGCCGTCGGAACGTATTTCAATTGATCTGCGGAGACCGCGGGCGAAGTGGAACTCAGCGTGTGATTCGCGGCGAGATACATGGTCTGCTCGTTCACCCCGGCGGGCGGCCATGAATTTTCGGTGCGCCATTCGCCAGGAATCTCGCGCGCACTCGGATCGGGCGGATACCAGTGGCGCATGTAAACCGTGAGGCTCGGCTCCTTCTCAATTCCGTTATTCACGCCCTTGAGCCAGCGATCCCACCAGCGCACTGCGGATTCGCGCCATTCGAATTCTGGGCCAGGCTCGGCTTCGTTCGGATACGTGTGGTTCCATGGGCCGAGCAGCGCTTTCACCGGCGATTTCAAGTTCATCATCATGCGAGGCAGATTGTCGCGGTACCCATCGTAGAAGCCGCCAATGAGATAGACGGGAATTTGAATCGAATCGTAGACGGGCTGCTGAAACGGCTCGAGCCAGAATGCGCCATTGCGCTGATGGCGAAGATAGAGAAGAAACCACGGCGCGGAATCGAAGCGCGGCGCGACATGCTTTTCGTCCGTGGGAAAATCCGGGGGCTCCGTCATTTGGAGTTCCTGATCCATGCCTAGCTCGTATTCGTCGGCGTGCATGATGCCGTCAATGTAGTGGATGTCGTCGTGGAAGAGATTCTCGGTGGCGGCCACGGCGATGATGGCTTTCAGTGCGGGCGGACGGCGCGAGGCCATTTGCAGAGCGTTGAAGCCGCCCCAGGAGATACCTGTCATTCCGACGTTCCCGTTCGACCAGGGCTGGCGCGCGAGCCACGCGATCACTTCCGTGCAATCGCTCTGTTCTATTCGTGAGTACTCGCGCTCGGGCGGCGCGCCTTCGCTCGTCCCGGTGCCGCGGATGTCCACACGCGCGCTGACATAGCCGCGCAGGACGTAGTACGAATGCAGCTCGTAATCCCAGGACTCCTGCCAATCGTCTTTACGGTATGGGATGTATTCGAGAATTGACGGAAACTTTTCGCTGGGACTCGCGCCCTCGGGAAGATAGAGAGTCACCGCGAGCTTTACACCGTCGGGCATCGGAATCCAGGTTTTCTGGATGCGGATGCCGGAGTAGAGCGGCTTCGAAGTGCTGGATTGAGCTTCGCGCGCCGCTGGCCGAGCGCCAGCGGACATGACGAAGAGCGCAGCAACGGTGGGCAGAATCCATTTCATAATGCCGGTACGTTTGAGCTGAATTTTCATAATTGAATGGGACGCTCGCAGACATTCGACAGGATGTGACAGACTTTCGCCGGTCGCGCGGGCGAGATCCGAACGGCGGGAATCTTAGGCTTCAAATGTGAAGCGAGTCAACGCGAGACTGAGGATCGGCGATCGCGAAGGTTGAGCCGCGCCGTTCTCCTGAGAAACATAAGTGCGCGGACTGCCAGTTAACGGTTCTGAGCAAACATGGAGCGATAGACGGTCCCGAGATAATCCTGCAGCGTCGCAACGCGCTCCGGATCTGATTCTCGTTCAATCATGATGGTCAGAATTGGCTCGAGAAAGCGAGCGTAGTTCTGAAGTGTTTCGCGGTCGTTGGCGGCAAACGCACGCGCGACTTCGTTTTCCGTGGCGGGTGTGACGAGTTCGACGCGGCCGACGAAAACGCGCACCGTTTCCGCGGGCGCCGGAGAAATCGTAAGCGGCAGGACTGAATCCACGAACGGCTTTGGCACGATGTAGAAAACGCGGCTGCCTTGCTCAAACCAGGAATCGCGCCAGGTTTCGAGCATGGCGTGGGCTTCATCCTGATTCAGACCTTGCGAAACCAGGATGGCTTCAAAATCCGCGCGAAGTGATTTGATTGAGCCGGAAAGCTCGGGAAACTCGACGGCCGCTGTGTCTTGCAGAGGGCTCAGAACGCGATAGCCGATCTTGTCGCCGCGCCGCTCGAAGAAAATGGCGCTGGGAATCGGCTGCTGGCTGAGATTTTGCACGAGCACGCGATTTACCGGCACGATTCGCGCTGAGATGGGAACCGCAAAGCTGGATACGCCGCGATAGAAAAGAAACTTTTCGCGCTCTTCGCCAGCGGACGCTTTCACGAACAAAGGCGTGCTCGCGGTCTCACGCGCGGCGTAGTACGGGCTCTCGCGCTCTTCGCGAGGAGGTTCATCGGCGGACCCGGGAGTGAGGGCGACGAAATTCCACGTAACGCTTCCATCCTGGTCATTTCCGGCGCAGACGGCAGAGGTCTCGCTCGTCGCGGGAGCAATGCTTTCAGCGTGAGGGTACCACTCCGTGATGTAGCCGTGAGAGAACGAAACGTGGACGGACACGGAATTTTCGTGAGTCGAGTAAAAGTAAAGCACCGGGGTTTCCATTCGCACCGTCCCGCGCAGACCGAGCTTGAAATTTGGTGTGCGGAGGTGTTCGACGAATCCGGGCAGATCCTTTGGGCCGGATAGCGGCGACCATTCGACTGCCGCCCCATCATTGCCGGCGATTGAGGTGAACGTGCCCCACTCGTGCGCCGTGAGGCCGGGATCAACCGACTGCGGCCGCGCATCGCGTGGATTGGCGGACGCAATCAGAAAGAGAGCAAGGAACGCGGGCGCGAGAAGGCAAATCCGCTTCACATTTCCTGACGGCCGATTCAGTTTCGTCCGGTTCGTCGAGAGATTTGCATACGGACTCATCGCTGCGCCTTCGTCTGCGGCACGTCCCGGTTGAAAAGTTCGGCAATCGTCTGGCTTTGAGGACCGATAAAGCGGCTCGACAGATTGCGGGCGAGCAGCGGATCGGTCTTCGCACCGGAAAGGGCTTTCTCGACATACGCACGATGTTCCGCGGCGGGGCCCGAGAGCGTAATCAACGCCGCGGCGAATTCCATTTGTGGATCGTTGCCGCGAATCGAGAGCGCTTGCTTCACCCACGCGTAACCGTCGAGGCCCGCGGCGGGATTCTGATCTTTGCCGAGCCACTGAGCGTAGGCCTCCGCGAGATAGCCGGCGTCGAAGCGAGCGAGTCCGTCGGCGTGTCCGGCGGAGTCGGCATCGTTCGCGCGAGCGACGAGTTTGACGAGCAATTCTTTTGCGGCGCGCGAATTCGTGCGCGCGTACACCGTCGCGCGGCGCAGCGTTTCCACATGAACGAGAACAGTTGCGTCTCCATTGAGAATCGCCATAGCGTCCAACGCCAACTTTGATGTGTCGTAGCTCTCCGTTCCGGTGAGACTCCAATCGTGACTGATCCAGGGCAGCGACTTTGCGTTGCCGATATCAATCGTGTGGCATATCAGCGGCGGGCCGGCGTGTGCGGGGACTGCGAGAAAAACGAGTGCAGCGATAGCCAAAGCAGCGAAGCGAACGAAAAATGGCTCGCGTTTCATGGTCTTGTGAACCTCCTCGTCTTGACTTAACCACTCGCAAGCCAAGACGCTGCGGAAGTGAGGAGTGTTAACCGGCTACTTGGTGGCGCCCGGCTGAGACCACGAACGCTCCCAGTGGCGCCAGACTTCGATGTCGCCGAGTCCGAATTCGTTCCACCAGAGATC
>PMAA01000061.1 GCA_003152355.1 Acidobacteriota bacterium | reverse complement strand
GCCGCGGCTATCGCATTCTCGCGAGCTGCGACGCCGGACATGCTGTTCAGCGCGAGTCTCACGTTGGCGATGGTATGCGCCGGCGGAATTCTACGCGAGGAAAGCGTGCTTCGCGGCTTACAGAATTCGGCGGTAGATGATTCGCCGGAATCGCCGGTCAAGACGGCATCACTCAGTAGAACGACTGCGAGTGTTGTGTTCTTCGGCTCGTGGCTGGGCGTGGCGACGCTGGCCAAAGGACCGGCGGCAATCGTTCTCGCGGGCGGGAGCCTGGGGCTGTGGGCGCTGTGCACGCGCAATTGGAAAGCATTGCGGCGATTCGTTCATTGGTATGGGGTGGTGGCGTTCGCGATCGTCGCGCTGCCCTGGTATGCAATCTGCGCGGCGCGAAATCCGGATTTCTTGCGGATGTTTTTGTTTTTGCACAACGTCGAGCGCTATATCAGTCCGGTATTTCAACACGTCCAGCCGTTTTGGTTTTTCGGACCGATTCTGCTGTTCGCGCTTGTCCCGTGGACGTTACTTCTCTTGCCCGCGGCCGNNCTATGGCGCGAAAAATCCTGGGGTGATTCGCCTGGATTCTTCGTCGCATGCTGGGTGATTTTCCCTGTGCTCTTCTTCAGCGCGTCGCAATCGAAGTTGCCGGGCTATATACTTCCCTGCATTCCCGCGCTTGCGCTTCTTTTCGCCGTTGGCCTGGACCGATGGATCGCCCAGACGAAATGGCCCACGCGATATTTGCTCGCGGCGGCGGGGCTGACGCTGTGGCTGATTCTGTATTACGTCGCGCACCAATTCGGGCCATACATCCCGGACTATTTCGTTCGAGACGTCCGCGCATTCGAAGTTCTAGTATTTTTTGTGGTGAGCACGACTCCGTTCCTGGCGCGGCCACGCGTGGCAACTGGGATGCTGGCTGCGTGCGTTCTTTTCGTGCTCACGGTCGGTGGAATCGCTCTGTCGATAAAAACGCCGCCGCTGTCGGCCCGGCCGCTGCTACCGGTGCGCGCATGGTTTGTGGCGCATCGGGATGAAGCTATCACCGTCTATCACGTGAATCGCAATTGGGAATATGGATTGAACTTTTATTACGGGCGGGAGCTACCGGAGTGGACGCCGGACATTGCCGGCGTGTCCGTGCTCTTCACATCGCCCGACGGCCTAAGCGAGTTGAGCGATAAAGCGATGGTGGGAAACGTCTCGCAGTTTGGCAATCCGCCGTGCGTGAGAGCGCTGGTGGTGCCGGACGAGCCCTAGCAGCCGCCTTTCAGTGGGCGGTTTGGCCTGATAGGGGGAGATTCAGGAGGAAAAAGGAAGAGAGCATATTCTCATACATCTTGCGGTCCTCATCGCCCATTTCGGAATACGAGACGCGGGTTGATTCCTGGCGCTTGGGATCAGGAGCTTTCTGAAAGAGTTGAGAAGTGGACAAAGCAAGAAGCGGGCGGTCTTGCGACTGGATAAAAAGCTTGGCGGTTCCAAGCAAGCGCCCGAAATGGGCGGAGACTGGCGGGTCCTGCCGGTATTGATAGTTGATGAGATGAAATCCGATTTCGCAGAAGCGCATCACGAAAGGCAACGCCGTCAGCCCCGTCTTTTTCACCTGAATTCGCAGAAGATCTACGGGATCGTCGTAAACGGAATCCACAGCGACTGCGACGATGCGAGGATCGGCCTCGGCCGCTTCGAGGGCCGCGTAGGCGCCGAGATCCATGCCCCAAACGCCGAAATGTTTCGGATCCACATCCGGACGCCCGGCCAAGGCGTTGATCGCGGAGCGCAGTTCGTCGGCTTCGCGATAGCCTAAAGTGGTCGCATTCGGACTCGCTCCATGCCCTGCAAAATCAAACACGAAGACGTTGTATTGCTGATCCTGAAGCGCCGATACAAGCGTGAGAATATCTCCGCGTTGCGAGCCGTAACCATGGCAGAAAACGATGGTGGCCGCGCCCTGCAAACCCGGAAAGAACCAGCCTTCTCGCTCGCCGCCGTTGACGGGAAATGAAAATGCGGCCGGATGGCCCATCATGACGCTGAGGTCCATCGTGGTGGGATTGCGGGAGGGCTTCAAGACTTGCCGCAACAGAAATGCGGCGGTGACTGTTGTCCCAAAAAAAGCGAATAACAGGACTGCCAGTACGCCGGAAATGGCCTTGGCGAGCGGAGTCGTTGGGTATCTAAGCTCAGACAACAGGGACATGAGAATCCTGTGAAAAGCCTCGCTAAATTGATATCGTGCCGGATGTTAGCACATTTCAGAAAGCGCACTGAGTGGCTACGCTCACTTGTTTGCCGCGTGAGTAATATTTGGGCGCGAACCGAGGCGAGGCTATAATCGAGCCGTGGAGCAAAAGTCCAAGACGGTCCAGCTCCTCGATCTTCGGCAGATGCAGACGCGCGACCTCGAGCGTCTGTTTGAAGAAGAAGCCCGCTACTGGCGGGATGAACTCTCCTGGGATTACCGCCCTTCCCTCGATTTGATCCGGCGTTTCGTGGATTCGCACACGCTTGGCGGTTACGTGGCGCGTGAAGGATACGAGGCCGCGGGATACGGATTCTACGTTCTCGAAGATCACAAGGGATTGATCGGCGGACTATTCGCGTCTCCTCGTTTTCCGCAATCCGAAGTTACCGACAGCCTGCTGAGCGAAATGCTTGCGACGCTGCGCGGGACGCCGCGCGTGAATCGCGTGGAAGCGCAGATCATGCCATTCGGCGGGGCGCTCGATGCCGCGCTGCTCTCGCAACATTTCCGGCTTTATCCGCGGCAATTCATGATGCTGAAAATTTCAGAAGTGAAATTGAAAGGCACCGGGCTTTCACCGGGGATGAGGATCGAAAGGTGGAGCGACCGCAACTTCGAAGCGTGCGCGAGGCTCATCCAAATTTCGTACGCGGATCATGTGGACGGAGACATCAACGACCAATACCGCAGCGAAGCGGGCGGAATGAAATTTCTGCGCAATATTGTGATCCTGCCGGGATGCGGGCAATTTTTGCCGGAGGCATCGTTCCTGGTACGCGAGGCGAGCGGAGAACCGCCGATCGGGATGGTGTTGACGTCAACGGTGGCCGAGGGCGTGGGACACACGACGCAGATTTGCGTTAGGCCTGGGTATCGCGGCACCGGGATTGGGCGCTATTTGATGGAGGCGTCTATTCTGGCGTTGCGGGCGCGGCACTTTCATTCGCTCTCGCTGACGGTGACTTCGATGAACGCGACAGCAGTGAAACTCTACGAGGAACTCGGATTCCGCACGTTGAAGAATTTCGCCGCTGGTGTCTGGCACGCGTGACACGCGTATATCGTCATCGCGCTAGTCGAACGGATAGGCAGATCACTTTCGGGTGCGCTCGCGAAGCAAGCCTTTCAGCTCGTTCATAAATTCCTTCACATCTTTGAAATCCGAATAGACGGAAGCGAAGCGTACGTAAGCGACTTTGTCGAGCTTCTTAAGGCGTGACATCAGAAGCGCGCCGATTTCTTCCGTTGTGAGTTCGCGCTCGGTGGATTCGCTGACGACTTGTTCGGCCTCGTCCACGATGGCTTCGAGCTTCGCGGTCGGAACAGGGCGCTTCTCGCAAGCCTTGAGTAATCCCTGAAGAATTTTTTTGCGGTCGAAGCGCTCGCGGCGGCCATCTTTCTTGATGACCATGTAGGGCACTTCATCAATGCGTTCGTAGGTTGTGAAACGGCGGTTGCATTTGAGGCACTGGCGGCGGCGGCGAATCAGATCGCCGGCCCGGCCTTCGCGGGAATCCACAACTTTGTCGTTGATGTTCGCGCAGAACGGGCACTTCATGGCCGGACGCCTCGCTTCGCGGCACGATTGTCCGTTCGCGCGTCCCTTGCCGGTTGTTCTTCGGCCATGTGTTCTTCCGCTTCGAGCACGACTGCTTCCTTTTCGGCGCTGGCCACGCGCTTTAATTCACCCATGGACCAGCCTTCGCGCAGCAGCAGCGGAATGCCCACAAGAATCGAGCTTGCGAACGTAATCAGCCAAATGGAAATGGCCGCGGCCGCCGCCGGCTCCTTTTCTACTCCAAAGATGACTGTGAAAACAAGAAACGTGGCGACCTGTGCGCCGCCGCCGACACCGGGCAATTGCAACGCAGAACCAATCATCGTGAACGCGAGGACCAGCATCGCGCCCGAAAAAGTGAGCGCGGCGAGTGTGCCGCCGAACGCGTGCGCCACCCAGACGTAAATGAAAACGACGAGAATCCAGTGGGCCGCGGTCCAACAAACGGCTGCGCCGAGATCACCCCAGGTGCGCAGCGCGTGAAGGCCTTCACTCAATCCGGCAATCAGGCCGGCGAGTTTGACTTGCCAGCCGGAGCGGGTCTTGCCTTCGACCACCGAGCGCTCGAAGCGGCTGGCCACAACTCCGGCGCCATGGAGGCGGAAGTAAATGAGAAAGGAGGCGAGTATGGCGAACGCGACGAGGATGGCTGCGCCGCCGGTCTGCACGGCGTGCATCAACGGAGTTCCGCTCGCCGCGGTAAGCCCGCCGCTCGAAATGGCGATGAGCGCGAGGCCGGCAAATACGGCGGTGGCTCCCAGATCGAGAACGCGCTCGAGCAGATAGACACCGAACATTCCCGGTGCCGAAAGATTTTCTTTGCGCGCAATGAGGAGGGGGCGGATCGGTTCGCCCGCGCGGCCGAGGAGGAAAAGGCAGGCGAATCCCATCAGGGTGCCCGAGTAGAGGCTCACGATGTTGCTCGGACCGAGATAGCGGGACATTCGTTGCCAACGGAAAGCGCGGATTAGGTACGCGAAATAAGTGGACGCGACGCCAAGCAGCAGAAGATATAAATTCGCGTGGCGCCATGCGTTGCCGAGAAGGCTCCAGCGAAATCCTTCGAGCGCGATGGAGCTACGGAACTTGTAGAGGAGCGCGGCGAGGGCGACGACGGCCAGAAACAGAATGATGAACTTGCGAAGCGATCGGCGCATCCGACGCGACCGTAGCAGCTAAGCGCGCAGGGTGTCAAGTTTCGCGGGGCAATGGCGTTGTTTGGTTCGCGCGGGCTTGGATCGGCAGACGTCACGAGTCTTGGTTAGACTTATGGGCCGGGCGGCTGGGCGCGTTCGGCGGCGCAGAGTGAAGTGTTATGATCGGCGCCGGAGAGTATTCGTGCCGCGGCTCACGAAGACCATTATTCCTCGCATTCAGAAATCGCTCGCTCGACGGGGGGTGATGGCATCGATTTTTCGCGGCGTGCTTCTGCCGATTCAATTGTTTCGAGAGCATCGCAGCGCGAAGCAGCTTGCGCGAGAGACGGCGCGGAGCGATTTCGATGTGGCCCACGGCGTTGATACCGACGGAGATACCGGCGGCGTGACTTTCCTGAGCGACCTGGAGATTCCGAGTCCGAATTGGATTTATGGTTTCAATTACCTGCCGATCGACCGGGAACAATTCCGCGCGGCGCTCGCGACTCTCGAAATTGAATTTAAGGACTTCGTCTTCATCGATTACGGATCGGGCAAAGGGCGGGCGCTTCTGTTCGCGTCGAGCTTCCCTTTCAAGAGGATCATCGGGATCGAGTTCGCACCCGAGCTTGACGCCATCGCGCAGAAAAACATCCGAAAATATTCGAGTCCCGAGCAGAAATGCAAATCGCTCGAAGCGTATTGCATGGATTTCACGGAGTACTCATTGCCACCTGAGCCGTCGGTATTATTTTTTAACCGGCCGTCCGAAGCACTGCCTCTCGCTAAGACGCTCGAAAACATTCGCAAATCTCTTCGTGAAAAGCCGCGGCCGATTTACGTTATCTTTATCGCTCCGGCCTACAAAGAAATCGAAACGGTCCTCGATGGCGCCGATTTTTTGGTGAAGATCGCGGAGAACCGGGATGTCGCATTCATGGTTTACAGGAGCGTCTGACAGGGCCGCGGAGGACCGGGACGCAAAGCGGGCTTGCCCGTAAATTGTTGGCGTACTTGTGTTTTGGGAGCAAGCGTGGCTAATATGCCGCCCAGCCACGGAACTTTTCGGCGGGAAAATGCGTTTCTCTTGATGAGGCCGAAAGGCGATGGCGGCTGTGAGGCTGACACGGATTGGAGCCCGATGCCCAATTGGTACAAAAATGCCTGCGGGGCGAAGGGCCGGCGTGGGAGGAATTGGTGCATCGCCACGCGCGCCGCGTGTTCGGGCTGTGTTATCGCTTCACGGGAAATTCGCACGAAGCGGAAGATCTGAGCCAGGAAGTATTTCTCAAGATCTATAGGTCGCTCGCGAGTTACCGATCGGCCGCCGGCGGTTTTCCGACGTGGCTCACGAGCGTGACGCGCAATCTGCTGGTGGATCATTACCGGCGAACGAAGCGCGACCGGCTCACGGATTCGATCGAAGACGAGATGCCGCGGCTCGAAGAAAAGCACTCGTCAACGCGCACGCCGTTCAAGCACGTGGCCGACGCGGAACTGAGCGACCAAGTGCAGCATGCGCTTTCGCGGCTTTCGCCTGAATTGCGCGAGGCGGTGATCCTGCGGGACTTGCAGGGTCTGGAATACAACGAGATTCAAGAGGTTCTATCGGTGCCCGAAGGAACGGTAAAATCAAGAATTAACCGGGGCCGAATCGAGCTGGCAAGAATTCTGGAACAATTGGGATTGAGACCGGCATAACGGCAGCGAGAGAAAATGAACTGGACTTGCGCACAAATCGAAGAGCGGCTGAGCGATTATCTCGATAATCGCCTCGATCCCGCGGAAGTAGCGGAGCTGAATCGCCACGTGGACGGTTGCGCCGACTGCGCGCGCTTGATCGAACAGGTGGGCACGGCGGTACGACAAATGCGTTCGCTCGCGCCCGTGGAAGTTCCACCGCTGCTCATCAATTCGATACTCGATCAGACGATTGGGCCGCGCACGGAGAAAAAGGGATGGCGCGGCTGGTTCGCGTGGGCAGATTTCGTGGTGCAGCCGAAGTTCGCGATGGGCGCGCTCACTTGCGCGGTGACGTTGATCATTCTCGGCTACGCTGCCGGCCTCAGCCCCGCGAAAATCAGGAAGGGCGATCTTGCGCCAGCGAACGTTTTTCGCGCTGCCAACCGGCAGGCTCATCTCACCTATGGGCGCACGCTGAAGTACGTGAACGATTTGAAAGTCGTTTACGAGATTCAGTCGAAACTGAGACCGGAAGAATCGCCGGCACGTGAACGCGAGCGGCAAGAAGCTCCGGCCTCGCCGACGCCGCAGGAAAAATCGCAGCAAGATTCGCGTCCGGGCCGAAGCTCGACACTCGACGCGAACTTGTACGCCTACATCGTCACGCGCGAAGCCGCGAGGAGCCAACAATGAAGTGCGCCGTTCACCCGGAAGTGGATGCTACCGGCTTTTGCCGGAATTGCGGCAAGCCACTCTGCCCCGAGTGCACGCGCGATGTGAAGGGCGCGCTTTATTGTGAAACTTGCGTTGCGTCGGCGATCTCAGCGCAGATGGCGACGCCTGCCGTAAAGCCGGACGTCAATCCCGGCGCGGCAGCGGCGTTGGGGCTGATTCCTGGATTGGGCGCGGTCTACAACGGCGAATACATGAAGGCGCTGATTCACGTGGCTGTATTCGGAGGAATCATTGCGGCGCTCTCTTCCGATCTGCCGGGCGAGCTCGACGCGTTCCTCGGAATCGCATTGGGCTGCTTCTACTTCTACATGCCGATCGAGGCCTACCGCACGGCGAAGGCGCGCCAACTGGGACAGCCGCAGCCGCCGGACCTGGTGCAGGTTGAAGGCCGGAAGCCGATTGGCGCGATCATACTGATCGGTCTGGGCGTGTTGTTCCTGCTGGCGAATTTCCATCTCCTGGAGCGGGAGTGGTTCTCCAAAGCGTGGCCGGTGGGGCTGATCGTGCTGGGCGGTTGGATTCTGATGGACCGGATGAGAAAAACCCCTTAGGGGAGGACGCCATGACAGACGAAACCAAACCGAAATGTATGTGTGCCCGATGCCATATGCGCGGACTCATGGGTCCCTTGATGTTGATCGCCATCGGCGCGATGTTTTTGCTCGGCCGTTTTACGAGTTACGGCTTCCGGGAGCTCTGGCCCGTGCTCCTGGTAATCGCCGGGATTGTGTTGTGGCTGCAATCGGCCGCTTCGGGCGAGGGACACACGGGGGCATGAGTCACACGTGACCGACGGCCTACAAAGACGAAGATCGATTTTCCCGGGCCTGCTGCTGATTGTTCTTGGCCTGATTTTTCTGATTCACCGGCTCGACCCCGCATTCGGTATCGGCCACCTGGCGCGAATTTACTGGCCCTTTTTGATCATCCTGTGGGGAATCGCCAAATTGATTGACCACTTCGCGGCGCAAAGCGCTGGACAGCTCCGTGCGCCCCTGCTTTCGGGTGGCGAAGCCGCCCTGCTGGTTCTCCTGGCTATCGTGCTGATCGCGTTTATCTCCCGCGACTGGATTCACGGCCGCTTTCCCGGCGTGAACATTGACCTGGCGCCTTTTCATCAGTCTTATTCGCAGAGCCGGGAGCTTGCCTCTCGAACGATTCCAGCCGGATCACACGTTGCGATTGAGACGGGGCGCGGCAACATCACGGTCCATGGGAACGGAGGAAACGACCTGCGGGTCAGCTTCAACGAATCCGCAGCGGGAGCGAACGAATCCGCAGCCGACGACCGAATGAAGGATGTCGAGATCGTGATCGAGCAGACGGGCAATGGTTACAGTATCCACCCGGTGCACCAGAGCGATTTCCACGAAACAGTGGGCGTTGATCTCGACGTGCAGCTGCCGAAGTCGGCGAGCGT
>PMAA01000142.1 GCA_003152355.1 Acidobacteriota bacterium | reverse complement strand
TTGCTGCGCCGGTGCCTCCCACAATCTTATACGTCAGCGTGCCTTCAAGCGTTACTCCATTGCGGACAGGGGAAATCCTTTGGTACATGAAAGTAACCTGATCGCCGTTGGCAAGTTCTCCCACGATGACGCCCCACACATGAAACTCAGCAGGCCCAGATTGAGCGTACCCGGAAAACGTTAATCCTTTGATCGCAACTCCGTTGATCTGTGCGGTTGTCGTGGCTGTGAATGTGAAGACATAGGATGAGGGTGTGATGTTCTGGCTAACAATGACCGGCGTGGAATGCATCGTGAAGGCACCAGGCGCCTGAGCGAACGATGCCGCAGCCGTGAAAGCAAATAGCGCGCACGCGAAAGCAATTTTAAGTCTCATATTTTATCTCCGGTAAGATTGGGACTTACAAAATCGCCACAGGCTGTTCTAAATTGCGGAGTATGTCAACATTTGGGTGCAACACGCCTTGACCGCCTCGTCGATCGCGCCCATTCGCGTGTGGCCGCTCGTTTTCGAAATCGCGCGCGAGAATTCTGTCGGCAGTTGGTGCGTCAACGTGCCAGCGCATTTCGTCGATCCACCAACGGCCTTCGATTTCGATCAGAGTGTAGCGTGCGGTAAAGCGATCGCCGCCGGCGGTTTCGAGCCGCAGCTTTATTTCGGCGCGCGCTGCCGTTTCAATCTCGCTTTCTTTGCGAACAGATGTCGCGCGGAAAATTGCGCCGTGAGCGCGAACCGTTTCTTCGAAAGTCTCGAAGGGCACTTCGCTGCGGTAGCGCGGGGAAAACAGCGCATACGCGACGCGCATTTCGCCCTGNNGATACAGCTTCGAACTGCTGGCGGATCACTCCTTCGGCAGTGTTCGCAGCGTGCGGCGCATCGGCGATGTTGTTGGGGCGCGCGAGAAACCACGTTGTGAGCGAGAACGCGACGAAGCTTGATGCGAAGAGTATCGCAAGCCGCCGAGGCAAAAGAGGATTTACAGCTCGTGGGCGCCCGTGGAACGCGGGCGGAGAGAATTGTGTTGCGGCGGGCTCGCCGGAGGATGGTGGGTTCGTGCTGTCGAGCTCGCCCATGGAATACGGCTATAAATTTTGCGCTCGAGAGAAGCGCGTCAGCGATTCTTCCACTTCGGCGCGCGTTTCTCAACCAGCGCGCGCAAGCCTTCCTGCGAATCTTCCAGATCGGAAAGCTCGNNAAGAAAATCTTCATCGAATTGCGCACACCGTCGCGCAACGAAAGTCCCATGCTGCCGAGAATCGCTCTCTTCGCCATGGTGAGAACCGGTCCGGACTGGGCCGTAACTTTCGCGATCAATTCACTCACGGTTTTTTCGAGCTGATTTTCCGGCACAAGGCGATTGACGAGACCCAGTTCGAAAGCGCGCTCCGCCGTCATCGTTTCGCCGGTCAGCACAAGTTCGAGCGCGACCTTCGGTCCGAGAATGTAAGGAAGAATCACGGCGGAGAGCGGAGGAAAAACCCCAAGCTTGATTTCAGGCTGCGCAAATCGCGCGCGCGGCGTCGCAACGACGAGATCGGCAAGCGCCGCGAGCTCCGAGCCGCCGCCGAACGCCGGGCCGTTCACGACGACGAGGACGGGCTTCGCCGTGTCCATCATGGCGACGAATGCGTTATGAAATGCGTCGAGGAGCTGAAAGACGCGGCGCGGCGTGTACTCGCCCAATTCGATGCCGCCGCAAAAAGATTTNNGCGTGAGGCGCGCGACTTCGCCGTCAATGCGATAGCGTACAAACTGAAATTCGTCAACAGTAGGGAGACGAAGAGTTGAAGATGCTGCGCCGAGTTGTTTTTCTTCGCGCTCGACTTGCATAGTTTGCCTTTATCGCCCCAAGCTTAAACCGTCTCCACTTCGACCGCCATCCCCAAGCCGCCGGAAACACACAAAGTAGCTAACCCCCNNGAGGGCGATGGCGCCGCCGTTGGGATTGAGGCGCTCGCGGGGAAAGTGAAGGTCGCGATCGCAGGCGAGGACTTGCGCGGCGAATGCTTCGTTTAATTCGATTGCAGCGTAGTCGTCCAAGCAAGTGCCGGTGCGCGCCGTGAGTTTGCGAATTGCCGGGACCGGGCCAATTCCCATCACGCGCGGGTCAACGGCGGCAAGTGTTGCGTCCACGATGCGCGCGAGAGGCTTGAGGCCGAGTTCGCGAACTTTTTCTTCGCTCGCAAGGACGACGGCTGCGGCGCCGTCAGTGATTCCGCTCGAATTTCCTGCGGTCACCGTGCCGGTCTTGCTGTCCTTGCCGAACACGGGCGGTAATTTTGCGAGCGATTCGAGAGTCGTGTCGGCGCGGACGTGCTCGTCTTTCTCGATGCGGATGGTATTGCCTTTTTTATCCGTGCGCGCGATGGGAACGATTTCCGCGGAGAAGCGGCACTCGGCCAGAGCGCGTGCGGCGCGGCGCTGGCTTTCGAGCGCGAATTCATCTTGTTCGATGCGCGAAATTTTATATTGCTCGGCAAGAAGTTCGGCCGTTTCACCCATCACCATTTTCGAAATCTGGCAGAGGAAGCCGTCGCGATACATCGAATCCACGAGCGGCTGATTGCCCATCTTGAATCCCCAGCGGCCTTCGAGGAGATACGGCACGCGGCTCATGGATTCGGCGCCGCCCGCGACGATAATTTCCGCTTCGCCGGTGAGAATTTGCTGCCGGCCGAGAGCTACGGCGCGCAAGCCCGAGGCGCACGCCATATTTACGGTGAAGCCGGGAACGTCGTCGCCGAGTCCGGAGCGCCAGGCGATTTGCCGGCCGGGATTCGGGCCGACGCCTGCGGGCCGCGCGTTGCCTATGATGACTTCGTCGACGCGCCAGGGAAGCGCGGGCGGCGGATTCCTCGAGGGCTCGGCGGGCGTGCGCTCTGGCGGCAGCGGATTGCCAAATGCGCGCTCGAGTGCGGCGCGGACGGCGATGACGCCGAGATCGGGCGCGGTGTAGCCGGCGAGCGCGCCGCCGAATTTGCCGATCGGCGTCCTCGCTGCGCTCACGATGTAGACGGCTTTGGTCATTTCTTTCGCGTGCCAAGACTGAAAAATCGGTCAAAAGGGGGTGCAATTCTGACTCGATTAGAATGCATCGCTCCCTTTTGTTTGCAATGAGTTACGGCGATTTTTAATCGTTTGGGTGTCTCGATTAGAAATGGGCTGCTTTGGGTTACCGACTGGCCTCCCGGCTCTGAATACGGTTCGTTATTTAATTCGAAGCTCCTGGGTCGAAAGACCTCACGTCTCGTCGCGACTGCGTCGCGCCGGGGACGTGAGCTACATGTGACGATGCATTCGGTTGCAGGGGCCGAAATGGCCGGGGCTGAAAGACCGTGGGGTGCGAAGATTTCTGCCGCTGGACTGAAGTCCAGCTCCCCCTGCTGAAGCAGGGGGCTCCCAGCCTCAATCGGTCCGAGTACGCCGAATTTGCTTTCGTAAGCCATAAGCTTCAAATATAGGCTAGCACGCTGCGTGGAAAAAGAAAGACCGAGGGTATGTGGATTTTTTGTAATTACCGTGCCTATTAACGCGCTGCGTTTACTCGTGGAGGACGACACTTAGGAGGGAATTGTGGACCTGAAGTCCGCCATTGTAATGAATGAAGCCCAGTTTCCTGAATTTCGTCATGAAGAAGTTTACGCGGGAGCGCGTTGTACCAATCATCTCCGCCAGCATCTCCTGAGATATTCTGGGGAGCAACGTGTCAGGATGGTTTTGTTTGCCATAGCGCGCCAGCAGCAAGAGAGTACGCGCCAGGCGTTTCTCGGTGGAGTTGAAAAGCTGGTCTACCAGATCCTCCTCGACTCGGATGTTTCGCGCCAACATATAGGAGATGAAGCGGTCTGAAAACGCATGTTCCTCATGGAGCACGCGAACCATCTCGTTCTTTTCAATCGCTAGCGCAGTCGTGGGTGTAATCGCGGTGGCCGTCGCCATGCAAACCGGCTGCCCTGCCAGACATCCCTCGCCAAAAAAGTCGCCTGGGCCCAGCATGGCTACGACTGCCTCTTTGCCGGATTCATTGACAACAGAGATCTTCACACCACCCTGCTGAATGTATAGGACACTCGCCGCGGGATCACCTTGGGAGAATATCTTCTGGGATTTTCGATATTCCACGACTCTTCTCGCCACACCGGCTGAATCGAGAAAAGCTTGGACGTCGAAAACCGGCGCCTTTATTTTTTTGCGCTTTTTGACCATCGCGGCTACGTTGGCCCTCACTATCAGCGTAGCCGCGAAGGAGGATTACTGTCGGTAGGGTATCCGACACTTTCGGTGGGCTATTTGAGTCCGATTTCGCGATTATATTGTTGGAGAACCTTGTAGCACTCGCAGCTGCAGCCTTCGAGTTTCGCGCGGTTCAGAATCTGCACTGCGCCGCGCGTATAGTCGATAATCTTTTTTTTCTGCAACGCCGCAGCTGCCAAGCTGACGGTGGGGCGGTCCGTCCCCAGCATCGTCGCGAGGAAGTCGTGGGTGATGACGAGCGACGGGGAATCCACTCTGTCCTCGGTGATGAGCAGCCAGCGCGCGAGGCGCTGATCGATATTGTGGAGCCGGTTACACGCGGCTGTTTGTGCGAATTGCATCGCCTGAACCACCGCATAGCGGGACAGAATCCGTTGCAGCGCCGAGGCTGATTGCAAGATGCTTTTCAGTGCGGCGCTTTTCACCCTGAACCCGTCGCCTGGGATTTGCATGATTTCGCGCACTTGATTTCTGTTAATGCCAACGGTCGCCTGTATCCCTGCAAATCCTTCCCTGCCAACCTCCCCGACTTCAACAGTCTTTCCATCTTCGGTCGCAATTACGAGAGATACCATCCCTCCATTCGGAAAATGCACAAACTCTATCGGTTGGCCCGGCTCGTAGAGACTTAGATGGTGGGGCATGCTGATAAATTCCAGATGAGGACGAATCAGGGCGTACTCCTCGTCGGGAATTGATAAAAGGATCTTGTTGATTACACGGTTCCCCGCAGGGGATGTCCGTTCGCTCGGCTGCATGATTTGAGGGTCACTCCTTTTAGCAACAACGTTGACGCCAAGCGGCCACGTTGAAATTCTTCCTCGCCGAGGGGATGTCGCCGCCTCCGGAAATCCCCGCCTAGAAAACGATCCTGACAGGGGTGCGTGTCTCATAGCTGTCTCATATAAGACTCACGGCGCCGGTGTCGCTCCGCTTGACTATCGCGGACATCCGATCAACGATCCGGATCGCTCGCTGTTTTTCGCTGGCGCCCTCAAACATTTCACGCGGTGACAAGCTAATTCGTATCGGCTGCCAATCGTGACCTAATGCGCGGGTGGATACGGCGCTGCCCATCGAAAATCTCGAGCGTTATCACAGTGCATCGCAGCGGGCGAGAGTTGCGACCGAGGCGTGGGCGTCCGCCAATCTCTATTGCGTGAATTGCGATTCACCGCGGCTTGAACCAACTCCAGCCAATTTCCACGCGACCGACTTTCATTGTCCGAAGTGCCGCGACCCGTTTCAGTTGAAAGGGCAATCAAAACCGTTCGGAAATCGGATCGTGGATTCGGCGTATTCGAAAATGATGGCGGCGATTATTTCCGATCGAGCCCCTCATTTTGTGTTGCTTCACTATGCTCCTGACCGATGGCGAGTACTGAACTTGCTACTGATCCCGCACTTCGCGATTCCGAAGTCGGCCATCGAGAAACGTAAGCCGCTCAGCGACACTGCGCGGCGTGCCGGTTGGATCGGATGCAACATCGTCCTTACTAGCGTTCCGGATATCGCTAGGGTTCCCATCATCGTGAATGGCGTTGCGGAAAAACCATCCGATGTCCGCCGCCGATTCCGCCATGTGCGGCCATTGGCAGAATTGACAGTCGAGGAGCGCGGATGGACTTTGGACGTGCTTACGGTCGTGCGCTCCTTACGCAGAACGCAGTTTGCTCTAGATGATGTTTATGCGAGAGAGGACAAACTGTCCAGGCTGCACCCGGATAATCGTCATGTGCGGGACAAGATTCGGCAGCAGTTGCAGGTGCTGCGGGACAAGGGATTGGTGGAATTTTTGGGGCGGGGGAGTTACCGGCTGAGGTGAGGAGTTTGTGAAACGGGTGCGTTCGTCGCGCTGGCATCCTGCCGGCGATTTTAGTTTTCCCTTGCCAAGAATCTTTCTCGCGACCCTCCAGATGTGACTTGCGAGCTGGGATCACAGATAGTTACGTTCAGCGAGTTCATGTTTGCATGGGGAGAAAGTCAAAAACGCCGGCAGGATGCCGGCGCGACGAAGGTGCGGTTAGATAGAAGTGTTCGGGTGAGGACGGCGCTTCTCAGGCGGCGGGGGTTTCGGGTATTCTGCTGGGCCTATGCTTGATTTGAGTTATTTCCGGGGGCACCTTGACGAGATTGAGCGGATGGCGACGAATCGCCATACCGTGATTGATGTTGCGCGGTTTCAGGAGATTGATGGCGAGCGGCGGCAGATTATTACGTCCACGGAGCGGATGAAGGCTGAGCGGAACAAGGCTAGCGAAGAGATTGCGCGGCTGAAGAAATCTGGTGGCGACGCTAGCGAGATTCTTGCGCGGATGAAGCAAGTTTCCGACGACATCAAGCTGGCGGACGAGCGCGTGGCGGCGCTGGACGAAAGTTTGCGCGAATACATGCTAACGGTGCCGAACGTGCCGCACAGCTCCGTGCCCGTCGGCGCGGGCGCGGCTGACAACGTCGAAGTGCGGCGATGGGGTGCGCCTCCGAAATTTGAATTTGCGGCGCGGCCGCACTGGGAAGTTGGCGAAGCGACGGGGATTCTGGATTTACCGGCGGCGGTAAAAATGTCGGGCGCGCGATTCGCGCTTTATCGCGGGCTGGGCGCGCGGCTCGAGCGCTCAATTGCCGCGTTCATGCTCGATACACACACGCGCGAGCATGGCTACACGGAAATTCTTCCGCCATTCATCGTGAATTCGGCGTCGCTTGTCGCCGATGGCAAGCTGCCGAAATTTGCCGCGGACATGTTTCATCTCGAGGGCACGGATTTGTGGCTGACTTCGACGGCGGAGACGGAGCTGACGAACCTGCATCGTGACGAGACGCTCGACGGAGATGCGCTGCCGGAAAGCGTTTGCGCGTGGACCGCGTGCTTTCGATCTGAAGCGGGCGCGGCGGGAAAAGATACGCGCGGGATCAAGCGGCAGCATCAATTCCAGAAAGTCGAGCTGTTCAAATTCGCGCGGCCGGAGCAGAGCTACGACGAGCTGGAATCGCTGGTGGGGAATGCGGAGGCGATTCTGCAGAAGCTTGGTCTGCACTATCGCGTCGTGCTGCTTTGCACGGGCGATATGGGATTCGCGTCGTCGAAGACGTACGACATCGAGGTGTGGCTGCCGTCGTCGAATGAGTTTATGGAGATTTCGTCGTGCTCGAATTGCGAAGCTTTTCAGGCGCGGCGCGCGGGAATTCGGCACAAGGTGAAGGGCGGCAAGAGCGAATACGCGCATACGCTGAATGGGTCGGGGCTCGCGGTGGGGCGGACCTGGATTGCGATTGTCGAGAATTATCAGCAGGCTGATGGGTCGATTGCGATTCCTGAGGCGCTGAGGGCGTATATGGGCGTGGAGAGGATAGAGAGTTTGGAAAAGGGAAAAGGGAAAGTGGAAAAGGGTTGAGAGCGATTTCAAATTTGAGATTTCAGGCGCGCGCCGCAACTGCAGATCCCTCACTGCGTTCGGGATGACAACTGTGATGCTTCAGCGCTCGATCCCTAACTGCGTTTTGAGCCGGCGAGACGCGGGCGGTCGGAAAAAAGGCTAAGAGCCGGCGAGACGCCGGCGGTACAAGAGGAGCCGATCCAAGCGCAGAATAGCAGCGAGGAGAGAAAGGCCTCATGTCTCGTCCCGCTGGCGCGGGTCGGGGACCCGTTCGAAGCTCCCTTCGAAAGCTCAGGACAGGCAGGGCAGGCGTGAGCTACAGGATGCAGGAGGGCCGCTGTTGTGGCGCGCGAGCGGCCCTCGCCGAATCCAAAACGCTAAAGCAAAACTGTTACATCTCGGACTTGGCAGCCGCGATGCTGTCGACGTGAACCGAACCGTCGTCCATCAGGTGGCCGGTAACCTTCACTTCCATTCCCAGATCGGAGTCATTCACGGCATCCTGATTGTGGATGTTGTGAACGGCTTTGGTCTTGGTATCCACGAACACGTAGGACGCGCCCTTTTCCTTCACGCACTTCTCGGCGCACGCCTTGTGATCCGCGGACATACCCTTGGCAGCGCAATGGCTGTCACTGATCCAGCCGGTCCATGTCATGGTCGTATCGTCGGCTTTCACGATGGTGACCATCGCACAGACGAGAGCCAGCACTGCGAGTACGTTTGCGATCTTTCTCATTAGTCCCTCCTCAATTACAACTTCAACCGAAGCAACTGCAACCGCCCCAGGGGGGTATTCTCCCACCGGGCGGACGAACTGCCAACTAAAAGTACGCGGCTCGGCGGGAATCGGATTGAAAAAAATTGCGGGTGAATCGTTTTGGGACAGCGCTTAGGACACTATTTAGGAAACGGGGCCGACGAGAACTTTTGAACCCGTCGGCTGCGGGCTGCCACCTGCGGGCTCAAGTGTGACTGCGAATGCCTTGGCTGCGATGCCGGGCGGCATTGTGGCGACCAGCCGCGAGCCGACGCCGGGTTCGGGAGTGAGAATGCCCGCGCTAATTGGGTTTCCGGAAGCGGGGACGAGCCAGAGCTGGAAGCTTTTGTCCGGCGGCGCGACGGAGAGTGTATCGGAATAGAACATTTTGCCGAGCCGCGCGTTATAGAGAACGTGCGCGGTGACGCCTTTCGCTTCTGGCGAAGGCGCGAGCGGAACTGAAATGGTGTCGCGCGCGGAAACGAGTTCAAGAATTGCGTTCGTCTGCTCGGTTTGCTGCTTCAATTGCTGCAGGTTGGCCTGCTGGCGCTGAATTTCGTTGTTCAGGTGATTGTTGCTCAGCCAGAGAAGGATCGTGGCGAGCGCGAGGGCCGCAGCTGCGGGCGCGAAGATGGCGTTCCACCAACCCGCGCGGAAGCCGGTGTGCGGGAGATGCGGTTCTTCAACGTCGAGAGTGCGGCCATCGGCGGAAGCGGAGAGCTGGCGCATCAGGCTTTCCTTCACGCCGGGCGATGGCTGCGCGGGCGGCGCCGCGAACGACAGCAGAGCGATGCGTCCCTGCGCTTCGGCAAGCTTGTAGGCGCACGAATCGCACGTCGCGATATGCGCGCCGAAGTCGGCGAGTTCGTCGCCTTCGAGTACGCCGAGGGCGTAAAGGTCGAAGAGTTCTTCGCGATTTGGATGGGCGCTCATGGCTGCAATTTCTTCTTTAGTGTTTCGACTGCCGAGCGAAGCCGCGTCTTCACCGTGCCGAGCGGGTCGCCCGTGCGCGTGGCGATTTCGCTGTGCGTCAAGCCTTCGAAATACGCGAGCTCGATTGCTTCGCGCTGCTCCTTGGGCAAATTACCGAGCACGCCTTTCACTTTGCCCATCATTTGCTTTTGCGCGGCTTCCGTTTCGAGATTGAACGGAAGCACGATGGCATTCTCGAACAATTCTTCGCCCTGTCCGGGATTTCTTCGCCGCAACCGCGAAATGGCGCGGTTGCGCGCGGCCACTGCGAGCCAGCCAGGAACTGAACCGCGAGCCGGATCGAATTGCGCGGCGGTGCGCCAAACCTGGAAAAAAATATCCTGCAGGATTTCCTCGGCCGCGGCGGAATCTCGTAGGATGCGATTAAGCACGGCGCACACCAATCCTGAATAGCGATCGTAGAGTGACGCGAGCGCCGTCTCGTCGCGGGCGACGATTCGCTCGATCAGGGTCCAATCGGAGGACCGCTGGTCTATGCTCGATGCTGGATTCACAACTCCTCGAGCGCTTCATTCATAAGTACGCAGCTGGTGGACTACGCGGATTGCGTTGCGAGGCGCGCGTAAGTCCAATTCGGCACGGCGATTCGGAAGCGGCCGGTCGAATCGCGGACGAAGAGTAGCGTTTTCAAGCACGTCGGTCAATTGGCGAGTGTGTGAACGCAATTTGTGTGTGCCCGGTCGGCTCGACGTCAAACGCGCGTAAATGGTCCATATGACTTCGTAAGTTGTTGTCGCATAAGTGTTTAGTTAAATACCGAGCAGTATTTCACTTTTACCCCCTAGTGCTGGATGGTCCAGTACCTGAAATTCTACCCGTGGTTTCCGTTGACTATTGTTTTGCGGGTTGTCTAAACTCCATCACGACCGGGGTTTAGGCCATTCCACGTCACAATTTGAAAGTCCCGGCTCGCGTACGGCGCGGGTAGCGTCGCGCGAGGAGGAAATCAGAACATGGCGATTGCCACAAAACCGGCCCCGCAGGCGATACCGCGAATAGCGCCGCGGGAGGATCTCAATCCTTATCGCATCGCCCAAATTCAATTCGATATCGCGGCAGAGCACCTGAAGCTCGACCAGGGCTTGCGGCAGATTTTGCGCGCATCGAAGCGAGTGATGGAAGTTTCCATCCCTACGAAAATGGACAGCGGTCAGGTGAAAGTGTTTACCGGGTATCGCGTCCAGCACAATATCGCGCGCGGCCCGGCGAAGGGCGGATTGAGATACCACCCGAACGTCACGCTCGATGAAGTGCGCGCGTTGGCGATGTGGATGACGTGGAAGACGGCGACGGTGAATCTGCCCTATGGCGGCGCGAAGGGCGGCGTGATTTGCGATCCGAAGCGGATGAGCAAGGGCGAGCTGGAGCGCATGACGCGGCGCTTCACTTCCGAAATTTTGCCGATCATCGGGCCCGGGCGGGACGTACCTGCGCCGGACGTTTACACGGACTCGCAGACGATGGCCTGGATCATGGACACGTATTCAGTGATGGTGGGAGAGGCGACGCTCGGCGTCGTGACGGGCAAACCGATTTCGCTTGGAGGGTCGCTCGGCCGGAGCGACGCTACGGCGCGCGGGTGTCTCTTTGCGGTTGAGGAAGCCTGCAAGCTGAAGCGGATTAATTTGCGCGGGGCGACGGTGGCGATTCAGGGATTCGGGAATGCGGGATCGGCGGCCGCGCGGCTATTCGCGGAGAAAAAGGCGCGCATTCTGGCCATTAGCGATTCACGCGGCGGCGTTTTCAATTCGCGGGGCATCGATCCGTTGAAGGCGATGCGCTATAAAGAGCGGTCGGGAACTGTTGTGGGCATGCCTGGTACCTCGCGGATTTCGAACGACGATTTGCTGACGTTGAAGTGCGACATTTTAATTCCAGCGGCGCTCGAGAACGTCATCACGCTCAACAATGCGGAATTGATCAAGGCGCGAATTGTTGCCGAGGCTGCGAATGGACCGACGACGCCGCATGCCGATGAAGTCCTCGCGCGCAAGGGCGTGCTTCTCGTGCCGGACATTCTCGCGAATGCGGGCGGCGTGACGGTGAGCTACTTCGAGTGGGCGCAGGATTTGCAGGGTTACTTCTGGACCGAAGGCGAAGTGAACTTGCGGCTCGAGACGGTGATCAAACGCGCGTTCCACGAAGTGCACGAAACCACGCGGAAGCACCACACGCACATGCGCACGGGCGCTTATATTCTTTCGGTCGGGCGCGTCGCCGATGCAACGCTGGTGCGCGGCTTGTATCCATAACGCGTCCTGAACGCATCAGGCTGCGTTTCACGGAAATCTTTCCGGGTTACTCGGAGTGTCTCCATACAAATTTGCACTTGCGCGCGAGTAAGTAAGGCGCGTACATTTTGTTTTGCCGGCTCACTCCGCGAGTTGGGTGACGCCGGCATTTGTGCCTCGCGTCGAGGCACGGAGAAACGTGAACAATCAAACGCATCACACGCCGCCGATACTTCTGACAATCGCAGGGTTCGATCCTTCGTGCGGAGCGGGAACGGCAGCGGACCTGAAAACTTTTGCGGCGCATAATTGCTACGGCGTTGCGGCCATCACGGCGCTCACCGTGCAATCCACGCAGGGCGTGCGGTCCGTTCATCCGACACCCGCGCCGACGCTGCGCGCGCAACTCGAGGCGCTTGCGGACGATTGCACGATCGCGGCGGTGAAGATCGGGATGCTGGGGACGAAGGCGAATGCGGTGGTGGTGACGGAATTTCTCGACAAATATAAATTCGCGCATGTGGTCCTCGATCCCATAACGAAACCAACGGCCGGGACCGCGGAGCTGATTGACGAATCCGGGCTGAAGTTTCTGCGCGATGAATTCATTCGCCGCGCGACGCTGATCACGCCGAACATTCCCGAAGCTGAATTTCTCGCGGGCATTCCCGTGAAAGATGTGAACGATATGAAGGCGGCCGCGCTAAAGCTCGGCGAGCAGGGCGCGAAGGCCGTGATCGTAACAGGCGGACATCTCGAAAGGCCGACCGACGTACTTTGGGAGGGCGGCGAGGTGGTGCAGCTCGCGGGCGACGCGGTGAAGAGCGAGAACACGCACGGCTCGGGCTGCACGTTTTCGTCCGCGATTGCGGCTCAGCTTGCGCTGGGCCAGCAACTTCATGAGGCCGCGATTCTGGCGAAGGCTTACGTCACGAAAGCGATCGAGAAGAGTTTCTCCATTGGCAAGGGGCACGGGCCGCTCAATCATTTCTACCGTTTCTATCAGGAGCCGCCGTTGCGCGGCGTGCATGAAGTTCCGCAGCATGGTTTGCATCCTGCCGCAGAACCTGCCACGCACTAATTCGTCTTCGTCACCGACTCATTCCAGCGCGATTTCAACCAACTGCTCGATTAGAAGTGCGCGTCGGTTTTGTTGCGAGCATTGTGCGCGGAGCTTGAGTAATTTGCGGCGATATACGAAATATAAGGGACAACTGTCTGATTTCGATTGAAACCATTCTGTGGTTAGAGGAATATTCTCGCCAGTCAATATCCCTCGACGGAGGTAGGACTATGAAGCCGAAAATGAAACTCACGCTCATGCTGATTGGACTGTTGTGCGGGGGAGGACTGCTCTTCACAATTCGCGCTCAGACCAATGCTTCTGCGAAACATGCATTCACGCCCGATGCCATTCCATACGGACCGGCACCGGCATTCGTTCCCGCAGGCGCGCAACTCGCAGTGCTCGAGGGCAACCCCGGCGGCTCAAGTGGCGATTACACCGTACGGTTGAAAATGCCCGACGGATATCGCTTCCCGCCTCATTGGCATCCTCAACGGGAAAACGTCACTGTCATCTCCGGTACGTTCAAGGTCGGAATGGGAGATCGCTTCGACGAAAGCAAGATGGCAACTTTCCCGGCCGGCAGTTTCGCTTATCTCGATCCCGATATGCATCACTACGCGATGACAAGTGGAGAAGTCGTGGTGCAGATTCACGGCGCAGCGCCACTACAAATCAACTACGTTAATCCTGACGACGATCCAAGCCGTAAGAAATAACTGAATTGCGACAAGCGACCAGCAGCAGCTCTCAGCGGGTAGCCGCCCGATTCCGTTTTTTCGATTCCGAGGATGCGCGCGCGAACGGGCTTAAAAGCCCGTTGGGGGGCAGATCTTCTTTCGCTGGACTGAAGTCCAGCTCCCCCTGCTGAAGCAGGGGGCTCCCGCCCTCGCTCTGAAGGCCGACGCTGCAATTGCGCCGATGCATCGGAGAGATGCCGGGCTGAAAGCCCGGCGCTACAATTACCTGGTGCAGTCGGGTTAGCTCAACTATTGGCTGGGTATTTTTGATTCAGGCGCTCGCGGCGGCAACAGGTCTGCGGTAGACGATGCGGCCGGCTACGATTGTCGCCATTGGCGCGCCGCGGAATTCGCGGCCGTCGAACGGGGTGTTGCGCGAGCGGCTGGCGGAGTCGGCGGCGCGGAACGTCCATCTGTGATCGGTCGAGAAAATTGTGATGTCGGCGGGTGGGCCTGCGGCGAGCTTTCTTTCGATTCCGTTTTTTCCGATTCCTAGGACGCGGGCAGGGCCTGTGGTGAAAAGTTCCACCAGGCGCATGAGAGAAATGCGCTTGGTGTGCACCAGTTCGGATAACGCTAGTGCGATGGCTGTTTCGAAGCCGGTGATGCCGAAGGGCGCGCGATCGAACTCGACATCTTTGCTAGCCGGATGATGCGGCGCGTGGTCGGTGGCGATGGCGTCTACGGCGCCGTCGGCGAGACCTTCGAGAAGTGCATCGCGATCGTCGCGGGAAGCGAGCGGAGGATTCATTTTGTAAGCCGTGTCGTAGACGACGTCTTCATCTGTCAGAGTGAAATGGTGCGGCGCGACTTCGCACGTGACGGCGAGGCCTTTTGCTTTTGCCGCGCGGACATAATCCAGCGAAGCGCGCGTCGAAAGGTGCGCGATGTGAAGGTGCGCACCGGTGAGCGCGGCGATTTCGACGTCGCGGCCCACGCAGATGGATTCGGACGCCGCCGGAATTCCTTTTAGGCCGAGGCGGATGGAGCGCGGGCCTTCGCGCATCACGCCTCCGGCGGCGAGTGAAGCATCTTCGCAGTGATCAATTACAGGCAAGCCGAGCGAGCCGCAGTATTCCATTACTTGCCGCATTAATTTCGCCGTGGCGATCGGACGGCCATCGTCGCTGACGGCGACAATTCCCGCATCCTGCATCCCGGCAATTTCCGCGAGCGCTTCGCCTTTGCTTCCGACGGAGGCTGCGCCGATGGGCCAGACGCGCGCGTGAGCGGCAGTGGCGGCGCGATCAACGATGGAGCGCGTTACTGCCGCGTTGTCATTCACAGGCTGCGTATTCGGCATGCAGCAGACAGCCGTGAATCCGCCGGCGACAGCCGCGCGTGTTCCCGTTTCGATGGTTTCGGAAATTTCCTGGCCCGGCTCGCGCAAGTGGCAGTGCAAATCAATGAAACCGGGAGCGACGATCGAGCCTGCGGCGTTCAAGACTTCGGCGTCGGGCGCGCTGATCCCGGGCGCGATTCGCGCGATCCGATTGCCATCGATCAGGACATCGGATATGGCGTCGGTGCCGCTTGCGGGATCGAGAATGTGACCACCTGTAATGAGAATCATGCCGAAGATTCCTTTGCCGGATGCGGCGCGTCGGGTGGCGCGCCGCTCACGAGATGAAAAAGGAGAGCCATGCGCACGGCGAGGCCATTGGTGACCTGCTCGAGGATGCAAGATTGCGGACCGTCAGCGACCGTGGGATCAATCTCGAGGCCGCGGATGATGGGGCCGGGATGCAGGACAATCGCATCGGGCTTGGCGCCGCGCAGCCGCTCGGAAGTGAGCTGGTAGCGGAGAATGTAGTCGTCCATCGAAACTGGCGGTTCATTGATTCGCTCGGATTGAACGCGCAGGACCATCACTACATCGGCGTCTTGTAAGGCTTCTTCAATTCGCGAGACGCGGCGGATGTTCGGAGCGAGGCATTCAAGTTCTTTGGGAATCCACATCGCCGGGCCGCAGAGTGTTAAGTGCGCGCCGAATCGCGAGAGTAGATGAATGTTTGATCGCGCCACGCGGCTGTGCAGGATGTCTCCGAGGATCGTGACGTTCAGGCCGTCGAGGCGGCCCTTGCGATCGCGAATCGTGAGCGCATCGAGAAGAGCTTGCGTCGGGTGTTCGTGCGTGCCGTCGCCGGCGTTGAGCACGGGAATTTCCAGGCGTCGTGCAATGAATTCGGGCGCGCCCGAGGCGGAGTGGCGAATTACGATTCCGTCCGGCCGCATCGCTTCGAGCGTCCAGACGGTATCAATCAGTGATTCACCTTTTTTCAGGCTCGAGGATTCAGCCTGGAGATTCATCGTGTCTGCTCCGAGCCGCGCGGCAGCGGTGGCAAAGCTGATGCGCGTTCGCGTGGACGGTTCAAAGAATGCGAGCGCGACGGTCTTTCCGCGAAGAGTGGCGAGTTTCTTGAGGGGATGACGCTGGAATTCCTGAAATGGCTTCGCCTGGTCGAGAATGAAGGTGATTTGCTCGGCCGTTAGCGGTTCAATGCCGAGCAGATGGCGCGGGCGTTGCAGCACAGGCGTTGTTGAGAGCCGGACCTCATTCAAGCGACGCGGTCCACGAGCATCACACGCTCCTCTTTGTCAATTTCCTGCAAGCGAACTTCGATGATTTCGCTGTCGCTGGTCGTTACGGTGCGGCCGATGAAAGTTGCCTCGATGGGCAACTCGCGATGGCCGCGGTCGATCAGAACGAGCATGCGAATGCTTTTGGGGCGCCCGAGGTCGAACAGGCCATTCATCGCGGCGCGCGCCGTCCGTCCTGTGTACAGAACGTCGTCTACAAGAACGATGTCGCGGTCGTCCACAACGAACGGAATTTCGGTGGACTGCACGACGGGTTGCGGCGCGACGGTGGAGAGATCATCGCGATAGAGCGTGATATCGAGCGTCCCGACGGGCACGTCAACGTTCGAGAACCCTTTGATGGTTTTCGCCAGGCGATTCGCCAGCGGAACACCGCGGCGACGCACGCCGATAAGCACTACATTTGAAGTGCCGCCGCTCTTTTCAACAATTTCGTGCGCGAGCCGCTGCAGCGTGCGCTCAATTTCTTCCGGAGCCATCAATTGTCGTTTTTCTTCGACGCGCATTGGCCGCACATCCTAGCACACCAAGCGCAAGTTGAGGAGCCGAGCGTTCGACTCGTTCGTCTCATTATGATGCAAGTTGGCGTCATGGCGGCAGCGGCGTGAAACGGTCTCAAATCTTGACCTGCGTGGTAGACTCTTGCCGGTGAATCTACCGCAGCCGGCCCCAGCTACGACTCGGCCCGCGGAAGTTGACCTCAGCGTCAACGTCGGCACCCTTTCCTTCAAAAACCCCGTAATTGCCGCGAGTGGCACGTTTGGCTATGGCGTTGAATTCGCAGACCTCGTGGACCTGAACCGCCTCGGCGGGATCGTGGTGAAGGGACTGTCTGCCGAGCCTATGGCGGGTGCGGCCTCCCCGAGGATTTGCGACACGGCGTCGGGGATGGTCAACGCCATTGGGCTTCAGAACATCGGAGTGCGAGCCTTCGTCGCAGAGAAGTTGCCGCTGTTGCGCCGTTACAACACTCATGTGATTGCGAACGTATTCGGGAGAACGATTGAAGGCTACGTTGAAGTAGTTCGAGTACTGGAACAATCGGAGGGGGTGGCCGGGTACGAATTGAATGTCTCCTGTCCGAACGTAGACAAGGGAGGAGTTGAATTCGGTTTGGATCCAGGATGCCTCAGTTCAGTCGTGGAGGCAGCACGCAGGATCACGGCGCGGCCTATTTGGGTCAAGCTGGCGCCGACTGTTGGATTTATTGGAGTTATGGCCAAGGCTGCCGAAGGTGCCGGAGCGGACGCCCTGACCATCGCGAATACCTACCCTGCACTGTGTATCGATACACACAATCGAAAGTCCCGTTTAGGCAGTACCACAGGTGGATTGTCGGGGCCGGCCATAAAACCGATAACAGTCCGGTTGGTATACGAGGCCTGCAAGGCAGTCAGTATCCCGGTGGTTGGCCTCGGCGGGATCGAAACTCCTGAGGATTCAGTCGAATATCTCCTCTCAGGGGCGTCGGCGGTGGAAGTTGGCACGGCACACTTTGTGGACCCGAGAGCGTCTGAGAGGCTGGTCGAGGGACTCGCAAAGTGGTGTAAGGCCAATAACATCATTCGAGTGAGCGATTTAACGGGCGGCTTTACAGGGATTAGTGGATTGCCAGAAGGAGCCCGGAACTAGTATAATCCGCTCATTAGACAAAGGTTAGGTGAAAATGTTTTTCAAGAAATTGATGACATCGAGCGCGGTATTTTTAGGCTTGGCACTATTCTTTTTGACTCCGGCTTTGAATGCACCTCTGACGACTCCGAACTCGGGAGAGTCACTTTCTGCGACAAATCTCCAAGCAGCATCCCGACTAGCGACTCCGAATCCGAACTTGAAAGGTAAACCGCTCAAAGTCTGGGAATGTGTCTCAAGTTGGTACGGTGAAGACTTTGACGGCCGTCCTACAGCTAACGGCGAGACGTACGACATGTTCGCCGTAACAGCAGCTCACCCATCTCTACCCCTCGGCTCCATTGTCCGGGTATCGAACCCGAAGAACCATCGGAGCCTTATCGTCCGGATTAACGACCGCGGCCCCTATGTTGACGGCCGTGGCCTGGACGTCTCCTACGAAGTAGCTCGCCGGCTGGGATTCGACCAGAGCGGACTCGCGAAAGTCCGACTGGAACTCCTCGAGGTGCCGACACGACCCGCTTCCACTCATCCCGAATAATCGTCGCTTTGGATGTTGACCACGCCAGGGACGCGTGTGCCCTGGCGCGGCAACTCCGTGGCGTGGTTGGGATGCTGAAGGTCGGGAGCTGCTTGTTTACGGCTGAGGGGCCACCTGTAGTCCGGCAGCTCGCTCGGATGGGCTACGGCATATTTCTCGATCTCAAGTTTCACGATATTCCGAGCACGGTTACCGGGGCCGTCACAGCTGCAACGAAATTGCCGGGAGTACGCCTACTCACGTTGCATACGCTCGGAGGTACTGAAGTGGTGGAGGCGGCGGTGAGAGCCGGGCGCGCGGCGAAGAAGGCTCCGGCGCTGCTGGGTGTAACTGTCCTTACAAGTCACGATGCGTCGTCTTTACGGCGCGTCGGAATCGCAGGACCACCCGCAGCCGAGACGCTGAGACTGGCGCGAATTGCAAAGGCATCCGGATGCGATGGTGTTGTCGTCTCACCGCAGGAGGTGCGCGCAGTCCGGCGCGCGTTCGGGCCTAAATTCTTGATCGTGGTTCCAGGAATCCGTCCTGCAAATTCCGAGTCGGACGATCAGAGCCGTGTGGCTACTCCCTCTGCGGCGATACGCTCCGGCGCGGATTACCTGGTGATTGGCCGGCCGATTACCGGCGCGCAGGATCCTCGAAAAGCTGCGATTCAAATTGACGGCGAAATCTCCGCGGTGCTCGCATCCGTTGGCGTGTGAGCGTAGACAGCGAAAAAGCTTAAATACGCCGACCCAATTTCAAATTTGAAATTGCCAAATTTTTTCAGAAATGAACCGTCCTCTTGGTACGAAAATTGGTACGAAAAGCAGAAACTCAAGAATTTCACAGGGTTGCTGCTGATCAGAAATGCAGATTCCTCACTTCGTTCGGAAGGACACGTTTTTGCGCGCGCAACGCAATAGGTCCCGAGCTATCAACCTTCAAGTGTCCAGCTCCAATTCACAAAAGCGAAATTCTCCGAAGCGCATTGCTTTGATCACCGTCTATTGACAAAGGGCTGAATAGGGTTCATTTTTGCCCGTCGCCGGTCCTGCCTTTGGAGGCTCTGAAAGTTTTGAATCGAATTTTGCGTCTCAGGATTTTGGTTCTGCCATTCCTTGCTGTGTTGATCGTGTCACCCGTCTTCCGGGCACAGGCGCCGACACAGGACTATCTCGTTTACGTCGTTTGCGAGTCCGCGGATAAGCTGGTTCGGCTGCGGTTTACTCCGGGACCTTCTGAAACGGCGACTGCGAGGATTGATCACGAAGCAAAAGTGGGGCTGATGCCGACGGACATCAACGGCCCACACGGAATCGCTATCTCGCCGGATCGGCAATACGTCTATGTGTCGGTCGGACATGGGCTGCCGTACGGGTCGGTGTGGAAGTACAAGGCGGGCGCGGACGAGATGGTACGGTTTACTTCTCTCGGTCTTTTTCCGGCGACAACCGACATCACGCACGATGGCAAGTTCATTTATGTCGCAAACGCAAATTTTCACGGCGATATGGTGCCGTCATCCATTTCGGTGGTCGCGACCGACCCTATGATCGAAGTCAAGCGGATCACGACGTGCACGATGCCACATGGCTCGCGCCTGAACCCGCAGGGGACGAAGCACTATTCGGTCTGCATGATGGACGACATGCTCGTGGAGATTGACACGGCCTCGCTCGAAGTCTCGCGCCATTTCATGCTCACAGCAGGCAAGGAAATGGGCATGAACGGCCCAGCTGAATTTCACGCCGGGGCTCACACGATGGCGGCCACGTGCGTCCCGACGTGGGCGCAGCCTTCGAACGACGGAAGCACGATCTACGTGGCGTGCAACAAGTCGAACGAGATTATAGCGATTGACGCGAAGAGCTGGACAATCGCGCGCCGATTCCCGGCAGCAACGGGCGTCTATAATCTGGCGATGACCAAAGACGGCCGCGTGGTGGCGACAAATAAACGCGGGCAGTCCGTCTCGATTTTCAATCCCGAAACCGGCAAGGAGCTCGCGCGGATTCCGACGAAGCGGCAAGTTGTGCACGGAGCGGTGGTTTCGCCCGACGATCACTACGCGTTTATTTCGGAGGAGGGCATTGGGGCGGAGCCGGGCACGGTGGAAATGATCGATCTCGACGCGATGAAGAGCATTGCGGCGATTGATGTGGGCGAGCAAGCGGGCGGAATCGATTTTTGGAAAACGGAACCGGGGCGGCCGTAAGACCGTGCGAGATCGCGCACGAATTCTCGAACAGGAGCCGGATTGATGAAGATTTGCTTCAGCGGAATTGTGAAATGGGCGCGAAGTTTTGGCGCGTCTGCTCTGGCCGTCGGCTTGGCCGCGGCTCTTTTTGCGCCGGTGTCGCGCGCGCAGGAAGATAAAGACAAAGGCAAAGAAGCCGAGCAAGGGCCGAAAGTCGCCAAAGTTGAAATCAGCCCGATGGAAGCGAAGGCGGAAGTCGGCTCAAGTTTGCAATTCACGGCTGTGGGGAAGGATGCTTCGGGCAAGGTCGTTGACGCGAAGGTGACCGTGTGGTTCGCGGCGCCGTTCGATGCTGCCGGTGCGGACACGAGCGGCAAGGTGTACTTCTCGGCGCCGGGCGAGATCACGGTCGGCGCACTGATTGGCCAGGAGGTGGGGCTCGCGAAGGTGATGGTGGCTAAGCCCGCGGTTACGCACGTGGACATAGAGAGGCTTGCGGCGCCGCTGGCCGTCGGCGGATCCGCGGCGCTCGCTGCGAAACCGCATGCAGCCGACGGCTCGAGCCGGCCCGATGTCGCCGTGACATGGAAGTCGCTCACGCCGGCGATTGCGAAAGTGGATGCCGCAGGCATCGTGACGGCTGTTGCGCCGGGCGATGCGCGGATTCAGGCTACAGCGGAAGGCGTGAATGGCGAAGTCGGTGTTCGCGTCGTCGCGGACACTGTGCGGCGACTTGCGGTCGAGCCAGCTACGACCACCGCGCGGACGGGAGACGTAGTTCACTTTACGGCCGCCGCGAAGGATGCGGCCGGCAAACCGGTCAGGGACGTCACGATCAATTGGTCCGTGAGCGGCAACGGTGCTGCGGCGTATTCCGACGGAGCGTTCGTCGCGTACAACCCCGGCACCTACGAGGTCACCGCTTCGATCGGCCAACACAGCGGCAGCGCGTCAATTACGGTGACGCCGCGGAATGCCGAGCGCGAGATTGATGTGGTCGCGCACGTTCAGCCGAAAGATGAGAAGGGCGAGCCTATCCAGACGGCGGAAGAGTGGATCATCGGCACCCATGCGTATCTTTCCACGATTGCCGACCGTGTGTTTCTTTACGATATCGCGGATCCGTCCAACCCGAAGCTGCTCGATACGATGAAAGTGGACGCGAGGTTGGTAAATGACGTCAGCACGACGCCCGATGAAAAACTTGGCGTAATCACGCGTGAGGGGGCGTCGAACCGGAAGAACGGAATTGTCGTCCTCGATCTCTCCGATCCTAACAAATTGCAAACTGCCGCCGAATACACGGAAACCGTGACTGGTGGTGTTCACAGCGCCTTTATCAACACGCACTACATTTATCTCACCGACGATGCGACCGGGTCGCTGCGGGTGATTGATTTCCAGGATCCCAAGCATCCGAAGGAAGTCGCGCGCTGGCAAGTGGACAACAACAAGTCACAAACCATCGTCGGGCCTGAAGGGCCGGTCACGACGGGGCGCTACCTGCACGATCTCTACGTGAAAGACGGCTTGGCGTATCTCGCGTATTGGCGCGACGGCCTGGTGATTCTCGACGTTGGCAACGGAATGAAGGGCGGAAGCCCGGAATATCCGAAGCTCGTCAGCCAGTATCTCTATAACCACTACGAACTGTATGGCGACGACTGGCTGGCCGGCACGCATAGCACGTTCCGCTACAAGAACTATTTGTTCGTCGGTGACGAAGTGCTTCTGGGCTTTTTCAATATCATGAGTAAGGATCGAGTGCCGACGCGCGCCATTTGCCACGTGATGGATGTTTCGGATCTCGAACATCCGCGGGAGGTGGCATTTTACGAGGTGCCGGAGGGCGGCTCGCATAATTTCTGGGCGGACAACGACATGTTGTTCCTTGGCGATTACGGCGGCGGCGGGCGCGTGATCGACATTTCGGGCGAATTGCGCGGCGATCTTTATCGTCAGGGCCGGGAAATTGCGCGGCTATGGACTGGCGACTCGCAGGCGTTTCGCGCGAATTTGCCGCTGACGTGGGGCGCGCAGCCGTGGAACGGATTGATCTACATCAACGATATTGACTCTGGGCTGTGGATCGCGAAGCTCGGCAAGCCCGTTTTCAAAGGCTCGACAACCGCGCCACCTTTGCAACGCAAGGCCGAAAAGACGCCATGAAATCGCAGTGACGAAACTTGCGGGGCGCCGCGGTGCCGAAAGCCGCGTGCACGCTGAAACATCGCAGCGCCCCGTAGATTCCAGCCGCTCGAAGCACCTATCCGTTTGTGGCTGCATCTCATCCTTCCATGAAGCCATCAAGCCATGAAGCGAAGCCATGAAGCACATCATCGTCGGCACGGCCGGCCACATTGATCACGGCAAATCCTCGCTCGTCGCCGCCCTTACTGGCACGCATCCCGATCGCCTCGAAGAAGAGAAGCGCCGCGGAATCACGATTGACCTCGGCTTCGCATTTCTCGACCTCGGCGAAGTGCGCATTGGATTCGTCGATGTTCCGGGGCACGAGCGATTCGTGCGCAACATGCTGGCGGGCGCGGGCGGAATTGACCTCGTGCTTCTTGTTGTTGCCGCGGATGAATCGGTAAAGCCGCAAACGCGGGAGCACTTCGATATTTGCCGTCTGCTTGGAATTTCCACAGGAATCATCGTGCTGACGAAGTCAGATCTCGTGGATGCGGACACGGCCGGCCTCGCGAACCTTGAAGTTGAGGACCTCGTGCGTGGCTCGTTTCTCGAAGGCGCTCCGATTGTCGAGGTGAGTTCGAAGACCGGCGCGGGGCTTGATGCGCTGCGAGATGCGCTGCGGGAAGCTGCGGAGCGTTCACCGGGCAAAGACGCGCGCGGGTATTTTCGCTTGCCCGTGGATCGCGCGTTTGTAATGAAGGGATTTGGCCCGGTCGTTACGGGCACCCTCGTTTCCGGCTCAATCCGCGCCGAGGACGAGGTCGAGCTGTTTCCTGCGCGGCGGCGGCTTCGCGTGCGCGGCCTTCATTCCGGCGGCGCTGCTGTAGATCACGCCGTGGCGGGCCAGCGCACCGCCGTGAATCTTGCAGGCGTGGAGCTCGACGAATTGCATCGAGGCATGGAGCTCGCTGCGCGTGGAATATTTCAGCCGACGACGCGGCTGGACGCAAGGATCGAATTGCTTCGTTCGGCGCCTGCGCTCAAGAGCCGCTCGCGCGTTCACTTTCATCACGGCACGGCGGAGATGATTGCCGAGGTGATTCTCCTCGATCGGGAAAAGCTCGAGCCTGGTGGTTCCGCATTCGCGCAATTGCGGCTGACCGAACCGGTGCTCGCGTTGCCAGGGGACCGATTCATTCTGCGGAGGTTTTCACCGGTGACGACTGTCGGCGGCGGCACGGTGCTCGATCCGCTTGCATCGGGGCATCGCCGCAAAGACGCGCGTGTGATTCCGCTTCTCGGAATGTTTGAGCGGAACGAACGCGAAGCGATCGTAGAATCGCTGGCCGCGAGCGAACTGCGCGGCCTCGCGCTACCGCGCCTTATCGCTCGCACGGGCTGGATCGAGCAGGACGCACGCGACGTTATCGCGAAGCTGACGAGGGCGAGAACCCTCGTCATCGCGCAGGAAGAGCCGCTTACCGTAGTTCCGACGGCGATTGTCGTGGAATGCGCGAATCGCATTCGCGCGGCGGTCGAAGAATTTCACCGCACCAATCGGCTTACTTCTGGAATTGCCAAGGAAGATTTGCGTGGCCGGACGAAATCGCGCCCGGAGGTTTTTCGTGGCGCGCTCGCTGAACTTGTGGCCGCTCGCGCCGTTACCGTGTCCGGGGATCTCGTGCAAAAGTCAGGTCGAGAAATCGCGCTCCTTCCCGAAGAGGCACGGGCCAAAGAGCTAATCGAGCAGGAATTTGAACGTGCGGGCCTTGCAGTGCCGCGCTTGGATGAAGTCCTGGCCAAGCTCCCAGTGGAGGCCAAGCGAGCGCAAAAGATTCTCCAGATCCTGCTGAGCGAAAAGACGCTCGTGAAGGTCGCGCAAGACCTGGTTTTCCATCAGAATGCAGTCGCAAAGTTGCGCGAACTTGTGGCGAACTATAAGAAAGCGAATGGTGAGCGGCTTCCCATCGGTGCGTTCAAGGATATGACCGGCGTAACCCGGAAATACGCCATCCCACTACTCGAGTTCCTTGACCGGGAACGCGTGACGCGCCGCGTGGGCGACGAGCGTGTTATACTTTAGCTACGCCAGTGGGCGGGCCCGGTCTGGCATGGTGTCCGCGGTTCGGACTCGAAAGGCAGGTGCAGTATGGGTGAATTCAGCCCATTTCATTGGATGATTGTGGCGCTGGTGATTCTCGTGCTGTTCGGGGGCCGCAAGATTCCTGAAGTGATGAAGGGTTTGGGACAGGGAATCCGCGAGTTCAAAGAAGGCATGCGCGGCGGCGATAGCCCGACAACGCCCCCTGCTTCCACGACAACAACGACTCCGCCTGCCACGGCGCCCCCGCCGAGCACTCCGGAACCAAAGCCCTAACCTCCGCGGCGATTGCCTCTAGGGTCGCAAATCTGTGGTGGCTCCCTATTCGTAGATGCCTAGGTAAGGTGTGTTCGAGCGGGCGCAGTCTCTTCCTGGATTTTCCGAAGTTCCTGATAGATACGGCCGAGGGGCATGCCCATCACGTTGAAATAGCAGCCTTCGATCCGCTTTACAAATCTCCCGCCGAGCCCCTGAATCGCGTAACCGCCTGCTTTGCCGAAAGGCTCGCCGCTGGCTACGTAGTCCGCAATTTCCTGGACGCTTAACTCCGCAAAATCAACGCGCGTTACATCAACGAGTATGCGCTCGACGCCATCTGGCAAACGTAGAAGTGCGACGCCGGTGTAAATGTCGTGCGTGCGTCCGCTGAGCTGCTCGAGCATTCTTTGCGCGTCCGAGGTAGATTCCGGCTTTCCGAGAATCGCGCCGTTCACCACCACGGTCGTGTCGGCAGCTATGATGATTGCCGTGGCGTCCGGCTCGGCTGCCGCGATTTTGCGCGCAACCGTGCGCGCTTTCTTTTCAGCCAGGCGCCGGACGTATTCGGTTGCGGCTTCGCCTGGCCGCAGAGTTTCGTCTATATCCGCGGGGAGAACGTCGAACGAGAATCCTGCTGCGCGTAAAATTTCGGCGCGGCGCGGAGAGCTGGAGGCGAGGATGAGTTTCATCTGTACGGGAAAACATACCATAGCGTGGAAATATGAAGTAAGAGAGCGCGTGGTTGGAATTTTGCGATCGTGAGCGCCCGGCCAAGCCCCGCGACTGCTGAGTGTGTAATCGTGGCGCCGGCATCTTGCCGGCGTTTTTCCGCCCAGTGGCGTCGCACAAAATCGCCGGCAAGATGCCGGCGCTACGATTGCCTATTTGCCGGTGGTTAGATTACGACGGATTCTTGATATTCGCCGAACGCTCGGCGAAGAGCGTCGGAGATTTCTCCTACCGTTGCGAACGATTCGACGGCCGTTAGGATGGCAGGCATCAGATTCTCGCCGCTTCTCGCGCGGCGTTCGATTTCGGCCAGCGCGGCCTGCGTCTTCGCGATATCGCGGCGTTCACGCAACGATTTCAATCGGGCGACTTGCGAGCGCTCGATTTCAGGGTCCATTCGCAGCGTGGGGATGGGGTGTTCTTCCGCGGCGACGTAGCGATTGACGCCGACCACAACTTGCTCTCCCGTCTCGACTGACTGCTGATACTCGTACGCGGCCTTCTGAATTTCGCCTTGCACGAAACCGGTTTCGATTGCGCGGAGCATGCCTCCGAGCGCGTCAATCTTTTCGATGTAGGCGCGCGCCCCCGCTTCGATTTCGTTCGTGAGTTTTTCGATCGCGTAAGAACCGGCAAAGGGATCAATCGTATTCGCGACGCCACTTTCCTGCGCGATGATCTGCTGCGTGCGGAGGGCGATCGTCGCGGCGTTTTCGGTGGGAAGCGCCAGCGCTTCATCGAGGCCGTTGGCGTGCAGCGATTGGCAGCCGCCCAGAACCGCGCTCAACGCCTGAAGCGCCACGCGCACGATATTGTTTTCCGGTTGTTGCGCGGTCAGTGACGAGCCGGCCGTCTGCGCGTGGAAGCGCAACATCATCGAGCGCGGATCTTTTGCGCCGAATCGATCGCTCATAATGCGCGCCCAAAGGCGTCGCGCCGCGCGGAACTTCGCCACTTGCATGAGAAATTCGTTGTGCGCGTTGAAGAAGAACGACAACTGCGGCGCGAAATCGTCCACCGCCAACCCCGTAGCCACGGCCGCTTCCACGTAGGCGATTCCGTCGCCGAGCGTGAACGCCACTTCCTGCACGTCCGTCGAGCCCGCTTCGCGGATGTGATACCCGGAAATTGAAATTGGGTTCCAGTTGGGAATCTCGTTGCGGGCCCACGCGAAGATATCCGTGACGATTCGCATCGCAGGGCGCACGGGATAGATGTACGTCCCGCGCGAACTGTATTCCTTCAGGATGTCATTCTGGACCGTGCCGGAAAGGCGCCGCAGGTCCGCGCCCTGCTGTTTCGCCACGGCAACGTAGAGCGCGAGCAGAATAGCCGCCGTTGAATTGATGGTCATCGAGGTCGAGACGCGATCGAGCGGAATGCCGTTGAAGAGCGTCTGCATGTCCTCGAGCGAATCGATTGCCACGCCGACCTTGCCCACTTCGCCTTGCGCGAGTGCGTGGTCGGAGTCCATGCCGATCTGTGTTGGGAGATCGAATGCAACGCTCAGCCCCGTTTGCCCGCGCGCGAGCAAGTAACGGTAGCGCTCGTTCGATTCCGCAGCGGAGCCGAAGCCTGCGTATTGGCGCATGGTCCAGAGCCGGCCTCGGTACATGGTCGGATAGACGCCACGCGTGAACGGAAATTCGCCAGGATAGCCGAGCTCGCGCTCGGGATCCCATTTAGCCTCGTGTGACGGAACTAAGTCGTTGGCCGTGACGACAACCGGCAGAGGCAAGCCGCTTGTCGTGGCAGCCTTTTCCTCTTTGGAGGATGCGGGGCGGGATACAGAGTGGGCCGGGGGCCTTTTTGATTTCGAGGGCATCAGCGGACGCGGCGCGCGCTCCGGAACGATGTTACCGAGAAGTAGAGCATCGTGATCGTGTACGCGGCCGCCGCTGCTAGCAGCCACGGGATGCGTGCGTTACTCCATAGCCGCCATATGGCTATAGCGCCCGAGATGGCGAAGAGCGCAAACAGCGTCCCAGTCATTTCATGGAAAAGCTGCCGCGCCGCTTTCCAGAATACGCGCAGGACGGTCATCGCCGACCGCCACGCCGCCGCAATCCAGTCAATTCCCATCACGCCATTCTAGTACAACTCGCGGCGCGCGAGTGACAGCCGTAACCCTGTGCGACTGGGCAGGTAATTGCACGAAGCAACGGGCGAGAGAAGGCTTGTGCGGGGCGCGGTGCCGCAATAGAATCGGGCTAGGACACCCCGTAGCGGAGGTGAGGCCCTTGCAACTCGACGACCGGCTGAAAAAACTCCTGAAAGAACTTGGCCATGCCATCAACGATTCGGTTTCCGAATCCGACCGGATTTCGGAAGCCATCGCCGGCGTGAGATCTGCGGGGTACGACATCGTGTTGAAGCTCGACGCGACGATCGGCCTTGCCAGGCGCGAATCAGACGCCTCGAAAATGACCTGGCAGGATCGCCGCTTCCTCGAATCTCTTCGGATCCGCGTGGACGACGAAATGCTCGAGGACGACGATGACGATCAGCTGCCGAAGCTGGAGATAACGCCGCAGGACATCAAGTTTCTGCGCTCGCTAAAAATTTCACTCGATGACAAAGATTAAGCGCTACCGGTTGCGATTTGCGGCGCTGGGCCTGGCGCTCGCTGCGCTTGCCGCCGCGGCTCCATCGGCGCGCGCGCAGATGGACTCGTCCGCCCCGATGGTGGTGAAGCAGCAGAAAGTGAAGCCGCTCTGGATGAACGCGGAAGTGGTTCGCGCAGACCACAACACATTGACGGTGCGTGAGGCCGGGAACGAAATGGCCCTGCACACGTTCACTTACGGCCCGAAGGCCGCGCAGCAAATGCAAAAAGTGCTCAATGCCGGCGGCTACCTGCGCGGCGATGCGATCAAAGTTCGTTTTCAATCAGGCCACACTGTTGCGCTCGCGATTAAAGGCAAGCCGTCGCGGCCAATCTGAGCCTGTGGCGCCGGAATTCTCCCGGTAGAATCTTCGACTCGCGCCCGAGAGCGCTGCGAAATCACGCCTCGATGACCATGCTTCGCCCCGCTGCCGTCGCCGGCCGGTTTTATCCCGGCGATCCGGATGAACTTCGTTCCGCGGTAGATAAATTAGCAGGCAAGTCTCCAGAAAAAAGCAAGGCGATCGCCTGCATTGTTCCGCACGCCGGATACATGTATTCAGGAATGGTCGCGGGACAGGTTTACGGCGCGCTCGAAATTCCTCGAAAACTGGTGCTCATCGGCCCGCGGCATTTTCCGCGCGGCGAGGCGCTCGCGATTCTGTCCGAGGGCGCGTGGAGCACACCGCTCGGAAACGCAAAGATTGACGAAGGGCTAGCCGCCGATTTGAAACGCGCTTTCCCGTCGCTGCGCGAGGATGAAACCGCGCATAGCACCGAGCACTCGCTCGAAGTCCAGCTCCCATTTCTGCAGATGCTCGCGCCGGATTTCGAATTTGTTCCCGTCGTGCTCGGGACGGATCGTCTCGAGACGCTCGAGTTGCTGGGACGCGCGATTGCGAAAGTCATCGCAGCGCAGAGCGAGCCCGTGCTCATAGTGACGAGCTCGGACATGAATCACTACGAGAGCGATGAAATCACGCGCGTGAAGGACCGGCTGGCGATTGATAAGATTCTTGAGCTCGATGCCCGCGGCCTTCACGACGTCGTGCGGTCGAAGGGGATTTCGATGTGCGGGTATGCGCCTGTGGTGGCCATGTTGACGGCAGCGCGCGAATTGGGGGCGACGCGCGCGGAATTGGTCGCGTATGCGACGTCAGCCGACGTGAGCGGCGATCGCGATTGGGTGGTTGGTTACGCGGGCGTCATGGTTACGTGAAGGACGGATCGTCATGGACAAGGTCATTCGAGCCGTAGGTTTCATGTGTGAAGGTGGGCACGTTTTCCCCGAGGCGGGAGCCTCGGCGCTCTGAATTGAGGAGGAAAACACCGCAAAAATTTATTATTTGCGCCCGGAGTCCCGCCTCCGGGTTCGCGTGCGATGGGTGCCAGATCAATGAGAATGGGCGGCGGGAGCGGATGAAGAGGACGACGAACTTCCGCCGCCGTGCGAGCCGCCGGAGTCGGATGAGCCGTGCGACGATTCGCTGCCGTGCGAGAATTCGCCGCTATGCGACGTCGCGGCAGAGATTCCCGAGCGTCCCGGTGCAAATGTTCCCGCTGCCGATTCTCTCTCGAAGGAAAATGACGAGGGCTCAGGCTGATGCGGAACTCCATGCGGTTCGCGAATTCCGTTGGCGAGGACGGGCAATTTCTCCGAAACTCCCGCCGCGGCTTCGGCATTCACGAAGCGATTTTCTTTTGCGTCAAAGGCCACGCCTCCGCGAAGCGCGGCGAGACTTCGGGCAGTAGGAACGGCGAACGGCTGCTTCGAGTTTGAGCGCCAACCGAATTCGTTCGCGCCAATTCTTCCATTCTTGCCGGGCGGCTCATCCATTACTGCCACGATCTCGTCTGCTTTGTCCGGCGGCAAAATTCCTGTTGCGAAGCCATTGCCGATTCCGCCTTTAGCGCCAACAACGATCGGAACGCCTCCAAATTTTCCATGTACCGAGGAATTCGAAGCGGTCGAGAGCGAGTGCTCGGAGCGACGCGGATTCGGCACCGGGCGCGGCCGCCAGCCGATTCTCCCGCTGCCCGTGCGGCCAAAAATCACCGGCGCGCCATTCCAGAAACCAAAACCGCCTGGCATCCAAATCCAGCCGCCGCATGAAGACGCGTACGACCAACTACCAAAGTGATACGGCGCCCAACCCCACGGCTCGAAGCTCACCCATGTCCAGCCGAGTCCGTTGTAGTAATCGAAATAGCCATTGTAGAACGGCGCCCATCCGGCGCTCGCGCCCCACGGCTGCCAGCCATAGCCGTAGCCCGCGCAATTAAACCAGTTGCCGTATGAAGAAAGATCATTCAGTCCGTAGCTGAAAGGGGCGTCGGTGTAGGGCTGCGTTTGATTCGCGCCGTTCAAAATAATTCCCGCGCGATAGTTCACCCAACTGTCCCAGGAATCCTTCCCGGGATTTGGCGTCAGCTTGGTGTCGCCGGGCGCGGAGCCGCAAATCGCGAAAGTCTTCCCGGCTCCGGCAATCTCGGTGCCGTCGCCATCCTTCACGCTGGCGGCGCCTTCGTAGACGCTGAGCGACGCTCCATCGCGGAATGAGTCCACGCGAAATTTGGAGTGATTGGGGACCGTGACTTGGAAACTTGGCGCGTTCACTTCGAAAACATCGCCCGCACTGAGCTTCACTTGAAATGATGCGGTGCCCTGCGCGATCGTAAGCCGCGTGATTCGCCCGCCGTCGGAAAGCGCCATCTCCGTGAACTGCACCACAGTATTTTCCGCGACCCACATGGCTGCGCCGCTCTCAAATTCGATTTCCGCGCGGCCGTTATTCGTGCCGACGGCGAAACCCTGTTGAATCGGCATGTTGGGGATCCCGGCCTCCCAATCCGACGAGCCCGATCGCGTGATCTGCACGTCGCCGCGAACCATACTGAGGCGCACGATGCGCGCGTAGCTGTAGCTTTTCTCATCCGCACGTAGCGAAGCAGCGAAAACCAGGGAAGTAAGGCCCAGAAAGATGACGAGCGAACGGCTGAGTTTCATGGCGGTCCCCCTCTTGCGGGACACCTTTTTCCACTTGTTTCGACGTGCCGGAACTCAAGCAGGTTGCGGGACAGGCACATCTATCGTGGCCCTCTGTGCAAGGGAGGTCAAGCCTCGCGGCCTATTTCTAGGTGTGTGAATTGCGGATGCGGCTGGCAAGACCGCGAGCGCGCTGGCGGGCCATGTCGAGATATTTTTCGTCAGAGGCGAGCTGGTCGAGCGTGGGCAGGAGGCGTTCGGGCGCGGGGATAAGCTTGTTGTTGTAGTCGCCTTCAAGACGCAGGAGCGCATCGTTCACGCCGAGGCGATCGTAGCGCATGGCGCGCTGAAGATTGTCCATGTCCACTTGCTGCCGGCCGAGGCCTTCGAAGATATCGAGAAGCTGATTGGCGGTGCCGTCGAGCGTGTAATTAAATGTGACTTCGTGAGCTTCGCCGCCTTTTTCGTAGCGAAATGTTTTCTCTCCGAGATTGGCGATACGCCGATGGACGTCGAGATTCACGCCGTTGAAATCATGAAGCTGCGCCGCGAGCTGGAAGACGCGGTCCACAAGCGCGCGATTGATTTCGAATGGCTGAGGACTCGGTTGCTCGTCGAGCTGGCGAATGTCGTAGGTCGCGCTGCCCACTTCGCTGATTTTGATCTCGACGAATTCCGGATAGCTCGTCTTGAAGATCTTGCGAAACGTCACTGTAGCTGGTTCGCCGGCGCCGCGGGCCGGTGCGGAGAAGAAAAGCGGCAGCGCGATCGCCGCAAGAACGGATGCGGCGAGGCACGAGCGCGGAATGAAGCGAAGGGGCGAATGCGAAGTATTCATCGAATGGATTGGACGCGAACATTCCGCGATTGGTTCCGCGGCGCCGGCGCTAATTGCGGAAAGGTTACGCGCGGCGCCATTGCCGCTTCCATGCGTGCTTGAGCGAATGCCGCGTGCGCGTGGCAAAGCGCGACGGCGAGCGCATCGGCCGCGTCGGGTGGCTCCGGCCACTCGAGCAATCCCAATTGGACGCTGACCATTTGCTGCATTTGCTGCTTTGTCGCCGCGCCATAGCCCGCGATGCTGGCTTTCACTTCGCGCGGGGAATAGCTATGCGCGGGAACACTCGCCTGCGCCGCGGCCAGCAGAACAACGCCGCGAACTTCCGCAAGTTTCAGTGCGGTACGCATATTGAGCGCCGTGAATACGGATTCGACCGCGACAGCATCAGGCGAATATTCCTCGAGGAGGCCGACAATGAGCTGGTGAATATCGCGGAGCCGCGCTGCGAATGTTGCGCGCGCGGGCAGCTTCAGTGCGCCAAAACGGAGCGAGCGCGCCGACGAGGAAGCGTTGACTTCGACAATCGCGAAGCCCGTCGCGCCCGCAACCGCAGGATCCACGCCGAGGACGCGCAATTTTCCGTTGGTGTCAGACACCGCCATGCCGACCGTAAGTGTACGTGCGGGGCTTCGAGCGGGGGTAGTGGTTTTTCGCGATGACGCGCCGCGAACGGCACTAGCGGCGTGCGTTACGCGATGGCAGCTTGAATCTCGGACTCGTCCACGTCGAAATTGGCGTATACGTGCTGAACGTCGTCGTACTCTTCGAGAGTTTCCACCAGGCGTATCATCTGCTGCGCCTGCTGGCCGGCAAGCTTGACGTAATTTTGCGGCACCCAGGAAACTTCGGCGGTATCTGGCTTGATGCCCGCGGCGGCGAGCGCATCACGAACTTTTTCGAAGGCTTCGGGAGGCGTTGTGACTTCCCACGCCGAACCGTCGTCGCGCAAATCTTCCGCGCCGGCGTCGAGGACAATGCCCATCATCTTGTCTTCATCGGCGGCAGTTTTCGGAACAATGATGTCGCCCTTACGTTGGAACATCCAGCCGACCGCGCCGGTCTCAGCCATGTTGCCGCCATTTTTCGAGAGCATGTGGCGAAGCTCGCCAACCGTGCGGTTGCGATTGCTCGTCACCACGGACACGAGCAACCCGACACCGCCCGGACCGTAGCCTTCGAACATGACTTCTTCGAGTTGTTCGCCTTCGAGCTGCCCGGTGCCACGCAGGATCGCGCGCTCGATGTTGTCGTTGGGCATGTTCTCGTTCTTGGCAGCCTGGATGGCGGTGCGCAAGCGTGGATTCGAATCAGGATCAGCGCCGCCCGAGCGCGCCGCAATGGAGAGTTCTCGGATAATCTTGGTGAAGGCTTTGCCGCGCTTGGCGTCAGTGGCGGCCTTCTTGTGCTTGATTGTTGCCCACTTCGAATGTCCTGACATTTGGGATAGCCCCGTACAGGTAAGATGGCAGGAGCACCACGGTCGCTCTTGCCGCGCTAGTCTAGCATACCCCCTGTGAATGCAGAAAGAGCAGCGCGTGAACGGTGCCCGGTACTCGGTTCCTTCTAATCGGCGAGCGCAAGCGGCAGGCGGGGACCTTCGGAGCTTTACGCCCAACAGTGAACCCGCCGCTCTTTTCGTAATATTTTATCACTCGGCGAATGCGCGGGTAGCTGTTAGCTTATCGTCTTTCGTTTTTGAAGATTGCATGAGCAACCCCTCAACGAAAGCTGAAGGACCAGCCCGCGGTGGGCTTATTGCCTCGCCGTGGCATACGCTTTCGATCTTGCTGATTTTTGCGTATTTCGGGTTTCGGCAGAAGATGCCGTCGAACGCCGTCGGTGCGGAATCTGCCCCGGCGGCGCTTTCGCATTGGGTGCTGCTCCGCCAGTACGCCATCTTGATTCTCTCCGAATGGGGAATGGCCTACTGGGTCTGGGTGGGAGTGCACCTCAAGGGCGGGCACTTACGCGATATGACGGGCGGCCGCTGGACAAGTTGGCGCAGCGTTGCTCTGGACGTCGCCATCGCAATCCCCTTCTGTGGTGTGTGGGAATTGACGGCGTGGCTCGTTCATCTCGCTGTCGAACGCGTTCCCGCCGCAACGGCGCCCTACCAGCCGCCTTCGGGCTTCGCGGAGGTCTTTATGTGGATTCTGCTATCCATCTCGGCGGGAATATGCGAAGAGATCGTTTTCCGGGGTTACTTGCAGCAGCAGTTTGGGGCCGCGACACGTAGTCTCGCTGCGGGTGTGATTCTGCAGGGTGCAGTGTTCGGCCTGGCTCACACTTACCAAGGCTGGCAGCAGGTGATCGTCATCGCAGTCCTTGGAATTCTTTATGGCGCGCTCGTGGCCTGGCGCCGCAATCTGCGCGCCAGCATGATTTCGCATGCTGCGTTGGACGTATTCGAGGGCTGGCTGCGTTTTATTTGAAGCAGTCAAATGCTCACGATCGGCCGTGACTCCGTCGTCCAAGCTGAATACGGTTGGGCCGTTCTTCACGATCCCGAGGCTGTACTCTCACATCAGAGCCGGGAGGCCCCTGCCTCCCGGATTCGCGTGAACACGTCCCGCAACCTGCATAAATTTCGAGCACATACGTTTCTGGCGGGAAATTCGCCTAGCGATACGAGACCTAGCCCGCCTTCCGGCGAGCCCTGCGAGCGTTTTTCGGACGCTTTGTTGAGGATTTGTGCGCGGCGAGAGCAGCTTGGGTTTTCTTGGGCAGTTTCGCGAAGACTATTGCGTGCGCACGCGATAGAAGCTGCTGCATTTCTGCTCGCGGCAGCGTGTCCTCGGATTCGATCGCGACCCAATGCGCACGGGCGAGATAGGGCGCAGGATTAATTCCGGAGCGCTCGATCAACTCGGCGAAATCCTCGCCGGAACATTTCAGCGAAAGCCAGTGCGCGGCGGGCTCGAGTGCCGTGACGGCGTACATTTTCCCGCCTACTTTAAAAACGAGATTGTCCCCCCATTGGATTTGTTCGGTTGTATGCGGAAGAGAGAGGCAGAAATCGCGTAGCCAATCGATGGTCATTCGGGGATCTCAGGGAGAGATTAACGCGGGCGCGTGGAAAATGGAAAAGCGAAAAGGGAAAATGGGAATGCCCCACCCTCGAATATCGAAGGTGGGGCACGGTTTGAAGCCTAAGAAGGCCTTGCGATTAGAATTGCGGGACGCCGAATGTGGCCGCGAGCGAGGTGAGTTCGAGTGGTTCTTCCGCGCCAACAAATTCGAGGCCCATTCCATATTGCCCATTGCCGAGAGGATCGGAGTAAGTAATGCGAGCGGCGGAGGTAAAATGCGCGTCTGGAAGGGCGACCAGAATGGTGTCGCCGGAAAGCCACTGAGTCGGCGCGATAACGCGAGCGCCGCGAGGGCTGATGTTTTCGGTGAATGCTCGTTCGACGCCCAGTTCACCGCGCGAGCCGACAAGTAATGCGGTGACTTTCATGTCCACACGTTTTTCGGCACGCTTCATCACAAATGGTTGCTGCATACGTTTCCCTCCAAAGAGTTGAGTCTTCAGCGCCGGCGCGGGGGACGGCCCCTGACGTCACAGCGCTGCGCGCAATGAATTGATATTAGTGGGCGGTGGCGCCTGAAAGCCGCCCAGCGAGCTACATACGTCGAAAGCGATAACTGGCCCGGCGGACAGGCAGCCGTTGCTCCGTGAAATCATGATGATTTCCCACCGCGCGCTGGTACGCTATGGCGGATTTCGCGAAACCACCGAGCCGCCGCAAGGCCTTTTAACGAGACGCAAGGATGCAATCGAATATCGCTGAAATCTTCGAATTCGCACTGCTGACGTTTACGTCCGTTTTTTTTCTAGTTGATCCGTTCGCGGTGATCCCGCAATTCCTGGTCATCACGGCAGATTCGGAGCCGGTAGAGCGGAGCCACGTTGCCAAACGAGCTGGGTGGACGTGCGCGATCGTTTTGGCAGGATTCGCGGTGGCCGGGAGTCTCGTCTTCCGGATGTTTGGGATCACGCTGCCCGCGTTCAAGATCGCCGGCGGAATCATTCTGATGCAGATCGGCATGGACAATCTGCGCGCAAAAAGGTCAACGACGAAAGAAACGCCGGAAGAAGCCGCGGAAGGCGCTTCAAAAGCCGATGCTGGAATTATTCCCTTGGGAATTCCGATGCTGGCAGGGCCCGCCGCCATTTCCACCGTGATGGTGCTGATCGGCGAATCGAAGGCGTGGTGGCAGCATGTCGTTGTGTACGCGGCGATTTTGGTCAGCTCGCTCGTGTCCTACTGGATCCTCGCGGGCGCGGACCGCGTGAGGAGATATCTCGGCGAAACTGGAATCCGGATTCTGATGCGTCTTATGGGATTGATTTTGGTGGCAATTGCCGTGCAATTCGTCGTGAACGGCTTGACCGATCTAGGCGTGATTCACCTGCCAGCGAAATAGCCTGCTGCAGCTCCTGTCAATTTTCCTGACGGTAACCCATTGAGACCATGGTAGCTCGGGAAACTGGATTTCGCTGCATTGGGATGCTACTAATCGAATGGCTCGTCCCGATAGCCGCCACGACGCCGTTATGACGAAAGAATGCAACTCGAGAGGGTGCAAGGCCCCCATGCCCCCGGGCCTCATTGATGAAGGGCTTTGCCTGCTGCACTTCACTTTGCACATTGAAGAAGAATGCGCGGCCGTCCGGCGCCAAACGGCGCTAGGTATAACGCCACACGAACGGCAAATGGAATTCTATCGTCAAATCGCGGATCGGGGCGACGTGCTCGTGAGCGTGGCAACGAGCGGATTCACGATGTCCGACGAAATGAAAGCGCGCGTCCTGAGCACGCTTCTCACTTTAATGAATACCCGCGAGAATATGGATCGCTCCGCCATGCGACAGTCGGCGATGAAACGATTCGCGTAAAAACCTCCACATTTCTCTTGATTTTGAGTGGAATGACGATGGATATGGGTGTGCCTACGCACCGATGAAGCGGGAGTATAGCGAGCGAGCGACGGCCGGGTCGCGCGTGCCTTTGAAAACCGCGCGGCCATCGGGGAAAACAGTCACCTCGTAGGAATTTACGCGGAAGCGGAGCAGAAAATTATTGCCGCGGACTTCGCTGGCCGTGGCCGCAAGCCGCCGATTGAGTTCCGCGAGATCGAGTTCGCGACCACGTTCGTGAATTTGAACGGAGTCGCGTCCACACATGGTAATGTGCGGCTGGGCTTCGCCTTCGAGATAGATGAAATTTCGGCGAACGCAAGCGCGACATTCCGGGTTACGCGCAACGCGGATTGCGCGATAGCTATTTTGCCAGACATCAAATGAAATCAACCGGCCGTGAAGAGAGTTGCGCTTCCCGATGAGAATCTTTGTGGCTTCAGTGGCTTCGATTGAGGCGATCACGTTGACGGCGGCATTCAGTATGCCCGACGTATCGCAGGTTTCTTCGGCGTCGGCGACTGGTGAATCATCTGATTCCAACAGGCAAGCCAGACAGGGAGTTTCGCCCGGGAGAATCGTCATCGTTACGCCGGCGCTTCCGACGGCAGCCGCGTAAATCCACGGAATGCCGAGAGCAATTGCTGCGTCATTGACTAGGAGACGAGTTTCGAAATTGTCGGTGCCGTCCAGAATCAGCGGAAAGCCGGAGAGAAGCTCGCGCGCGTTTTCCGAAGTTAGATCTGCGACGATGCCCTCGATTCTCGCGGAGGAATTGATGGCGCGCAGCCGGCGTTCCGCGGCGATGGCTTTCGGCAGATTTTCACGCGCATCGGATTCTTCGTAGAGTGTCTGGCGCTGAAGATTGGATGCCTCGACGAAGTCTCGGTCAATCAATCGCAGTGAGCCGATGCCTGCGCGAACGAGCAGGTTCGCAACGGCTGCGCCCATGGCGCCGCACCCGACGAGGACTGCAGAGGCGCCAAGCAAACGCTCCTGTCCCTCCGCGCCAATTCCGGCGAAAAGAACCTGGCGCGAGTAACGCTCTTTTTCATTTGGGTGCATCGAATCACGGCTCAACAACTCATCATAGCGCCAATTCAAATCCCGCAGGCAACGCGGCTATACTAACCAATCGTCACAGGAGCATCGGCTGGGGCCCGGGCCGATGCGTGGGTCACTCGATCTTTCCACACGTCCAAAAATCGGCGATCGTACGCGAGGCCATCGGTGTCTGGATTTTTCTCGCCATTGCCCTCGCCATTGTCCCGTCCGCACGGGGCCAAGCCGCGAACACCGTTGTCGAAGGCCGCCGCGTGAATGTTATTCGTATCCTGGATGACCACGGCCTCGTTCTCTCGGACAAGTTGCCTGCGATGGCTCTTGAACTCGGCAAGCCATTCGACATGGAAGATGAGCGGGCGAGCTTGCGGACGCTTTACGCGACAGGCCGATATTCTCAAATTCGTGTTGAAGCCGTGCCCGCTGGCGAAGGATTGCGCGTCGATTTTGTCGTGGAACGAAACCTTTACAATAATGTCATTCGAGTAGAGGGCTTGAAGGAGCCTCCGACCGAGGCAAGCGCTTTGGCCGCGGTTCAAATGCCTCTCGGCGAGCCGTTCCGCGAGAACGCGCTGAATGATGGCATCTCGCGGCTCGACGATACGCTGGAGCAGGAAGGTTTGTATCGCGCGCGTGTCGAACGCACCCTCGAGCCCCATGAAGAGACCCAGCAGATGAACGTGTCCGTGCACGTTTTCCCAGGGCCGCGTGCCCGGATCGGGGCGATCAAGATCGTCAATAAGAGTCCGTACAAAGACGAGGCCCTTTTGAAGCGCTTGAGATTGAAGGCCGACTCGAAACAGGACGTTACATCGGCAAGGCTTTCGCACGGGAGCGACCGCCTGCGGAAGAAACTGGTAGCCGACGGTTATCTCGGCGCGACGGTTGAGATTGAACGCGGCGATTATGACGCGAGCACGAGTCACCTGCCGCTGACGATTGAAGTGGTGGCCGGGCCGCGCGTGCGCGTGCAAATCACCGGCGCGCATTACCGGCCAGGCAGACTGCGCAATCTGCTCCCGATTTATGCGGAAGGCGCGGTGGACGAAGATCTGTTGCAAGAAGGACTCCGCAACATTCGTGACGACTTGCAGCGCGCGGGTTTTTTCGATTCTGACGTCACGTTCACGAACACCGAAGATCCGGCGCGGAACGAGCGTTTGATCACTTATACGGTTACTCGCGGGACGCGGCACAAGCTTGTCAGCGTAACTTTCAGCGGGAATCATTATTTCAGTACTTCACTGCTGGCCAGCCGGCTGCAGCTCCAACCGACAACGTTTACGACTCGCGGAAAATTCAGCCAGCGAATGGTGCGGGACGACGCCGATTCGATTCGCGGCCTCTATTACGAGAACGGCTTCATCGAGGCGGATGCAAAGCCGGTAGTCACCGATACCGACAAGGGGAAATTCGGAGAGCTCAAGATTCACTACGACATCACTGAAGGACCGCAAACGCGGGTCGCGAATCTGAAGATCGAGGGAAACGTCACTCTGAGCGATAAACAGTTGAGCGACGTCATCGGCTCGTCGGCTGGGCAGCCGTATTCCGAAGTAAACGTCGCAAGCGATCGTAACAATATACTGGCGCTTTACTACAACGACGGTTTTCCCGACGTGCGGATCGAAGCTCAAGCGACGCCTGCGGCGGATCCGAACCGGATGAATCTGGTGTATCGCGTCACGGAAGGAGCACGTGTGGATGTGCTCCGCGTACTTCTCACCGGCTACGAACATACGCGCTACGGGGTCATCGAGCGCGAAGTGCAGGTCAAGGCGGGCGGGCCACTGCGCGAAGGGGACGTCGTAGACACGCAACGGAGGCTCTACAACCTCGCGATTTTCAACCGCGTTCAGATCGCACCGCAAAATCCTGCAGGCAGTGACCCGGACAAGACCGTCGTCGTCGCCGTCGAGGAAGGCAAGCGATACACGTTCGGCTACGGGTTCGGCTTCGAGGTTCAAGAACTGCCCGGCAGCGGATCGAATCCGACCGGCACGACGCTGAACGCCAGCCCGCGCGTGATTCTCGAACTGGGCAAGGCGAATCTCTTCGGCCGCGCGCAATCGCTTTCGTTCAAAGTACGCGCGAGCACGCTGCAGTATCGAGGCGTCCTGACCTATACGGCGCCGCATTTTCTGGCGAACCCGCATTTCAATTTTCAAATCACGGCGTATGCGGACAAGACGCAGGATGTGAACACGTTCAACTCGGAGCGCTACGAAGGCGCGATTCAGTTCGTGCAGAATGTGTCGCCGAGCACGACGATGATCTACCGCTATTTTTTCCGCCACGTCCTGGTCGACGCAGACTCGCTCAAAATCTCGCCCGAGGAGATTCCGCTATTCAGCCAGCCAACACGCATCTCGGGCGTCGGCGCGAGCTGGATACGCGACCGCAGAAACAATGCGGCGGATGCAACGAAGGGCACCTTCAATACCGTGGACGTGAGCATCGCGGAAAAGGCGTTTGGGTCGAGCGCCAGCTTCTTCCGCGGTTATTTTCAGAATTCAACGTTTACGCCGTTCTGGCGCTCGTTCGTGTTCGCGCGGGCGTTCCGCTTCGGTGTCGAGCAGACGCTACCGGGGACAACGCCGGATGAAATTCCTTTGCCGGAGCGCTACTTTGCAGGAGGCGGGCAATCCATTCGGGGATTCGGCCTGAATCAGGCGGGGCCGCGCGATCCCGTGACTGGCTTCCCGGTCGGCGGCCTTGCGCTCCTCGAGTTCAATCAGGAAGTGCGTTTCCCGATGAAGCTGCCGTTCGTCGGGAGCCGTCTCGGAGGAACGATTCTCTACGACGCGGGCAACGTTTACAGCGACATCCATCACATCACATTTCGTGCCACGCCAGCGTCGCCCACGGACCTGGAATATTTTTCGCACACGATTGGCGCGGGTTTGAGATATGCAACTCCAATCGGTCCGGTGCGAGTTGATTTTGGCTACCAGCTCAATCCGGCGAAATTTCAATTCATCAATTCGACGACGAATTTGCCCGAAGTGCAGCAATTGCCGCATTTTCAATTCTTCTTCAATATCGGGCCGGTGTTCTGATGAGGAGGGCGACGGCAGCAACGGCTTTGTTTGTGGCGTGCTTCGTGCTCGCGCCCGGCGGAGCAGAGATTTTTGCAGCGGGGCTGAATCCCGCTCATGAGCCGCAAGGGTCGCAGAGTCCCACAACGATTGTGGACGGCATCGCGGTGCGCATCGAAGGCGACGTCCTGACCGAGAGCGAAATAAATGAGCTGGCAGCGTTTCAAAAGCTTGTGGACGGCAAATCTAATAGCCGTGCGGACGCGATCCGCGAGCTGACGGACCAGTGGGTTGTAAAGAACGAGGCGCAAAACTCGCGTTTCGCAAGGCCGAGCGCGCAGGATGTCAGTGAAGCCCTCCAGGGGCTCGTTGGACAATTCGGGTCGGAAGATGCACTCCATCAAGAAATGGCGGAAGTGGGGCTGACGGAAACGGCCGTTCGCCGCCAGCTTGGATTGCAGATTTATCTGAATCGGTTTCTCGACTATAAGTTCCGCGCAGCAGCTCAAGTGGACGAAAAGCAGATAAAAGACTATTACAGCGGCGAATTCACGCAGCAGGCAAAAGCGAACGGGCAAACCGTGCCGCCGCTCGACGATGTCCACGCGGAAATCCACCGCCTACTGACCGAGCGGATCGTTACCGACCGTGCGACGAAGTGGTTGGACGACACGCGTGCGCGGCTCCGAATCGAAATCTTGCCCAACGCGGGTGGATCGTGAAAATCCGCTGGCATCACTGGTTGGGAGTCGCCCTCTTCATCGCGATTGGCGCGATGGGCGCGCTCTTTTTCTTGTGGAATGCGGGCGTCCTTAACCAGTGGACGCGGAGGTATATCGCCGAGCGAATTGAAGACGCGACCGGCGCAAGAGTCGAAATCGGACGCGTCCGCGTGCGGCCGTTGAGGCTCTACGTCGAACTTGACAACCTGACGATGCACGGACTCGAGGATAGCGGCATGCCGCCGCTGTTTCATTCCGACAAGGTGCGTGTGACGGCGAGAATCGTATCGTTCTTCGGCCGCAAAATCGCTCTGGACACATTGATCGTGGAGCATCCGGAAGTCGGTATTCGCATCGGCACGGACGGAAAAAGCACCATTCCGGTTCCTAGAATTCCCCCGAAGCAAAACCTTCCGTGGCGCGAGCGGCTATTCGATCTGCAGGCCGGCAAGATCCAGCTTATCGACGGCAGCGTTTTTTACAACGACGCGAAATTTCCTCTCGCTGTCGAGGGAGATAACTTCGATTTCTCTCTGACGTACGAGGCCGCTGCCGGAGGGAACGGCACGTATGCCGGCAAGCTCGACTGGCAGAACGTTAACATTGCCGCTCAGCGCTGGGTGCCGTTCCACTCGGTGCTTTCAATGAAATTCACGCTCGCGCGCGATGCATTTTCGCTTGACGAGATGACATGGAAGTTCCCGCATTCGGAGCTGGACTTGAGCGCCGAGCTTCCGTCGTTCGCCCTGAACAATTGGAATTTCCATTACCACTCGCGTTTCACGCTCGAAGATGTGCGGACGGTTTTCCGGATCCCTCCCATACCGGATGCCGAAGTGGAAACTTCCGGGTCGGGCCAATTCGCCGGCGGCGAATGGAAAGCGAGCGGACATTTCGACGCGCGCAAAGTGGATTTGCCGTACGAATGGTTTCACACGCGCGACATCGAGACGTGGGGCGATTTTGAACTCGGCAAGAACCAACTCGTCGTCCCACAATTGAACGCACGCGCTCTCGGCGGAACGATGCAGGGCCGCTTGACGATGGGGCTTCCCCATCTCGACTTCCTCGTCACATCGCGTTTGCGCGGCGCGAGCTTGGCGCAGGTATTTGCGGCGCTCGAGAATCCGGATTTTCCGGTGCAGTCGCTGCATTGGGATTCTTTAATGGATGTGGATTCGGTGAACACATGGACGGCCGGATTTCTGCATTTCCGGTCTCAGGGCGAGACGCGCTGGTCTCCACCTGCCGCGCTCGCAGCCGGCCGGATTCCCGTCTCAGCGAAGATCGATTATGACTACTCGCAGGATCGCCTAGGCGTATTGCTGACGAAGAGCGAAATCTCAACTCCCACCAGCTTGTTGACGATGGATGGCCCGCTCGGCGGACTCGATTCCGCGGTCGAAGTGACGTTTCATGCGGACGATTTGTCGCAATGGGATGACTTCATCAACACGATTCGCGGCGCCGATGAAGAGCCGAAGCGTATTGCGGCACGCGCGGATTGGAAGGGGCGCGTCCTTGGGCCAATCGTAGGCCCGGCATTTGTGGGACATGTGAGTGGAACGGACGTGCGGTACGACACGCTCGCCTGGGATTCAATTGATGGCGACATGGATTACTCTCCCGACCAACTGCGCCTCGCGAATTTCACTGTGCGTCGCGGACGCTCTTCCGTCTTGCTCGACTTGCATCTCCAATTCGACAACGATTGGGATTTTCGCCGCAACGATCCGTGGAGTTTCCACGCACAGCTTGTCCGCGATCCAACCGACGATTTGCAGGCGCTTTTCGGGATGGACTATCCCGTCAGCGGATTGTTAAGCGGCCAATTCACGGGAGGCGGAACGCGGGGCGAGCCTGTCTTCGACGGCGATCTGACGCTCGAGCAGATTAACGCTTACGGCGCTCGATTCGATCGCCTGACCGGGCAGATTCACGTCAGCAACGATGAGTTCCAGTTCGCGAACGGTGATCTGCGCATGGGCGCGGGCAAAATCGCCGGGCATCTTAACTACCGCATGGATGAGAAACAGATCGAGTTTGCGCTGGCGGGCTCGGGCCTTGATCTCGGCAGCATTCCGCGCATTCAAAGCGAAATGTTGCCGATCGCCGGGATGCTCGGGTTCGATCTTCGCGGCGAAGGACCTATTCTCGATCCAAAAGGTGAAGGGACGCTGCAATTGCGCAATCTGAAACTCGGCCCGGCAGTCGAAGGCGGTTTCGATGGCAAGATCACTTCGAACGGGAAGCAACTGCACCTAGATTTAACATCCGAGAATAGCAGCGGTACGCTCCTCGGAGGCCTCAATGTACTCCTGGGCGGCGAGTATCCTATAACAGGCCAAATCGTTACTTCTGGTTTCGATCTCGATCCGTTCGTTATTGCGGGCCTCCATTTGCAGACACTGAGCGCTCACAGCAGCGTGGACGGAGAGCTCATAATCGGCGGAAACCTGCGCGATCTACAATCGCTGCGCGTGAATGCGAATTTCTCGCGCGTTATGCTCGATTATGGCTTTGTAAAGCTGCAAAACGAAGGTCCATTCCGTTTCGAGTATCGCCACAATGAGGTGACAATCCAGCAGGCATCTCTGCGCGGCACCGACACCGATTTCCAGTTTTCCGGGCATATGCGTTTCGACGGCAATCGCCCGCTCAGTTTGGCGCTGGCGGGCCGAGTCAACCTGGGGCTCGCAAAGGGTCTCGCGCCGATGCTCGACGCGCACGGCGGTGCGGATGTGCGGGTCAGCGTGGAAGGAACAATTTCAAGCCCCACGATCATCGGGCGCGTCGGATTTCAGGATGTTTCGGCCGTGTACGACGATTTTCCGACGGGCCTCAGCCACGTGACCGGCGAAGTGATTTTCGATCGTTCGCGCGCGATATTTGACAACGTCTCCGCGCAATCCGGCGGCGGGAACTTGACGCTGCGGGGATCGGTGAGTTACGGCGACGGCCCGTTCCGGTTCGACGTGGACGCGATTGCGCCACACACGCGCATCCGCTACCCCCAAGGGATGAGCTGGCTCGCCGGAGGCACGATGCATCTTTCCGGAACATCGGACGGAGCGGTGTTGTCTGGAAACATTCAGGTGGAGCGGCTGCTGCTGGCGCAAAACGTCGATTTGGGGACGCTGCTGACCGCGTCACAGGGAAGCGTCCAAGGTCCGACCACGACTTCGGCATTCCTGCGCAATCTTCAATTCGATATTGGCGCGAGCACGACCGCGAATGCTCGCATGGAGTGGACCGGCGCACACGTCGAGATGGAAGGAACGATGCGCCTGCGCGGAACTTGGGAGCGGCCGATCCTTCTCGGCAATATCCATTTGTTGAATGGCGACATGACCTTCCGCGGAAACAAGTACACGCTCTCACGCGGTGACATCATTTTTTCAAATCCGTTTCGACTGGACCCGATCCTGAACGTCGAAGCAACGACGGTGATCGACCAATACGAAGTCACGCTCGACTTCACGGGGCCCGGCAGCAATCTATCGCTCGCGTATCGCTCTGATCCGCCTTTGCCCGACTCGGACATCATCGCCTTGTTGGCTCTCGGCAGCCCGGGGACCGAAAGTGCGCTGCGATCATCTAGCGCGCAAACGACGCAGGGTTACGGGGCAACCGCGTTGCTTTCGGAAGCTATCTCAAGCCAACTCGGCGGGCGGATCGAGCGCCTATTCGGAATCACGAAATTCCGCGTGGATCCGTTCCTGGCAGGGACGGCATCCGAGCAAAACGCAGCGGCGCGTATCACCATCGAAGAGCAGCTCGGGAAAGCCGTGACGGTGACGTACAGCACAAATGCCGCATCGCAGCAGGAGCAGGTGATTCAAGTGGTTTACGCCGTGCGGCGCGACATCTCCATTATCGCCCTACGCGACATCAACGGCACCTTCAGCCTCAGCATCGAATTCACGAAACACTTCAAGTAAAGCTCAGTCGGGCAGTAGGAACACTGCATCCGGATCGAGCCGGACGTGCCAGGGGAACTGCCGGTCCTTGAATCGCTGCCACTTTTCCTTGAACACTTCGGCCTGCAATTGAGGTTGATCGCCGGGCTGAGGCTCGGAATGCAGCTTCAGATAGAGCGTGATGCGAAAGGGCGTCTCGCTTGCTTCCATCACCCAGCACGGAAAAGTGTTATCGGAATTCGCGCTGCCCTCTTTGCCTTCGAGAAAATCTATTTGATGGGCTCGGATCCCGGCATGAACGACCTGCCCTCTGATTGGCTGGTACACACGCAAGCGGCAGCCCCAATCTACCGCTTCAACTACGCCGTCGGATATCGCTGCTGCGCGCGAAAAATTCTTGCATCCCGTTAGGCGAGCGACGTCGAGAGTCGGCGGCCGGTGAAAAACATCTTCTTTTGGGCCGAATGCGGCCACGCGGCCCTTCGTGAGAACGAGCATTTCCGTGCCGAGGCGATAGGCTTCTTCGATGTTGTGTGTCACGACAAGCGAAGAGCCGTTGAACGCCGCGAGCGTGCCTAGAAGTTGATGCTCGACTTGCGAGCGCAAATGCGTATCGAGCGCCGAAAGCGGCTCGTCGAGCAAAAGCGCGTCAGGCTCGATGGCAAGAGCGCGCGCGAGTGCGACGCGCTGTTGTTCGCCGCCTGATAACTCGCGCGGCAGGCGGCTTTCCAGGGCCGCTAGATGCAGCGCGTCCAATTGCCTGCGGACTTTGCTGGCTCGTTCATCCGGCGCGATGCGATCGAGGCCGAACGCGATATTTTCAGACACGGTCATGTGCGAGAACAGCGCGTAATTCTGAAACAGAAGACCGATCCGCCGCTCGCGGCTCGGCACATTGATTTTTGTCTCTGAATCGAAAAGAACCCGATCGTTTAGAACGATTCGGCCGCGATCTGGCTCGACGAGGCCCGCAATGCAGCGCAGCGTCATGGTCTTGCCTGCGCCAGATGGCCCGAGGATCGCGAGTGGCTTGGCGCCAGCCGCGAACTCGACCGCGAGCGGGTAACTTTGCAGACGCTTTTCGATGTGAACTTCGAGGCTCATCCTGCTGGCCCGACCCGCGCACTTGCTGAGGATTGCACGTGCGTCCAGAAGTAGAGGGCGAACAAAAGCGCGAGCGAGATTCCCACATCAATCAGCGACCAGAAAATTGCGCGCGACATTTCGTTCGACTCGACGGCGAAATAGATCGCCAGCGGAATCGTTTCCGTACGGCCGGGAATGTCACCGGCAATCATTAGCGTCGCGCCGAATTCTCCAAAAGCGCGTGCGAACGAAAGAATCATGCCGGCCAAAATTCCGGGCGCCGCGAGCGGCATCGCCACGCGGCGGAACGCGCGCCATTCGGAAGCGCCCAGAGTGCGCGCGGCGTTCATGAGTTCGGGATCCACTTGTGCCAGAGCGGCGCGCGCTGTGACGTACATCAAAGGAAATGAGACGACCGCTGCGGCGATCACCGTCGCGGGCCACGAAAACACAATGGTTGTGCCTAGCTTGAGAAGAATTCGACCGAACGGTCCGTTCCTCCCAAAAAGGAGCAGGAGCAGGAAACCTACGACCGTCGGCGGCAAGACGAGCGGAAGCAAGAAAATTCCATCGAGCAAAGCGAACATTGGGCCGCTACGGCGCTCGCGCCACGCCGCCGCTGCGATGCCCACGACGAATGTGATCGCCGTGGCAGTGAGGCTCGTCGCGAGGGATATCCAGATCGGCGAGAGATCAGGCATGGAAGCGTGTCAGTCGCGAATCGGCGGCGTGGAGAAGCCGTATTTGTTGAAGACTGGCCGGGCTTCCGGTCCGCCGATGAATCCCGCGAAATCGCGCGCCGCCGCTTCATTCTTTGTGGTGTTCAAGACGGCCAGCGGATACACGATGATGTCGTGCGAATCTTCGGGCGCGGTGGCCGCAACCCGCACCTTCTTTGAAGTTAGTGCATCGGTGCGATAGACGAGTCCAGCGTCGGCGTTTCCGGTTTCGACGTACGTCAGAACTTGGCGAACATCTTTCGCATAGACAACTTTGCTCTTGATCGCGTCGAACAGCCCGAGATGCTGAAGCGTCTGCTCCGCGTACTGACCGGCGGGAACGGTTGCGGCTTCGCCGAGGGCAATCGTCTTCACGGCAGGCTTTGCTAGATCTGCGAAGTCCTTCACCACATCGCTGTCCGCTGGCGTGACGAGGACCAGCGAATTCCGTACGATGTCGTGGCGAGTGGCAAGCAGGACCAAGTGTTCGGCCTGAAGCGCATCCATCTGCTTCTCAGCGGCCGAAAAAAAGATGTCCACCGGAGCGCCCTGCTCGATTTGATGCTGCAGCGTTCCCGAGCCGCCATAATTGTATGAAATCGTCGAACCGGGATGTTTTGTTTCGTATAGTTTCGCGATTTCATCGAGTGCGTCTTTCAGGCTGATCGCGGCGGACACGGTCAGCGTCACCGGCGCCGATTTCTGAGCGGGTGTCGCCAGTGGCACGAACGGGCCGGCGAGAAGCGCGGCGACAAAAAGCGCAAGAATCGTTCGTGCAAGGGATCGAGGATTTCCAAAGCCTTTCATAACGAATACCTCCGATGGCCGCTCATCTTAGCCGATGCAAGGGAAGCGCGTCATGGACTGATTTTGAGCGGCCCCCCGACTCGGGCGGGCTTTCTGATACGATGGCGCGCCGAATTTCTGGCGTAACAATATGGATGCTTCAGCAAAGCCGCCGCAATCTATCGCTGACCGCGAAGCCGGCCTGCATCGCCAATTGAGTTCGCGTCAGCTTTCGATGATTGCGCTTGGCGGTGCGATCGGCACCGGCCTTTTTCTCGGCAGCGCCGTTTCTGTGCGCGTAGCCGGCCCCGGCGTGATCTTAAGCTACGGAGTGGGTGCGTTGATTGCGCTCGCACTAATGTGGGCTCTTGCCGAGATGACGGTTGTCCATCCGGTGGCCGGCTCGTTCGGAGTTTTTGCGGAGATTTATCTTAATCCTTGGGCGGGCTTCGCGGTGCGCTATTCGTATTGGTTCGCGCAGTCAGTGGCGATCGGGAGCGAGCTCGTGGCCGTCTCGATTTACTGCCGCTACTGGGCGCCGGGCATTCCTGCGTGGATTTGGATTGTACTTTTCTCCGCGGGGATGGTTTTCATCAACGCGCGGAACATCGGAAGCTTTGGGACGATCGAATACTGGTTTGCGTTGATGAAGGTAACGACGATTTTTGTATTTCTCGTTCTAGGTACGGCGCTCATTTTTGGCATAGGCTACCACCCGCTTGGCACGCACAATTACACCGCGTTCGGCGGATTTCTCCCGCATGGATGGACGGGAGTAATCCTTGGTGTGGCGATAGCGATTTTCAGCTATCTGGGCTTGGAGGTAGTTTCCGTCGCGGCGGGCGAAGCAAGCCATCCTGAGATCGCCGTGCCTCGAGCGATGCGCTGGACGCTCGCCCGGCTTGCGCTTTTCTACATCGGCGGTATGGCCGTTCTCGTCGGCGTGATGCCGTGGACGGAGGCTGGGCTTGCGGAAAGCCCGTTCGTGCGCGTATTTCAGGCGACTGGAATTCCGTTTGCGGGCGCGATCATGAATTTCGTGGTACTCACTGCCGCATTATCGAGCGTGAACGCAGATTTATATCTCACCACGCGAATGCTCTTCTCGCTTTCCCGCGGAGGCTACGCGCCGGAATTCCTAGGCAAGCTAAACAAAAAAGGGGTGCCGCTTGCCGCGCTGATGATTTCAAGCGTCGGCATGATCATCGCGCTGATTCTCGATCTTCGGTTTCAAGAAAGCGCATTCCTCTACACTCTTGGGGCTTCGTTCTTCGGCGGGCTTTTCGGGTGGGGAATGATTTTTGTAACCCATCTTGCCTTCCGGCGGCGCTTCGAGAAAAACGGCGGCTCCGTTCCAATGCAATTCGCGCCACCTGGGCCCTGGTCGTCGCTTGCAGGGATGCTGGCGCTCCTGGGCGTATTAATTTCGACGTGGTGGATTCCAGGTATGAAGATCACAATCCTGGCGGGATTGCCTTGGCTCGCATTCATCACTCTGTGCTATTTTCTTTGGAAACGCACAAACCGAGATCGCTTATCTCCCGGACTTCATGGCGGCCAACCGCCCGAGAGAGCTTGAGGAAATCGAATGGATGAACTACTGAAGTGGCGCGAAGAATTTCCGATTCTCGAAACCTCGACTTATTTGATCAGCAATTCGCTTGGCGCGATGCCGCGCGGCGTTTACCAGCGCATGCACGATTATGCCGACGCCTGGGGAATCCGCGGAGTGCGCGCCTGGGAAGAAGGCTGGTGGGATATGGCGGTGAGTGTGGGCGACAAGATAGGCGCGCTCATTGGCGCAGGCCCCGGCGAGATTTCGCTCCACCAGAACGTGACTTTGACGCAGGCCATCATTTCCTCGTGCTTCGATTTTTCGGGGCCACGGAACAAAGTGGTTCTCGTTGACCTGGAATTTCCATCCATCGTTTATTTTTACATGGAGCAGCGGCGGCGCGGCGCGCGCATCGAGATGCTGAAGAGCGAAGACGGCATTCATGCGCCGATCGAGAAAGTACTCGCCGCGATCGATGAGACGACGCTGCTCGTGCCGATATCGCTCGTGCTGTTTCGCAGCGCTTCGATCGTGGACGCGCGCGCGATTGTCCAGCGGGCGCACAGTGTTGGAGCACTTGTGATTCTCGACTGCTTCCAGGCGGCTGGCACGCTGCCCATTGATGTGCGCGGACTCAACGTGGATTTCGCGGTTGGAGGATGCCTGAAATGGCTCTGCGGCGGGCCGGGCGTTGCTTATCTCTATGCGCGTCCCGATCTACGCAAAACTCTTTCTCCGATGATCACGGGCTGGAGCGCGCATCAGCGGCCTTTCAATTTCGAAGTCGGTCCAGTGGAGTTGCGGGAAGATGGATTTCGATTTCTCAACGGCACGCCTCACATTCCGGCATTGTACGCCTGCCAGCCTGGACTCGAGATCTTGGCGAAAATCGGAATCGAGAAAATCCGCGAGAAATCGAAGCGGCAGACACAGCGGCTGATTGATGGCGCACTCGCTCGCGGCTGGCGCGTCAACTCGCCTCGCGACGCAGCCGAGCGCGGCGGAACAATCTCGGTTGATTGCCCGCACGCGATGGCAGTGAAGACCGAGCTGATTGCGCGCAACATCCTGGTGGATTACCGCCCGGCCGCGGGAGTGCGTCTCTCACCGCACTTCTACAACCGCGACGAGGAAATTGATTTTGCGCTGGCGCAAATGGAAGAAATTCTCGCGACGCGCGAATGGGAGAGGCACTTGCAGCCGGCCTGAGCTGTGGCCACTCCAGGATGAACCCCTCCCCTGCTCCCGAACTCTCGATTGTTATTCCCTCTTACAACGAGGAAGCCCGTCTTCCGCGCAGCCTGGAGAAGGTTCGCGCCTACGTCGCGGAGCATCACCCCGATGCCGAAGTGATTGTGGTGGACGACGGCTCAAAGGATGGAACGGCGGGGATAGTGGAGGAATGGCGGCGCAAATGGCCGGTGCTGCGTCTCGTGCCGAATGGCGAAAATCGCGGAAAAGGATATAGCGTGCGACACGGAATGCTGGAAGCGCGGGGCCGCGTGGCGCTATTTACCGATGCGGACCTTTCGGCGCCGATTGAAGAGGCAGACAAACTGCTCGACGCGTTGCAAAACGCCGACGTGGCTTTCGGTTCTCGCGCCATGAACCGTAAGTTGATTTCCGTGCATCAATCGCGATTTCGCGAAGTCGCCGGAATTATTTTCAACCGATGCGTCCGGCTGTTCACCGGGCTTTCCTTCGAAGACACACAATGCGGTTTCAAGGCGTTTCGCTTGGATCGCTCGCGAATCATTTTCGAGCAGCAGCGCGTCGAGCGCTTCGGATTCGACCCGGAAATCCTATTCCTCGCGAAACGCCACGGATTGCGCGCCGTCGAGGTGCCGGTGCGATGGGCACACGATCCGGCTACGAAAGTTCACGTTTTCCGCGACAGCCTGCATATGTTTTGGGATCTGGTCGTAATCCGCTGGAACGCGATTACGGGCCGGTATCCGAAACGCCGTCCGTAAAGCCCCGCCTGGAACTATTTCTCTTTTTTTGCGGTTGGCGGCAGCAGTTCGTTCATGCGCAGATACATCGCCGCGATCGAATAGTGGTCAGCAAATTCCGCCGATACCGTCATCATCAACCCACCGCGCGAGATCGTGCGTACACCGAAGAAGGGAAGCGTCTCGCCGAGATTCGAATCATCCACATTGGCGAGATTTGCGGTGCAGAAGTCGTAGGACGCTTTGAGCGCGGCGAGGAGCTTGTCCTTGCCATCGGTGTCCGCGAGCTTCACGTCGGGGCGGGCGACGCCCGAGAGTCTCCAGCAGAAAAAATAGTTGCCCGTCGTCGCGTGAAGCACGAGATGTGCGAACGTCATTTGTTGCGGTGTTGGCTGGTATGAATATTTGTCGGCGGGCATTTCATCGGCCGCAGCGACCATGTTCTTGGCGCTATCGGCGAAATCGCTGCGGAGGTGATTCGAAATGGGATTTGTTTCGATTTTGGGCGCAGCGGCAGGCGCGGGAGCTTGCTGGGCGAAAGCCGGCATCGCACAGCAGAGGATCGCAGCAGCAAAGGTGATCGGATATTTCATGTAAATCCTCCTGTCCAAATGGCGCGCTGAGGATATGCTTGCGCAGGCAAAGCGACAAGGAAATTGGAAAGCTGTGGCTAGAGGAGAATGGGTTGCCGGGATGCTTTTTTTTGTACTTTGCAAAACAAAGTACTTGACAGCCTTCGGTTTCGCGCTATTCTTTATTGATGTTACAGGCAAATCCCCGCGATTCCGGTTCCACCAGGCCCGTTGCTCTCGATGACCGCGCGCGAGACAACCTGCGCTTCATCCGCGAGACGATGGAGCGCGCGTCCTCGTTCACGGCCGTTCCCGGCTGGGGTGGCGTGGCCATGGGCATTACCGCTGCCGGCGCCGCCGTTGTTGCATCGCGACAGCAAACCGCATCGGCGTGGCTGTTCACGTGGCTCTCTGAAGCCTCGGTTGCGTTTGCGATCGCGGGATGGAGCGTGACCTCGAAGGCGCGGCAGGCTAATGTCCCTCTTCTCGCGGGACCGGGCCGTAAATTCGCGCTCAGTTTTGCGCCGCCAATGTTTACTGGAGCGCTGCTGACCGTCATTCTGTTTCACGCCGGATTCTTTGGCGCGATTCCTGGCGTCTGGCTGCTGCTTTATGGCACCGGCGTCGTGACGGGCGGAGCATTTTCGATCCGAATCGTCCCGCTTATGGGGCTTTGCTTCATGGTGCTCGGGACGGTCGCGCTTTTTTGTCCCGCGACGTGGGGAAATGCGTTGCTGGCGGCAGGATTCGGCGGCCTGCACATCATCTTCGGTGCGGTAATTGCGAGGAATTATGGCGGATAAGACGAGTGCTGCACGTGCGGAGCGAGACGACCGAGTTGCGGGCGGGCGGCGAGGCAACGCCGCCTCTAAGGCACATGCCGCCGCGCCGGCTTCCGAAATCTCCGCAACGCAGCTTGACCGCCTGATTCACGAACGCACGAGACTCGCCATTGTCAGCGCTCTTGCCGTGAATCCATCGCTTTCGTTCACCGAACTGAAGCAATTGCTCGGCGCGAGCGATGGGAATCTGAGTGTACATGCGCGCAAGCTCGAGGATGCGGGCCACATCGCCTGCACGAAATCATTTTCCGATCGAGTTCCAAAAACAGAGTACCGCCTGACGGCAAGCGGCCGGCGCGCTCTCGAGCGCTATCTGGATCACATGGAAGCACTGATTCGCGCGACCCGCGAGGCCTGAGAAAGGAAATTTTTTTGACCATTCACTTTGCACCTGAAAGTACTTTGATGCAGACAGGCGCGCCTGGCCTTCACGTGGCGATCGTCATGGACGGCAACGGACGCTGGGCTGCCGCGCGCGGGCTCCTGCGCTCGGAGGGACATCGTGCCGGGGTAGATGCCGTCAGGCGCGTGGTCGCTGCGGCGCCGGAACTCGGCGTTGGGACTCTGACGGTATTTGCGCTATCCAGCGACAACTGGCGGCGCCCGGGGCCAGAAATCGCCGCGCTACTCGCGTTGTTCGAAGAATATCTGCTCCACGAATCGCGGGCCTGCGCGGAGCATGGCGTCCAAATCCGCGTGATCGGCCGGCGCGACCGCATTCCGCCGTCTCTCGCATCCGCGATTCAATTCGCCGAACGGGCAACGGCTTCCGCGCGAACGATTGAATTGCGCATCGCGATTGACTATTCCGGACGGGACGCGATTCTGCGCGCCGCATGTTGGATGCTATCGAGCCTCGAAGTTTCTCAGAAGGAATTCGCGCGGCGGCTTGGCGAAGTTACGCACGGGGGACGGCCGAGCGCGGATGTGGATCTCTTGATTCGCACCGGCGGAGAAAATCGCTTAAGCGATTTCTTGCTTTGGGAGTGCGCGTACGCCGAGATGGTCTTCACGTCGAAATTGTGGCCGGACTTCGGCGCGAAGGATTTGGAGGCCGCGCTCCATGATTTCGCGTCACGCGAACGCCGCTTCGGCGGACTGCCCGCAGCCGCCGCGGGCGATTAAACGGCCGAGAGGAGCTTGAAATGGAGTTGAAACAAGGCTTTGCGGCTTTCAGCGCGCTCGCGTTTCTCACCACTGTTGCGCTGCTTTTCGTAAGCGCTGTCGTCATAGGCGGGTTGAAAATTCTAGGTGAGCCGCGGCTCGAGCGATGGAGCAACGCAATCGCCAACTGGCTTATCGGCGGGGTTGGCCTGACGCGCAAGATTCTTGTCGTGGCGCTCATGCTCATCGCTGGCTACTCAGCCTTGCTTTTTGGGACCTCTATCGGAAGCAGAGAGTGGACGCTGGCGCCCGGCCAGGAGAAATATTTCTGCGAGATTGACTGCCACATCGCATATGCGGTTATAGGCGTGAAGAAGTTGCTACTGGTTGGGGCCAGTGCAGATACGACTGCAGCCAGAGGAATATTCTACGTCGTCACGGTGCGAACGCGATTCGACGAGAAGACGATCTCGCCAAGTCGAGGCGATTCTCCGCTCGAACCATCGCCGCGCGCCATATTGCTCGTGGATGGCGCTGGGCGTGCGTACTCACCATCCTTCGCCGGGGGCCGAATCCTTGAGGTCATTGGAGAGTCGGGCGTTCCGATGACGCAACAACTGCGACCGGGCGAATCTTACCATACGCGAGTCGCGTTCGACGTCCCCCGCGACGCGCGAAACTTGCGTTTGTTGATCGAGAGTCCGACGCAGCCGGGATGGATTGGCAAAGTCCTTATCGGCGACGAGAACAGCGTCTTCCATAAGCACGTATTTCTGGCGCTTCCCGCTTAATGGAGTTTCAGCCCATCGGAGGTTTTGCTGAGTCGAACGACGCCGCCATCGCGAATGCCTTTCGGACAACGCGCGTGGCCACTTCCGTGAGCGAGTATTTCCCCAGTTCATCTTCGCGAACCCACGCCGTATCGGAAACGTCGCTGGCCGCACGTGCGCTTCCGCTAATTAATTCGCAGAGGTGATCAACAATCACGAAGTGGTATTGAATGCGGCCGGCAGAATCGCGGAAAATTCGGTCGAAAACTTCGATCAGTCCGAGCACGCGGACCTCGATCCCCGTTTCCTCCTGCAGTTCACGCCGAATTCCTTCCAAAATTGATTCGCCAAGCTCAAGCGTTCCGCCGGGGATGGACCATTCTCCATGAAGCGGCGGACTGCCTCGGCGAATCAAGAGAACGCAGCTGTTGTGGATCACAACCCCGCCAACGCCGACGACAGGCCGATCCGGGTATTCACGCTTCGGCGACAACTCCACACGCTCCGATTGAGAAATGCTTGACAGGTGCGTTATATAATACGCCCGTGGGTTCGAGAAGCACCGCGCAAGGAGGCCCTTCCTGTGGTGAGATGTCCGGATTGTGACACGGAGATCGATGTCGACGAAGACGAAGTAGAAGAAGGTGAAATCTTGAGCTGCCCGGAATGTGACGTCGAGCTTGAGGTCACTCAGGTGCATCCCGTCCACGTCATCGTGCTCTCCGAAGAAGAAGACGAAGAAGAAGAGGAAGAAGAAGAGGACGACAAAGTTGTTGAGGAAGAGGAAAACGGGGACCACGGCGAAGCGATCGAAGAAGACGGAGTGGAGTAACACCCTCGAGCCTCGCCTGCCGGTTCCTCAACTTTCTCCAACCGGTTCATCCATTGGACGGCGCGCTCTGCGCCCGTCTCAATTTCCTCGAGGATGGACTTTGCCGAACCCGAACGGAGGAATTGTGAAGTTGTGCCGCCGCACCGTTGTTAACGCCCTCGCGATAATTCTGGCTCTTGGGATTGCGCTCACCGGAAGCTCGCAGGACAAACAGGAAAAGAAGAAAGAGGCGCAACTGCGTACGGTGCACGGGTCGGTGCTCGACGCGCAGCAGAATCCGGTCGCGGATAGCGTCGTCTACCTGAAAAATCTCCGGACGCAGGACGTGAAGACGCACATTGCGGATGGTTCCGGTGTCTACCGCTTCAGTGGACTTGACCCAAATATGGACTACGAGATTCACGCGGAACACGATGACTTGTCTTCTGCAACACATTCCATATCGAGCTTCGACAGCCGCAAGGATATCGAGGTCGTTCTGAAACTCGACAAGAAGAGATCCAGCTAGAGAAGCTTCAAGCGTAATTACGTTGTTCGCGTCAGCATGACCTGCACGGCTCGCGGTACGATCTCAAACTCCACCGGCGAGTCGCCAAGAATTTCTCCGTCACCGTGAACAAGCGCCGGGCGATCGGTTTTGAAACTCACGCGGCGGCAGCGGTAGCGGCGCAATTCGGGCCACCGAATATCGCCTGAGCGCAGAACGATGGGTATCGCTTCCAGCAATCGCGTAAGCGGCATTTCCTGCACCAGCGTCACTTCCAGCCAGCCATCATCCATTTTCGCCGAGGGCGCGATTCTGACGCCCGATCCATAGGAGGGCGCGTTGGCGACGGCGGCAAAAAGCACGCGGCCGCCCCAGGACTCGCCGTCCATCGTCGCGTCCAGCTCGATGCTCTGAAACTTTTGCCGTGCCCACAGAGCGCCCGCAATATAGCGCGTCACTCCGGGCCAAGCGTGGAACCGCGTGTTCGCAAGCTGCGCTGCTTCCGCGTCGAGGCCCAGGCCGCCCGCACCGATGAAAATTGCCGTGCGTGATGTTGCACCTTCCGCGATGAAATTCACGCGAACCACGTCAATCGCTCGCGGATGTCCTTGCAGAAATGCATGCGCCGCCTCGACGAGATCGCGCGGTATATCCAGGCCTTCCGCTATGTCGTTGCCGTTCCCCGCCGGCAGAAACCCGAGGATCACGGAGGAGCCGAACGCGGCTTCGACGAGGTGGTGAAATGTACCGTCGCCTCCGAGAGCGATGACGTAGCGATAACCGCTCGCGACGGCCTCCGTCGCGATTTTGCGAAAATCATCCGTACTTTTCGACGATGTGAAATCTACTGAACATGCGTGGTCAGAGAAGTAACGCGCGACGGTGGGTTGCATGCGGCCGGCGCGTCCGCCGCCTGCAACAGGGTTCACGATGATGAGCGTCTCGGCCGTCACGCGGTGTCTACGAGATGCATTGAGCGAGGCGGGCCATCGTCAACGATGCGGGCACCGCGCGTCAATCGTTCGCAGATCTGCGCGCCGTTGCGCCAGTGGTGTACGTTCGAAAGAGATTGCCCGAACCGGCGCGGAGGCCAACATCACTCGAATCGGCATCGTTAGTTCGGCTGGGGCTTTGACGTACGATCGATGAAGCTGGCGATGTTGTTCTTGAGCGTCGTGAGGTCGGCATCTTTCAAGTACATCATGTGGCCTGCATCGTAATACTTGAGCTCGATGTGGCTCTGTATGTCAGCAGGAAGGCCGAGATGATCCATCGTATGCTCGGTCGCAAAAAACGGCGTGGCGAGATCAAAAAAACCGTTCTCAACCTCGACTCGGAGATGTGGGTTCGAAATCATCGCCTGGATCAGGTCTCCTTCAACATTCGGCGAGCCGGGAAAGCCGAAATTTCTGCCCGTCGCATGCTTCCAATTCCACTCTTCGTTGGCCTGTTCGCTCAAAACTTCGTATGACTTATCCTGGCCGAATTTCAAGTCTTCGCGGACGTAGGCATTGAAAACTGCCGTGAAGGCTCCGCTGACGGCAGTGGATTGGGGATCATCGTTCGCATACTCGCCGAGCAGGTCATAGGTGGGGCCTGTGAAACGGGCGTCGAGCCGGCCAGTCGTCAATCCCTTGCTCCTTTGCAACTCGATCATGAATTGGGGGAGCTTCACGCGGAGATTGGCCTTGATCAAATATTCTTCGCTCAGCCCTGTATATTGAGAAAGCTTTTTCGCCACATCCGATTTTTCCGCCGCCGAAAGGTACGATCCTTTCATCAATGCGGCCACATAGTCCGACGCCGCGTACTTTCGCACTTCCGCAAGAAACGCGCTCAAGTCGTCCGGCCGGTTGCTCAGCGATTTGTGATACCACGCCGTCGCAGCATAGCTCGGAAGGTAGTAGACGTACGTCATATCTTCGCCGGGATTGAACGAAATGGTGCCGAGGTCAAGCACTGATGACATCAGAACAATTCCGTTGAGGTCCATGTTGTCGTGCGATTGGAGATAATTCCCAAGCGCCGCCGAGCGGAACGTCCCGTAGCTCTCGCCGATGAGGAACTTCGATGAGTTCCAGCGATTGTTGCGGCTTACGTACGTACTAATGAACTGCGCGAGGGATTTTGCATCCTCATCAACGCCCCAGAAATCCTTGTCCTTGGCCTTGCCCACCGCGTGGCTGAAGCCCGTGCCGACAGGGTCGATGAAAACTAGATCGGTTTTGTCCAGCAGGCAATCTGCGTTGTCCGTGACGGAATATGGCGCAGGCGCCGTAGGCTCGGCATTGGCCGTGACCACACGCCGCGGTCCGAACGCGCCCATGTGCAGCCAGATCGACGAAGAACCCGGGCCGCCGTTGTACACAAAAGCAATTGGGCGCTGGCTGGGATCCTTGACGTCACCGCGCGTGTAGGCAATTGAGAAAATCAGCGCAGTCGGTTCGCTCTGGTCGTTTTTGAGCAACGTCGTGCTCGCCGTAGCTTTATAAGGAATCGTCTGGCCTCCGATCTTGATTGTGTGATCGGTGACCGAGGATTCTTCTTTTGGTGGCGGAGCGGGCGGCTCGGTTGCGGACTTCGAATCCGCAGGCTTCGTGTCTTTGGCCGGTTCTTGCGCTCGAACGGTTGTGGAAAAGGCGCAAGAAAAAATCAAAATAGCCGCGGCGGCACAAGCGAGAGACTTTCTCATTCGAAGAACTCCTTGAAATTCATCCACCATGCTTGGCTTAGACGTTTGACGCGACGCATTGTATGCCAGATCGTCCGGCGTGTGCGCAGATGTGATTGATGAGGCGAAGTCAATTACACTCGCCGCTTCTAAATGCAGATTTTGAATTGAGATTCCTGCCGAAAGTGAACAGTAGAATGGATGGTGCCGGCGGTGGGACTCGAACCCACGACCTAGGGATTATGAGACCCTCGCTCTACCTCTGAGCTACACCGGCACGAATCAAACTTATTATGCTAGGGGTCGAGCGATTTACTGTCAAGAATACGCCACGGACATAAATACGCGAAGCAGCACTGAAGAGCCGGTCTCTAATTTCTAAGCACAGTAGTACGAACGTACCGTTGACCGTTTCAGACTGAAACTCTACGCTTCCCCTCGACAATTGAATCGAAGTGCTGGCCCACCAGCCAGAGGGAAGGGTGTGTACTCTTTCGGCACACTCGTGTGTAATTTCTCTCTTGACGGCAGCCAACCGCTTAGTAGACTCCTCCGCGTAGTTTCCCAATCGGAGGGTCCTGTGAATAAGTGGTTAGCGGCTGCCGGTTTAGCGCTGGTGATACTGACTGGTGCGATGGGGTTGAAGGCTGTGGCGAATCAGGCGTTCGCGCATACTTCGGCTCCGGTTCCACCGACGCCGTATTTTGCGCACACGTCAGCTCCCGTACCACCCACACCTTACTGAACTTAGTGAGGCTGAAGGTTAGGTAACGGGCAACCCTGGGGCCAGGCTCGAACAGGGGAGCTTTATGGATCTTGGCCCTATTGATTATCTTCTCTGGTTGATAGGCTTCTCCGCAGAAGTCGCCGTTGTGGTTTGCTCGATCAAGAGACGAAATTTCCTAAGGTACCTCCCCCTTAACCTCTATGTTGGTTTCACCGCTTTGGTCTCGGTCGGCGAGTTTTACTGCCTTCACAAGTTTGGATTTGCATCAGCGGAGTACAACTACTTCTATTATTATTCCGACAGCTTGCTGACGATCCTGTTGTTCTTCGTCATTATGCAATTCTACCAACAAGTGTTTTCTGAGATGCACGTGAGCAAGTACATCAGCGCATTAGCGATCTTCCTGCTTTTTGGCACTGCTGCGTTCTCATATATGGTCATCGCGCAGCATAAGGATCACTTGACCACGCGGTTTGCCGTAGACTTGAGCCGGAACCTTTATTTTGTCGGGGTCATACTGACGTACGTACTCTGGGGGGCGGTTCTGAAGCTGCGCGAAACGCGCACGCATTTGATTCAGCTCGTCCTTGCGCTGGGCGTATTCTTCAGCGCGTCGGCCGCGACGTACGCGCTACGCAATCTATTCCCCGGTCTTGAGCTATCCGTATTGAAGTGGATGCCGCCTGTTGTGGCGATCTGGCTGCCTGCGGCGTGGGCATTCACCTTCATGAAGGTCTCCGAGGGCGAGAGGCTTGAAACGGCACAGCTTTTGGCGAGAGCCCGATGATCATCGCAATCTTAATATTCGTGATCTCCCTGGCGCTGCTGCTGCAGTTCTTTGTTTCCTACTGCCGCTCGGTAATAGCCGCCAGCCGGAAATCTGAACTTTCTGAGCGCGTGCGTGAGGTCGCCGGCATTCAGGATCAGAGAGTTCGCGGCGAGGAATTCACGCGGCTGATTCAATTGCTTCATTTGTGCCCGGGCCGCGGCGACGACACCGGGGAGTTACGCGCAGTCAGCATGTACTACGCGATGCTGGACACAATGAATAAGGCCTTTCGTCCGCTGTCACTGGTAGTGGCGCGTTGGGCCGAGACTGAGCGTGAAAGTTGCTCTTATTTTGCGGCCGTCGCCCTTGATCGCAGAATTTCTTATAGCCGCGAATTGCTAGCTCAGCAGATTTCTGGTTCGCTGTAGTCCGCCTTCACGCTCGAATCATCCCGCCCGGAGCTTTCAACTCCGGGCTTTTTTATTTCTGCAGAGTCATGCGCGGCTGCGGGAGGGGGCGCACTTGCACCTGGAACCGATTTCGCTGGTAACATGGATGCATCGGTTAGTCAGCGGCGGAATGCAGATGAAGTCCGAACTCCATCACGGAATCCTCGAGGCGATTCGCCGGCGCCAAATGATCGTTGCGGGTGACCGCGTGGGCGTTGCCGTGTCGGGCGGCGCAGATTCCGTCGCGCTTTTGCTGTTGTTAGAGGATTTGCAGAACGAGCTTGGCGTCGGTCTGTGCGTATTGCATTTGGATCACGGTCTGCGCGGGCAAGCTTCGGATACTGACGCAGCCTTCGTTGCCGATCTCGCTCGAGCGCATGCTCTGGAATTGTGTTCGGCGCACGAAGATGTTGCGGCCGAAGCGAAGCGAAATCACTGGAACCTCGAAGACGCGGGCCGGCGCGCACGAAATAGTTTCTTCGAGCGCGCAGTTTCCCAGGGGCATTGTACGAGAGTCGCCGTCGCGCACACGGCGGACGATCAGGCGGAAACGGTCCTCGCGCGCATCGTGCGCGGCACGGGGCCGCGCGGCATTGTGGGAATCTATCCGGTGCGAGGCAGTATCGTGCGACCGTTGCTCGACGTTCGCCGTGCCGATCTTCGCGAATACCTTGGGATGAAACGGCAGGACTGGCGCGAAGACGCAACGAATCGCGATACCACTCGTCTCCGGGCTCGCCTGAGGCATGAATTGCTGCCGCTCCTCGAGCGCGATTTCAATCCCGCGATTGTCGACCGGCTGTCGAGTCTTTCGGCAATCTTCCGGGACGAGGAAGTATTCTGGAAGTTGATTGTGGAAGATCGGATCGGCGCCTTGACGAACGAAATCCGCGGCGGGTTTTCGATTGATGTGGCCGGCCTCCTCTCGCCGCATGCGCCGATCTCGCAGAACGAAAATGCAGCACGCGCTCTCTCCCGGCGCATCATTCAGGGGCTCTTCGCAAAGATTGCGGGCGATTCTGCGAGTTTGCAATTCGGGCACGTCGAAGATGTTCTGCATCTTGCGAGCGCATCACAGAGCGGCTGCATCATAGAGTTGCCGCACGGCGTGAGCGTCGTAAGGAACTTCGATCGGCTGGAATTTATTAGCTGCCCGATCCCGGAAGCGCTCAGCGGCGAGGGAACTTTCTCGGAAAATTTGCGTCCTTATCAATATGCCGTGGCTCTGACGAGCCAAGGCGTTGCATCTATTGATATTCCGGAACTGGGGTTACGCTTTTGCCTGAAAGCCATTGACTGGCCTATGAGGGAGAGCGACACTACTTGTGAGACCGGCGTTCTCGATGCTGATCGCCTCACGCCCCCTCTTGTCCTGAGAAACTGGCGGCCGGGCGATGCTTATAGGTTGCCCGGAAAGCGTCAGGCGCAGAAGCTTAAGCGATTGTTTTCCGGTGCGCGAATCAGAATCTCGGACCGGGAAAGATGGCCCGTCTTGACGAGCGCAGGCCGGATCGCTTGGACGCGCGGATGGCCTCCCGCCGCTGAATTTCTGGCGGGCAAGGAAACGAAACGGCGAGTGGTCGTGCTGGAAGAAAAGCTGTAGCGCGTGAATGCGAGTCGCCTTTACCAAAGAAAGGCTAGCCAGCCGGGTTCGGCAATTGGGCCGAACCATTTCGAAGGATTACGCGGGGCGAACGCTCGACGTTCTGGTGGTATTGGACAACGGGTTTCTGTTTGGCGCAGACTTGATCCGTAGCATTTCAGTGCCGGTCGTCTGCCGTTTCATTCGCGCTGAGATGCGCGACATCAGTTTGGCGGGCCATGCTCGCCGCGAGATTTATTTCAGTTGGCCGCCCGGTTTGCGCGGGCGGGATGTCCTGCTGGTGGACGCGGTGCTGAACACGGGCGTCACTCAGGACTTTCTGATGAAGCAGATTTTGGAGGGCCGGCCGGGATCACTGAAGCTGGCCGTGCTGTTCGACAAGCCGGACGCGCGGAAGGTGAATTTGAAGGCTGAATACACCGGCTTCTCTTCAGCATCTAATAGTATGGTAGGTTTTGGATTGAGCGGGCGTGCTGGGCTGTACCGGAACCTCCCTTATGTGGGGCTGCCCCGTCCAGAACGTCGCCGTGCTTCTAAGGCAAGGCGCAGGCGCAGGCGTAGTGGGCGAGGCAAGGTCAAGGGTCGGAAAGGATGAGGTAGTTCTGTGAACTCAACGGTCCGTACGATTTTATTTTGGCTGGTCATGGTCGTTCTGGCGGTGGCGCTGTGGAAGATGGCGTCTACCGGCGGACAGACAGCCCATGAAGATGAGCCCAGCTACACAAAATTCCTGGCTCAAGTCCAGCAGGGCAATATTAAGGAAGTCACAATTTATCTCGCTCAGAACAGCGCCGAAGTGGAGGGCGAGTACCGGGATGGTGGAGTCAAATTCCACAATGTGACCGTCGCAAATTCTTCGATCCCGGATATTACGAAGTCCCTCCAAGACAAGGGCGTACTCATAAATATTAAGGAAGTGAAGAATAGCGATTGGCTCGCTTTCGTCGTAAATTTCGCACCGGTCATCCTGCTGATAGCATTCTGGATTTTCATGATGAAGCAGATGCAAGCGGGCGGAAATAAAGCCCTGAGTTTCGGGAAGTCCCGCGCGAGGCTGCTCACAGCGCAACAGAAAAAGGCGACGTTCAAAGATGTAGCCGGGATTGACGAGCCGAAGGAAGAGCTTTACGAAATCATCGATTTCTTGAAAGACCCGCAGAAATTCCAGAAGCTCGGCGGACGCATTCCGAAAGGCGTGCTCCTCGTCGGGCCTCCAGGAACGGGAAAGACTTTGCTTGCCCGTGCGATCGCCGGAGAAGCAAACGTGCCATTCTTCTCGATTTCAGGATCGGATTTCGTCGAGATGTTCGTCGGAGTCGGCGCAAGCCGCGTTCGCGATCTATTCGAGCAGGGCAAAAAGAATGCGCCATGCATCATTTTTATAGATGAAATCGATGCGGTCGGACGCCATCGCGGCGCGGGCCTCGGCGGCGGACACGATGAGCGCGAGCAAACTTTGAACGCGTTGCTCGTCGAGATGGATGGATTTGAATCAAACGAAGGCGTGATCCTGATCGCCGCAACGAACCGTCCGGATGTTCTCGATCCCGCGCTGCTTCGCCCCGGACGTTTCGATCGGCGCGTCGTGGTGCCTCGGCCGGACGTCAAGGGCCGCGAAGAAATCCTGCGCGTTCATACCCGCAAAGTTCCCGTCGGCGACGACGTGGATCTTTCCGTTATCGCGCGCGGCACGCCGGGTTTCTCCGGCGCGGATCTTGCGAACCTCGTGAACGAGTCAGCTCTCTGGGCGGCGCGCCAGAACCGCAAGGCCGTCACCATGGCGGACTTCGAGATGTCCAAAGACAAAGTCCTGATGGGTGTCGAGCGGCGGTCCATGATTCTTTCCGACGAGGAGAAAAAGAACACTGCGTATCATGAAGCCGGACACGCGCTTGTCGCCGCGATGACGCCGGGCGCCGATCCGCTCCACAAAGTAACCATCATCCCGCGCGGCATGGCGCTGGGCGTCACGATGCAACTGCCGATCGATGACAAGCACACGTACACGAAGGAATTTCTTGAGGCGCAGCTTGCCGTTCTGATGGGCGGTCGTGCGGCCGAGGAGATTTTCCTGAATCACCTTACGACGGGCGCCGGAAATGACATCGAGCGCGCAACTGATATTGCCCGCCAGATGGTCTGTGAGTGGGGCATGAGCACGCTCGGACCTCTGACGTTCGGCAAGAAGGAAGAAGCAATCTTCCTGGGCCGCGAAATCGCCCAACATCGCGATTATTCCGAGGACACCGCGATTCGCATTGACCGCGAAGTGAATTCGATCGTCACGAATGGTTATCAGAGCGCACGGAACATTCTCGAAACGAGCCGCGACGCGCTCGAACGGGTTGCGCAGGCGCTGCTCGACCGCGAAGTGCTGGATGCGACGGAGCTGAAGCTCTTGGTCGAAGGCAAGCCGTTGCCGGAGAAGATCAAGCCGCCTTCGCCTCCGCCCGTGGCTACCAGAGAACCGCAGCTTACGCTTCGGCCTGAGCCGCGTCCGTTACCGGGCTTGGCTAAAGGTGAGAAACCGGCACCGGCCTGATCGAATCGAAGTCAAAATCATCTTCGCAGAGAGCCCGGAGGCCCAAAGCCCTCGGGCTTTTTGTTTTGCGCCCAATCCACATATCTCGCGAGTCCTCCTTCGTCCAAAACAGGCGTAAAATGTGTTCATGGAAAAAAAAGCCGTCAAGCCGGTGCACGTCGAATGTCCTTGCTGCCATGCGAAGCTGACCGTTGACCCAGAACTTTCGGTCGTGCTTTCCCATGAACCCGCGAAATTTGCGCCTTCGATTGATCTTGATGATACCGCACGCCTATTGCGCGAGCATGACCAGCGCGTGGAAGACAAATTCCGGCTCTCAGTCGAAGCTGAGAAAATGAAAGAGGATGTTCTCGCCCGGAAATTCGCTGAAGGTCTCAAGAAGGCGAAAGACCAGCCGGTCGAAAAACCCCTACGCGACTTTGACCTCGACTGAAAAACTTCCTGTGCTGAAGCGCACTTCAGCAAACTCGATCACGCGGACTGCTCGAGAGATGCCGACTACTATTGCCGCTTGCTTATTCTTGCTAGTCGCGGTGCCACTCTTGCTGTTTGCCCAAGTTCCCCAGCACAAACCAAAACCCCCGCATCCAATCCAACTCGACGCTAACATCACCTTCCAGCGCGATGCAGCTTCGGGCGAACTCCACATTGTCGAGCCCGGTCCAACGCTAATCGAACCGAGGGAGAAAGGCGCGGCGCGAGCCTTTCGCGTGCGCGTCAATCTTGTTCCGGTGAATTGCAACGTATTTGCCACGGACGGTACGTCAGTAACAGGTCTCGCACGCAGCAATTTCCGGATTTTCGAAGGAGGCGTCGAGCAACGCATAGCGTACTTCGACGCAGGGAATGAGCCGGCTAGCGTTGCGGCGGTGATTGATGCGAGTCCCAGTGTCTTGCCCGAAGCCGATGCGATGCTGCAAGCCACGAAAAGCCTGGCGGGAATTCTCGCGCCGCGCGATGAAGTCTCGATCGTTGAATTCTCTGCGCATTCTTATGTACTTCTGCCATTTTCACGTGATCGCGACCTGCTCGAAAACGCCATCGCGCGTGTAGACGTGAAGGCGCTGTTTGGCGACACAGGCGGCTCGAATATTTACGAGACGGTCTATCTCGCCGCGCAAAGATTGTTTCGAGGCCGCACGGGACGCACAGCAATCCTGCTCTTCACTGATGGGGAAGACAGCGGTCTCGGCCTATCGCTTGACCGGCCGACGGGAGGCGCTCCGAATGAAACAACACCGAGGCTGGCTTTTGATGACGTCACTCGAGCGCTCGCCATAGATGGCATCGAAGTGTTTGCCGTCTCGACGCAGAATCGGCCGCGGGTCATGACAGATAAGTGGCTCACCGCCCATCAAGATTCAACGTTCCTCACGGAAGCGACACGCGAAAAAGGAATTCCGGCGTACACTCTCTTTCTCGCGGAGCTGATTCGCCGCGCAGGTGGCGGACTTTATTTTCTGCGCGAGACACAAAGCGGGCGAGATGCGTTTGCGCGGATCGCCGGCAACATCCGCACGGAATACACGCTTGGTTTCTATCCGTCCGGCGAAGGCGCTGCGAGACCAGGCTGGCATTCATTGCGCGTCGAAGTGACGAATCCGGATGCGGCCGAGACGCTTCGTGTGGCGAATCGCTCGGCGTATTACGTGTCCGCTGCAGCGTCGCGTTGAATACGATTGGACGAGACTTGACCCTCAGGAAGAAATTTCGGTTACGATTGCCGTCGCGCACGCTCGAACTCGGCGAGCGCACGATCGTGATGGGCGTGCTAAACGTCACGCCGGATAGTTTTTCGGATGGCGGCAAATTCTTTGAGCCCGTCTGGGCCATCGAGCAGGCGCTGGCGATTGAAAAAGCGGGCGCGGATATTCTCGATATTGGTGGCGAATCCACGCGGCCCGGCTCCGAGGGCATTTCCGCAAACGAGGAGTTGGCCCGAGTCCGTCCGGTGCTGAAGGCGCTAGCAGGGCGGATCAAGATTCCGATCTCAATTGACACGCGAAAGGCGGCGGTTGCGGAAGCGGCGATTGCTGCGGGCGCGGAAATCATAAATGACGTTACCGGCCTGAGAGCCGATCCTGATCTCGCCGAGATTGCGGCTAAGCATCGGGTTCCAATTGTCCTCATGCACATGCGAGGCGAACCGCTCACAATGCAGAAGCCGCCATTTGCCCGCAATGTCGTCGCCGACGTCCTCAAAGGTTTGCGGCGGTCGATTGAGGTCGCCGGGCGCGCGGGCGTTGCGAAATCGCAGATCGTGGTGGATCCGGGAATTGGCTTCGGAAAAAACTTCGAGCAAAATTACGAACTCATTGCGCGGCTGCCCGAGTTGCGCAAAATTGGTTGCGCGATCCTGATCGGCACTTCGCGCAAAGGTTTTCTAGGCCACACTCTAGGCAAGCAGCCGGGTGATCGTATCTGGGGTACAGCCGCTACCATCGCCGCGAGCATTCTCGGCGGCGCGCACATCGTTCGCGTTCATGATGTCGCTGAGATGGTTCAGGTCGCGCGCGTCAGCGACAACATCCTTGCGGGATCGGCCCTATGACACGCCGAGCGCCGTCCCTTCCCCTGCGCTATAATCCGCGAAGTTGATGAGATCTCTTAGCCCCAGGAGTTTGCATATGTTCTCGACGAGTCGAATCTTCCTCGTCGCGCTGTCGTGCCTACTGCTTTGCGCTCTGCCCGCGTGGGGCCAGATTCCGCCCGTCAAGTCGGCGCCTATGCAGTTACCAGTAGGCGCAGGCGCCTGCTCGGTCCAAAAATCGTGCTCCGATCTTGCACCGGGAATGATCGTGAGCGCCGAAGGCCCGTCGCCGCTTGAGGAGAATTTGCGCCATCTGACCGATGAAATTGGCGGCCGCGTCTCGGGTTCTGCGGCAGCCGATAAGGCCGTCGGATGGGCCGTTGAAGCTTTCCATTACGCCGGTGTGGACGAAGTTCACACTGAGAAATTCACGATTCCAGTCGGTTGGAGCGAAGGTAAAACACAAGTGACAGTAAGCTCTCCCGTTGCTTTCCTCGTGCGCGCGACATCGGTTGGATGGTCGCCCGCAACGCCGGAGGGCGGCATCACTGGAAACGTTGTGGATGTCGGCTCCGGCGACGAAGCCGGATTTAGAAAGGCCGGCGCCGTGGTAAAGGGCGCGATCGCGCTCGTGCACAGCAATCCGCTCGTCACGTGGGAAGACCTAGAAAATGAATATCTGTACCAGCCTGCGATCATCGATCGCGCGGCAAACGCAGGAGCTGTAGCGATATTTTGGATGTCCACGCGGCCGAATCTCTTGCTCTATCGCCATAGCAACTCACTCGACGGGACGCTCGAGAAGATGCCGCAGGCGGTGATCGCGCGCGAGGACGCCGAAAGGATAGCGCGGTTTCTCGCGAAAAAAGTCACGGTCAGCGTCAATCTCGACATGCCGAACAAGATCACGGGCCCGGTCGACTCGGAAAACGTAGTTGCCGAAATTCTCGGCCGCGAGGATCCCAAGGATTTTGTGATTCTCGGCGCGCATCTTGATTCGTGGGAGCTTGGAACGGGCGCGCTCGACAACGGATGCAATGCCGCGATGGTGATTGATGCCGCGCGGGTGATCCATGCATCTGGAGCGATCCCGCGCCGCTCGATTCGCTTCGTGCTTTTTACTGGCGAAGAGCAGGGCATGCTCGGATCGTGGGCCTACGCCAAGGCGCATCGCGCCGAGCTCGATCGCATGGATGCGGCGATCATTTGGGATTCTGGTATCGGCCGAGTGACGGGCTATTCGCTCGGCGGCCGTAAGGATATCGAAGGGTCTATGAAGGAAGTTGTCGAGCCGCTCAGGACGCTCGGTGCTACCGACCTGACGTTTGACGCGGATATCGGCACGGACAACTTCGATTTTCTACTCGAGGGCATCCCGACGCTCGTTGCGAATCAAGATCCTGCGGATTACATGCTGAATTATCACGCCGCTTCCGACACTTTGGACAAAGTGGATATCGCGCAGTTGAAGCGCCAAGTCGCCATTTCCGCCATCACCGCGTTTGGAATCGCCGATCTTGCAGAGCGGCTTGGCAATCGGCAATCGCGCGCCGAAATCGAAGCTCTGATGAAGGACTCGGGCCTCGATCGCGAAATGGAGCTCATGGGATTTGAGCCGCTCTGGATGAATGGTACTCGAGGGCGCGAACCTTAGCACTGTCTCGAGACGATCCAGCAAGGCGAACGGCCTAATCATTACACTTAAGAACATTCCGATCCGAGTTGTATCCACAAAGAACTTGCGCCGCGCAGATTCCTGCCAATCCCTCCATATTGCGTATAATTAAAACATATGAGCGTCTCCCTCAACGCGGCTGAGTCCAAGAAATCCCGTGCATCGAAGCCGCAATCTTTGGGCGTTGCCGTTACGCTTCCTGGCAGGATTTTGGCGATCGACTATGGCCGCCGGCGGATTGGTATTGCCGTATCTGACGAACTTCGCATCACCGCTCGTCCGCTAACCATCCTCGAGCGCAAGAATCGCAGCGAACTAATTCGCAAGCTCCGGGAAATGGCCCGCGAATACGGCGCGCGGCAAATCATTGTTGGCTATCCGCTGAACCTCGACGGCACGTCCGGCGAAATGGCGGAAGAAGCTGCTCGCTTCGCGAATCGTGTTAGAAAGGAACTTGGCATCGAAGTGGAGCTTGTGGACGAGCGGCTGACGAGTTGGGCCGCAGAACAGGCCATTGCCGAAACGGGGCGTCGCGTGCGGCGGAAGAGCTCCAGCCCGCGCCAGTCCCACGACGATTTCGCTGCTGCCATTTTTCTTCGCGATTATCTCGAGCGCAATAAAATGAATCGCCGCGTGTGCCAGCCGGATAAGGACTGATCCTCACATGCGACGCCTCGGCCTCCTCCTACTTCTCGGAATTGCCGCCGTCGGGGCATTCGCAGCATGGCTCGATCAGGATCTCAGTGTTCCGTACAGACGCTATAAGGGAGATTCTGTCATCGTGGATATTCCACACGGCATGGGGCGCTGGGGCATCGCCAGTCTTCTGGCAAAGAATCGCGTGATTCGCAGCCGTATCGCGTTCGAATTCTACAGTCATTGGCACCACAGGCGCTCGTTGCAGGCGGGAGAATATCTTTTCGAAGGTCCGATGACTGAGCGGCAGGTCTTCTGGAAGATAGCGACTGGCAAGATCAACGTCGTCAGCGTGCAAATTCCAGAAGGCTGGAATATGTTCGACATTGCCGATCAATTGCAGCGCCAGAAACTGTGCAATCGCGAAGATTTTCTGCGGGTTGCACGCGATCCAAACCCGATTCTGGATATCGCGCCGCACGCACAAAGCCTCGAAGGCTTTCTTTTTCCATCCACGTATTTGTTCGCGCGCCACACTCCGCCCGATGAGATCGCCGCGACGATGATCCGCGAATTTCGCCGCGTGTGGAGCAATTTGAATCCCGATCTCGCCATCGCCACCGCAACGACTCCGTCGATTGAAGATACGGTCACGTTAGCGTCGCTTGTAGAGCGCGAGACGCCGCTCGAATCGGAGCGGCCGCTCGTTGCCGGCGTGTTCTACAATCGCCTGCAACGCAATTACCCCCTGCAGTGTGACCCGACGGTGCAATATGCGTTGGCACTCGCGGGGCGCCCGACTCAAATTGTCCGCCATGCGGACTTGCGGGTCGATTCGCCGTACAATACTTACCTGCGTCCGGGCCTTCCTCCCGGACCTATCGCAAATCCGGGCGAGGCTTCATTGCGAGCGGCAATAGACCCGGCCAAAACGGACTTCATGTATTTCGTAGCAAACGATTCGGGCGGCCATTTTTTCAGCAAGACGCTCGAGGAACATAATCGCAACGTCGCAAAATATCGGCGCCGGTTGATGAGCGACGCCATCGGCGATTCATCAAAGCGCGCGTACGCGACGAATCCAAGAGAACATCGGAGCCAGCCGTGACGCAGGCCAAGCACCACGAGCCGCATTCTCCAAAAGAGCCGAGCAAAAAAGAATTGATTCTCGAAGCAGCCGCGGCGTTTGCAAAGGATCGTATCACGGCTGCGGAGATCGAACAGATTCGCCGGAAGTTGATCGCGCAGTTCGGCGCAGAGGCGAACACTTCTGCCGATTACATCGCGAGTGTTCTCGCCGACGCGGGCCGTCGTGTCATCCTTTCGACGCATGCCGATACGGAAGGCCGCTACGAGGAAGAATTCCACGATCTGCTTCACTTCTCGACTCTAGAAGACGCCGAGATGTGCCTGATTCGCCTCGATGAGCTATTTCGGAAGTTTCGCCGTGAAGGTGATCACGCCGCCGAAGAACGCGCGCGCCAGGTCGGCGTGCTCGGCCGGCGCCGCGCGGAAATGATCGCGCGGAATCACAAGGTAGAAGCGGCGAAACGCGCCGAGAAGGAAGAAATCGCACAGTGGTTCGGCGTCTGGCTTCAGACTCCCGACGCTTTCTTCGATTGGCTGGAAGTCCGCAAGCAGTCCCCCGATTACGAGAGGCGCTTCGGCGCAAGCAGCGCCGCCGGCGCCTAGATGATTCTGTTCGAAGTCGAACCGCTCGATTTGGGAGCGGATGTCCGCGCGGTTGGCATCGAGCTTTTTGAAGCCGGCGAAGACCGCGAGCCAGTGCGCGGCGAAGTCGCCGCTAAAGTCTGGAGCCGCATCATCCCAGCGCTCGCCGGAAGAGAATCCTGGGCGCTCGATTTCTTCAGCCGTCTTGATCGCGTCCGCGCCTACTGCAAGAGTCAAGCCATCAGCTATCGCGATGCCGCGAATCGATGCGTCGTTATTCACGCGCTCGAACCGGCAACTTTGGAATCACTGATCACGCGATTCGAGTCCGAGACTTTCGGCGCGCGCGCCGGCGCGCTTGTGACGGAAGGCGATGCTGCTCTCGAAAGCGAGCTTGCGGGCCGCGGCGCTGATGTCTACCAGCGTGGATTTCTCAATTATCATTTCTGCGCGAGTTGCGATTTCGAAGACGGCTCGCTCGTCGTTCTAAGCAAGCAGCTCTCGGCCAGCGAAATCGTGCGAATCGCGCGCCGCGCCCTCGACGGTCTCGATATCGAAGTGCGTCTCGGCTCTTCTTAGTCCAATTGACCGTTTCGTTGACTTGGCCAGGAATGCGTCCTACGACCCGAACATCCCCGTGCTCATCGTCGGGAAAGCGAAATACGCAAATCTTCAGCAACCATCGAGAAATAGTTAGTGATTCAGAACGAAGCCAAGTTCTAGCGAGCTTCCGCGTTTTCGAGCCACGGTTGCTGCGCGGGCAGGCGCGAGAACACCGCTTGTTCCAATTCGTGCGCGCTCTTCGCGTGATCGGGATAATTGCAGACGAACGTTTCGAACGTAAATTTATTGTTTGCGCCGACAAGCCGGAGCGATTGCTCAAGCTGACCCGTAAGCCGATTGGCGCTAGCCGTGTCCGTGTCCAACAGAACGAGCCCGAAAAATCCCGGGCCGAGAAGATACATGGAGTCGGTGGGCCGCATGATGCGGGCAATCGCGCGCGCCGCTTCACCGAATGCTGCCGTCTCTTCATTCGAGTCCGCCGTAGTGTCGGCGAACATAATCTTAGTGACGACAACGGAAAGCGATCGCTCCATCGTCGAAGCTCGGCGGTAATCCATGGCCAGTCGATCCTGAAAGTGATTCAGGTCCGGGATCGTCCGCAGCAAGTCGGAATTGGCCTGGTGCCGCAGCTCCACGTTCAGTTGCAGTTCCGATACCAGTTGCATCTTTAGATTGCGGAATGTCCGCTGCCGGTCCAGCAGATAGGCCGCGACGAGCAGCGATAGCACGCAGAATCCGAAGAAGGCAAATCGCAACGGCAGCTTTTCCGCCTCATCTGGGTGGACGAACACCAGCGGATACATCAGTAGCGCGACTCCGCCGGCCATCACTAGGACAATGACGGCCGCGAGGATCGTCAGTTGACGCTCTCGCCGCTCCAGTTTGTCGAGCTCAGCTAAATTGAATGCGACCATCGCCTGTTCTCCACCGGCGCATGAGAGGCGCAGAATCCGCGCCCGGTGAAATGGTGCAACTCCGCCGTATTGTAAAGTTTCAGTCGTGAATGCGTCCGGCACAAGCGGTGAGTTCGTAGCTGTGACCTACCTGTCACCACGCGTGGCATCACCCGGCGTTTCATGGCATCCACCGGAACGATATTTCCGCTCGCCCGTAGGCGCGTTGACTTGCTCGTCACCGCCACATTATGATGCCCCGCAGTGGCCGGCGACGAATCGCTCATTGGTAAAACCGTTTCGCACTACCGCATCCTCGA
>PMAA01000176.1:226-19706 GCA_003152355.1 Acidobacteriota bacterium | reverse complement strand
CAGAGTTTTGGCGAGGGACAGCGACAGGAAGGGATATTCAATCGTCCTGAACAAGAAACTGTGCCATCAGATCCACGAACTTGCGTACGAGTTCGAAATTGTTTCTGCGGAGGACCGCACGACATGTAGTCGATGCAGCGAACTGGAAGCGCGACCAGGCGCGACGAAAGCCGACAAACGGGCATGCGAAACGTCGAGTAACAGATGGCCGCGAATTAGGAGACATCGCATCTGATGTATGTCGCGCACATCGTGTACATAAAACACGACACTGCGCGATCAAAACTGGTCTAGCTGTAACCCGCTAAAGAACAAAGGGTTACTGGCTCGCTCGGACTCCGACCATATTGCAGTTCGATTTCCGAATTGAGAGCATCTTTGCGCGCCTGCCCCGTGAGAGAACCGCCGAATTCGTGGCATCCGACCTGGCGGTACAGCGCTTTACGAAGTGTTTTGCAGGTAATCGCGGTTTGACAGCCCTGTACGCGGCCATTAGACTGCGAGCTTGCCTATGGCTCGAGGTGAGTCGCTCAAATTCCGCGCGTTCGTCTGGTTGGTGCTAGTCTCGGCTGCCGCAGCCGGTGCAGCCGGTTGCGCGGTGAGGGTGAGCAAGAAAACGACAGTGCCGCCGGCTCAAACGCGTCAGGCACTTGATGCGACTCAGGCCGAGCTGATCGCGAAATACAACCAGCAGGCGAAAGCGATCCGGTCGCTGAATGCAACGGTAAAGTTGAAGGCGACCGCGGGTTCTCAATATAGCGGCGTGGTGGAGCAGTACCATGAAGTGAACGGATTCATCCTGGCGCAGAGGCCGGCGAGCATTCGCGTGATCGGGCAGGCACCGGTGGTGAACAAGAATATCTTCGACATGGTCAGCGACGGAGAGACATTCCGGATTTTCATTCCATCGAAGAATCAGTTCATCACAGGCCCGGCGAAGTTCGAAAAGCCCTCGAAGAAGCCAATTGAAAATCTGCGGCCGCAGCATCTGGTGGACGCGCTGTTCTGGAATGAAATTCGCGAGGATGCGCCAGTGATTTTTGAAGAGACGGACGACAACGGCAAACGCGAATATGTCCTGACCGTCCTCCATGGCTCGCGGCGCGATACGAATTTCGAAATCGAGAGAAAAATTCGATTTGGCCGCACGGATTTGAATGTCGCGGAAATTGATAATTTTGGCGCCGAGGGAAAATTGGAGTCGGTGGTCCATTACGGAGACTGGCAGCCGGCGGGCGAGGCGCAATTCGCACGCGACATTCGCGTCGAGCGGCCTCATGATGATTACGAGCTCGATATCCAGGTGACGAAAATCGCGGTGAACGAAACCATCGCGCCGGAGCGCTTCCATCTCGCGCAGCCGCCGGGCGCTCAACTTGTCGAAGCCGGCAAGGACCAAGAGGAATCGAAGCCGTGATCCAGCAGATGATCCTTCAGAACGTGCTGCACCGGCCGATTCGGACGGCGCTCACGGTCCTTGCGGTGGCGATTGAAGTGATGCTCGTCATCACGGTGGTCGGGCTTACGACGGGCCTGGTGACGGACTCCGCGAAGCGCGTGGAAGGCATCGGCGCAGACATCATGGTGCAGCCGCCCTCGGCGTCCGTGCTGATGGCGTTCAGCGGCGCGCCCATGCCGATTCGGCTCGGCGACAAGCTCGCGGAAATGAAATACGTGAAAGCGGTTACGCCGGTTCTGCTGCAATTCAATTCGACGAACGGCCTCGACATCATTTATGGCATCGATCCGGATACATACAAGGCGGTATCAGGCGGATTCATTTTTCATTCGGGACACGATCTGACGGAATCGGATGACATTCTGGTGGACGACGTGTACGCGAGGGCCAAGAACGTGCGTGCCGGACAGTATCTGCACATCCTCGACCATGACTTTCACGTTGCAGGTATCGTCGAGCACGGAAAGGGCGCGAGGCTGTTCGTCTTGCTGCCCACGCTTCAGGATCTCGCGGGCGCGCACGATAAGGCGTCTGTCTTCTACATCAAGTGCGAGCGGCCGGATGACACCGATACCGTGATGGATGAAATTAAGGCGTTGCTGCCGCGCTACGAAATTCGCCCGCTGAAGGATTTCATTTCGTTGATGACTTCGTCGAGCCTGCCGGGATTGCAAGCTTTCATCAATACGATGATCGGACTTGCCGTGGCTATCGGCTTTCTGGTGATTTTCCTTTCGATGTATACGACGATCATCGAGCGGACGCGCGAGATCGGCGTGCTGAAATCGCTCGGCGCGTCGAAGGCTTATATTATCCGCGTGATTTTGAGCGAAACGACGCTGCTGTGCGTTGCGGGCACGATCGTCGGCATCGTGCTCTCTTACTCCGCGCGCGCGTTGTTTCTGCATCTTTTTCCCACACTCACAATCCTGATCACCTACGAATGGATTTTGCGCGCGGCAGGCATCGCGATTCTTGGCGGGTTGATCGGGTCGTCGTATCCGGCGTGGATCGCGAGCCGCAAGGATCCTGTCGAAGCCCTCGCGTACGAATAGCGTCAAGAACATCGGTTGAGCAGCACTCACGTTCTATCCTCCTGCCGCCGATGGATTTAACTTTCGACTCCTCGCTCCTTCGGCTGAAACTGCGTGCGCTTGCGAATTAATATTTTGCTGCCGTACGGGATGGTGCTATAGCGAACCACTGAAGGAAGGTGCATCGAAATGGACCGCCGCCAATTCTTAAAAAACTCACTCGCAACCGCGGGCGGTGCTTTGCTTGCGAGCCGCGGGGTTGCTGGTGCTGTGTCGCCGAATCAGGAGCAGATTCCGGGCGGAATTTCGGCGGCCGAAATCGCCAGCGCGCGCTTTCCGAGCGGTTTTCTGTGGGGTATGGCCACAGCTTCGTACCAAGTGGAAGGCGCGTGGAATCTCGACGGCAAAGGCGAATCCATTTGGGATCGTTTTTCGCACACCGTCGGCAAAGTGAAAGGCGGCGCGACCGGCGACGTTGCCTGCGATCAATACCATCTCTACCCGCAGGACATCGCGTTGATGAAGAGCCTGAACTTGAAGAGTTACCGATTCTCGATTTCGTGGCCGCGCATTCAGCCGGCGGGCACGGGCGCGGTAAACCAGAAGGGGCTCGACCATTACAGCCGCCTAGCCGACGCGCTGCTCGCCGCCGGCATACGCCCGTTCTGCACGCTTTACCACTGGGACTTGCCGCAGGCGCTTGAAGATCGCGGCGGCTGGCCCAATCGCGACCTCGCAGGTTTTTTTGCCGACTACGCCGGTATTCTGGCCAAGCACCTCGGGGACCGGATCACCGTTTGGGCTCCGTTCAACATGCCCTGGACTTTCACTTATTTTGGCTATGGCATCGGAATTCACCCGCCCTGCAAGGCCGGGGGGTATGGCGAATTTCTGAAGGCGGCGCACACTGTTAATTTGGCGCAGGGCGAATCATTTCGCGCGATCAAGGCGGCATCTTCGCAGGCTACCGTGGGCAGCGCCTACGGCATGGCGCCGGCCTATCCGAAGACGGATAGCGAAGCCGATCGTGCTGCGGTCGCGCGATACAACGCCATGAACAACGACTACTTTCTCCGCACCGCAATTTACGGCGAATATCCGAAGGCGTTTGCGGGCGAAACGCCATTTGAACTCATGGGTTTCAAACCCGGCGATGAAAAGATCATGAAAGTGCCGCTCGATTGGATTGGGTTTCACTACTACACGCGACGCATTGTTTCCGACGCAGGCGACAGCGCAGCGTCAAACGGGCAAGCCACATTCGGAACCGAGATCGAGAACGATCAATCCGCCGGCCGCGATCCGTATACGCGCTTTCATGCTGAGATGCCGACTGAAGGCCCGCTTACCGACGCCGGCCTGGAGGTCTGGCCGCGCGGCGTCTACGACCTCGTGATGCAGATCACGCGTGAATACAACCGGCCCATCATCGAGATCACGGAGAGCGGTTGCAGCTATCTCGATACGCCTTACGAAAAGGAAAATGGCCGCGTTCCCGACACGCGCCGCATCGATTTTTTCCGCCCGCACCTGGCGGAGCTGGCGCGCGCCATCAAGGATGGAGCCAACGTTCGCGCGTATCACGCTTGGAGCTTGCTTGATAATTTCGAGTGGGCGGATGGGTATAGCCAACGCTACGGACTAACTTATGTGGATTTCCGCGATCAGAAGCGCACGGTGAAAGATTCGGGGCTTTGGTATGGGCGAGTCGCGGCGGCGAACGAACTTAATTTGTAATCAATTGGGAATGCCGCACGAAAAACAGTGCGGCGCTACAGGAGGCGCGGCCGGCGTTCTTAATCGCTTTCTAGTTTGCTGATTTGTATCCGGGGCAAGAAAGAACCGGAATACGCGGGTATTTTGCGAAATGAGAATCGGTGAAGGAGAGGCGGCAGAGAATGAACGTGGATCCGCGCTCGGATTCGACGCGTTGCGCGTGGATACAATCAACACAAAGTCCTGCGGATTTTCGACCTTCGTCTTTCTCCGCCACTATTACGATTCGCGGCCGCGAAGGATTCGTGCGGCCTGAGCGATGTTCGAATCGGCATCCGCGGCGTTGTCGCCGTTGGCTGCCGGGCCGCCGTTTGATGCCCCGCTAGCGCCTGCTTCGGCCGGAATCGCGTCGCCTTCTCCTGGTGCGAGGAACAAATTCGATTCGACGCCGTGCTGCTTGTTGTAAAGCTCGAAGTATCGTCCGGCAAGAGCGTAAAGCGACTGATGCGTGCCGCGTTCGATGATCCGGCCGGCTTCGATGACGAGGATCTGATCGGCGCGGCGAATGGTCGAAAGCCGGTGCGCGATCACGAAGGTGGTGCGGCCTTTCATCAAATAGGCGAGGCCTTCCTGGATCAGGGCCTCGGATTCGGAGTCAAGGCTCGAAGTTGCCTCGTCGAGAATCAAAATTCGCGGATCGGCCAGAATCGCGCGCGCGATCGAAATCCGCTGACGCTGACCGCCGGAAAGCTTGACGCCGCGTTCGCCGACCACCGTGTCGTACTTTGTTTCGAAGGTCTCCGCAAATTCGTCCACGCGAGCGATGCGGCATGCGGCGAGGAGGTCCGCTTCGGAAGCATTCGGGCGGGAAAACGCTACGTTTTCGCGAATCGTTCCGTCGAAGAGAAACGTGTCCTGCAGAACGACGCCGAGCTGCGTGCGATAACTATCGAGCCGAACCGTGGCGAGATCCACACCATCCACCAGTACGCGGCCGGAAGTCGGAGTGTAAAACGCTGCGATCAAACCGATGATCGTGGATTTGCCGGCGCCAGAGGGACCGACGAGCGCCGTCACGGTTCCCGGCTGCGACGTGAAATCCACGTCATGGAGGACCTGCTTGCCTTCCGCGTAGGCGAAACCGACTTTGTCGAACGCAACTTCGCCGCGAATCTTGCCGATGCTGGTCGTGCGCCGCGGATCAGTCTCTTCCCGATCTTCCTTCAAGATTTCAGTGGTGCGTTCGAGTCCCGCCATGCCTTCGGTGAGCTGAGTCCCGATTGCGACGATTTGAAACACAGGCGCTACGAGAAGCCCGAGGAAGGCAATGTAGGTGAAGAACGTTCCCAAGGTCATGGTGCCAGCAAGAATGCGCTTCGCGCCGAGGAACATGATTAGCGCGCTCACGATGCCGAGCAGCACAGTGGATGATAGGCTCAACACCGATGTCGCGGTAAGCGTCTTGAGAATGTTGTCGAGCAGCCGCTGCACACCGCCGGCGAAAACGCCCTCCTCGCGCTCTTCCGCGTGGTAGCCCTTCACGACGCGCACGCCTGCAAGCGATTCCGTCAGCCGGCCGGTCACTTCCGCGTTCATTTTCGCGCGGGCGCGATAGATCGGACGAATCGTTCCGATGGCGATATTTAACCCGAAAGCGAAGGCGACAAGAATCGTGAAAGCCACGATGGTCATCAAGGCGCTGATCTTTAGAAGGATGACGAATGCCAGAATCGCGGTGATCACGCTTCCGGCAAATTCGACGAGGCCGGTACCGATCAAATTTCGCAAGCCTTCAACGTCGCTCATGATGCGGGTGACGAGCACACCCGTTTTGTTGGCGTCGTGGAATGAAATGGACAGGCGTCCGATGTGCGACTGCACCTGAAGCCGCAACGTCGCGATCATGCGCTGCGCGGCCTTGGAGAGTAGCTGCGTCAATGTGTAGGAGGTAACGCCTTGAATTGCAGTTGCGGCCAGAACCGCCAGGACGAGAGGCAATAGGAGGTGAACCTGGCGCTTCGTGATGATGTTGTCCACGAGAATCTTCGTCGAGCCCGGAAGCACGAGGCCTGCAACCCGGTTGATCGCAATCAGACCAAAGCCTGTGAGCAGGAGCCAGCGCTGCGGGTGGACGTAAGCCCAGACTTCCGGGAGGAGCTTGATGAAGCTTCCGGTCTCCTTGGGCTTCGACGCGCCCTCGGAGGCGCCGGCGGACCCTCGGCCGGACCTCGGGGAGATTCGCATATCTGCAGCACCTGAATGACGCATAAAGACCATTGTCTTATATCTGCGGCGGAAATGCTTGGAAGCGGAGCCATGTGCTCCTTTAACTCCTAACTCTCAATTAGGGGCGCATGCCGGCGACGTCGTGGGCAGCGGGCCTCTATTCGATGGGCTGGGGGAATTGCGATTGGCGTTGGATAGAGAGAAAGAGATCAATAGCGCCAACAACGACAACGCGAAAAGGTAAATCATTTTCAGATGCCACAACAAGAATTGCAGTCGTACCGTAAAACTGGACCGGAAAAAACCTTTACTTGGCCAAACGTGGCCCTCTGGGGTCGATTTCATCTACAATGGTGGTGTATGGCCAAATCGCCTGAAGGACCCGAACTTCGGAGCCTCTTGCACCGGGCAATTCACACCGGATTGTCGCGGGCGTATTCGAGCGTCCGTCTCGATTCGGCAGCCTATTTGAACCATCTGCGGCGCGCCTACCGGTTACCCATTATTTCCTATGACGACATGTTTCGGCTGCCCGTCGCTGCACTCGACAACGTTGCTGACCGAGTGATCTCCTCGGCAAAGACAGTCGCAGCGCTCGAAGGCGCTGGCATCGGCATGGGCGGTATGCTGACGGTTGTGCCGGACATGAGTTTCCTCGTTGTTATCGCAATGCGAATGCTGCAGAAGCTGAGCCTGGTATATGGCTTTGAATATGCGACTGAGGAAGAAGTCATCGGGCTTTGGATTGCGGCCGGCACGGCTGCGGGCCTCGATCTCGGACGAGACATCCTGGAGAAGGAAGTGGTCGAGCGCTTTGTCCCGCGAATCATGGAGGGCATCGCGACGAAAATGGGCGCCGATGTCGCCGAGAAATGGGCAGGCAGGCTGATACCCGTTCTGAGCGGCGTGATCGGCGGAACTCTCAATTACTACTTTATTCGCCAGTGGGGACGGCGCGCAAAGGCACATTTCAGAGCGAGGCACCTGGCCCAACGACATCTTGAAATCAATTCTGCCGGAATTCATTCCCTGGATAGGCGTAACCCGCTTCTTCCCGCTTAAAATCCTGGCGCTAGATGCTACACGGGGGCCGTTTTGCCAAGAACGGCTGGATTCAAAAGCACTCCCGGACCCGCGACGATCAACCCGCTGTGAAACGTGTTCTAGGCAGAAATCGAAATCGCGACTAAACTTGTACGGTTCCCCGAAACTCAACGGCCAACGGGAGCTGTACTTGGAGCTGATTCTAAAGACCGAAAACCTGTGGAAGGTATATCGCTCGGGACGAGTCGAGGTCGCGGCGCTGCGCGGGGTCAGCGTTGACGTGATGCCCGGCGAATTCATCTCAATCATGGGCCCTTCCGGGTGCGGCAAATCCACTTTCCTCCACGTAATAGGCGGCTTGGCGAGCCCGTCGAAAGGGCGGGTGCTGCTCGACGGCAACGATCTTTCCGTGCTCGACGATGCGGCACGAACCAGGCTTCGGCGGCACAAAGTCGGATTCGTCTTTCAGCGATTCAATCTCCTGCCGACGCTCAACGCGCATGACAACATCGCCCTGGCCCAACACATTCACGGCGACGGTTTCGATCCGCATCGTTTTGAGCTCATCACCTCGATGCTGGGCCTGACGGGCCGGATGAAGCACCGGCCATCGGAGCTATCTGGCGGCGAGCAGCAGCGCGTAGCCATTGCACGCGCGATCATCAACGAACCGAAAATTATTCTTGCCGATGAACCCACGGGAAATCTCGATACGCAAAGCTCGGATAACGTCCTCGGCATCCTGCGCCAGCTCAATAAGGATCTGGGCCAGACGATCGTGATGATCACGCATAATCCGGAAGCCGCCACATACGGCAACCGCGTGTTGCACATGCGCGATGGCCTCGTCGTGGACGGAGCAAACGCGACTCACTGAAATGCGCAAGCTCTGGAACGGAATCGTCCGCACACTATTTTGGTCTTACGATCGCGGAAGCTGGCCGTATGACGTAATGGTCGTCGCGATTCTCATTTTCGTTCTAGTCACTCCTCGCAAGTGGTTCAACGACCAGCCGCAGACGAGTGCCTCCGCCGCGCAACGTGAAGCGATGATCCAACTTGTTGCCGACGATGACGCCGCGGGTACGCGCACTTACCGAATTAACGCCGCTACCTTAGCGCCCAACAAGCGCGCGCAAAAACCGACGCCGGAGCTTGAAGCGGAAACCCACGAAATTCTTGGCCGCTCGGTGGAGGAATTGAAAGGCCGGACGTTCCAGGTTCTTCAAATCAATCCCACCCGGGGCGAAGATGGTTCGGTCGAATATTACGACGTTGGAATAAAGTTTTAGCGCATTTTAGGCCGCTTCTCGTTGCGTGAATCAGCCACTCTGGAACCTGCCGGCGCGGAAGTGCATCTTATTCGATGTGCTATGATTTGTGGGTTTTGCGCGCTTGTGGCATGGGCCTTGAAGGAGATATTTTTGGGACGATCCTGGGCAGTATTAGTTTCCTTGGTCTTCGTTGTGGCATCCGGGGTTGCAGCAGCGCAGGAACACCCGTCAATGTCGCTCGAGCAGGCGCTTAACCACCTCGACGCGTCGGCGCGTGATTTCCACAGTTTGTCGGCCGATGTGGAACGGACGAAAGTAACAGTGGTCGTCGACGACAAATCTACAGAGTCTGGAACGATTATCGTGCGCGGCGAAAAGATGCGGCTGGACTTGAAGGAACCCGACCCACGTACGATCTTGCGCACTGGCGACTCGCTTTTTATTTTCAATCCGAAGCTGAATCGAGTAGAAGAATACAATCTCGGGAAATACAAAGCTTTCGCGGATCAGTATCTGCTGCTGGGTTTCGGTACGCCGGGGCACGAACTGAAGAAAGGCTATCTTGTCACGCTGCGCGGCGAACCGGTGCTCGACGGCAAGAAGGTTATCGAGCTCGAATTGACGCCGAAATCCGAGGCGGTTCGCAACCAAATTTCAAAAATAGAACTGTGGTTCGACGAAAGCAGTTGGCTTCCCGTGCAGCAACAGTTTTTCGAGACCGGTTCGGAAGATTATTTCATCATTCGCTATACGAAGATCGTGCGTAATGCGCCGATTGATGAAGGGGAATTCAAGCCGCACTGGAAGGGCGCAGAGAAGGTCAAGCCTCAGGGATAGTTCGCATTTTTATCAAGCCATTCGTTCACTCGAACGAGTCCAGGTGCAATCTAAATTCGTGCGCGAAGCAGTGCGTGTGTCTCCCGAGGCGGGGGCCTCGGGCTCTGACGGACGGGCGCGGCGTCTCGAAGTTCCTAATGAGTTATCGTTTGGCGATTTTTGCGGATGCAGCGTGCTGGGATTCGTTCGCGATTAGAGTTTCCTTCCGCGAAATCCCCCAGCGATAGCCGGCCAGATTGCCGTCTTCGCGGACGACGCGGTGGCAAGGCACGACGATGGAAACAGGATTCGTGGCGCAGGCGCGCGCGACGGCTCGAACGGCCGTCGGCTGGCCGATTGCACGCGCCACTTGCGTGTAAGTGCGCGTCGTGCCGTACGGAATCCTCCGCAATTCTTCCCACACGCGGCGCTGAAAGGCCGTGGCTTGTACGTCGGTTGGCAGATCGAGCCGCGGTTCGCGCCCGCGCAGATGGTCAACGATCTGCCGCACCCAACTTTCGAGGCCGTAGCGATCGCGTTCGATTTGCGCGCGCGGATATTCGCGGCGCAGCTCCGATTCGAGTGTCGCGTCGTTCTCGCTGAGATAGATGGCGCTGATTCCACGCTTCGTAGCCGCCACAAGAACGTGGCCGAGCGGCGAAGCTGCGATGGTGTAGCGAATCTGCATTCCCTCGCCGCCGCGGCGATACGTTGCGGGAGTCATTCCCAATTGTTGCGGTGCGCGTTCGTAGAGGCGGCTGCTCGAGCCAAATCCGGCGTCATAGAGTGCTGTCGTCACGTCATCTCCTTTTTTCAAACGCGATTTCAATCGGCGCATCCGATGCGCGTCGGCGTACTGCCTGGGCGTAATGCCCATTAACCGGCGGAAGGCGCGGCCGAGTTGGTGGGCGCTGATTCCCGCGCGCGATGCGAGCGCTCGAAGCTTCAGCGCGTTTTCATCGCCCGCGGAATTGGGATCGGCGAGCACGGTCTCGATATGCTGGCAAACGCGCGCGACCGCCGTTGCTTGCGGATCGCGCTGCTCCTCCTGCGCCGGACGGCAGCGCCGGCATGCCCGGTAACCTTTCCGCTCGGCATCTTCGGGGACGCGGAAGAAAAGCACTTGGGCGCGCCGAGGTTTTCTTGATGGACAAGATGGCCGGCAATAAATTCCGGTCGAGCGCACCGCGTACACAAAAGCACCGTCCGCAAACCGGTCGCGAGTCTCGACCGCGTGCCAACGTGGATCACTTTCAACGGCCGTTTTGCTGTGCATGTGATGTTGAAGTGCGCTCATTGATCTGTTCCGGCACTCGACAAATTACAGAACTTCCGAGAAATTGGCTATCCGATTCTAGCGCGCAAACCAAAGCCCGGGATTCTCGAAGTTTTCAAGGATACGTGTGTGCGAGGGTGCTCTTTTGGTCCACAGGACTCGACGAAGGATATGCTGGAGGGATAGGATTGCGTCCGGGGTCTTGGGTCCGCCTGGTGTTTGCCGCCGTTCTTAGAATGTTGTTTAAAATTGAAGGTGCCTTGAATGGCCATCGTTGCACTGGTTCTGATTATAGTTGTGGCCGCTGGCTTTATAGTTTGGCGCGTGATGCAGCGAGGCCGCGGTGCGTCCGACGATGGCTCGCGTGCCAAACTGCGGGGCGAGATTCTCGAACTCTACTGCGACGCGCCGTACCCGCCGAATGGTGCTGATTACGCGCTTGTTCTGAGGGTGGCGCTGATGAGCCTGCCGCCGCGTTCATCGAGCATCAAGGGATACCGGCTCGAGACGATTTGTGCGGGCGTGCCGTACCAATCTTCCGTCCTGCACGATGCATCTTACTGGATTCTCAACCGGGAGACGGCGAGGCTTGATTCCGAAGGCCGGTCAAGCGTCGGGACCGATCAGTCGGCGCTCGAAGATTTCCAGAAACGCGCCGGCACAGACCCGCTGCCTCACAACCGGGAACTGACCGGATGGCTCGCGTTTCTTTTTTCGGGGATGTTCGCACGTAGGATCGATTTCCAGCCGCCGGAAAGTTTCGATGTTCATCGCACGCGCCTCGTGATTATTGATTCGAGCGGCGCCGAACATCGATTTTCGGTTCATCCCGGCTTCGAGAACACTGGCAGTCTCGGGCAGTCGCCATCTTGAGCGTTGCAAACTCATCTCGCGAAAAACTCGTTTCGCACTGTGCGCGTTAGCGAATGTAAAGCGAAGACCGTGTTTACTCTTTGAAACGGGTTATCTTTTCCTTTCGTTGACCTAGATTGCGTATTCCGAGATAGTCCCAACCAGCCGGCATTGCCTTTGCCGGGGGGACCTGGGGGTCATCCACACATGGGAGCATTGCCCGAGCCATTGGCGTGGGGTACTGTCGATTTTTCGCGCAAGGATGCGCAGAACCGTACAGAGGAACCGAAACGCCTCGAAACGGTTCGGCCACGGCGGGTATTCCTCGTCCCGACGTACGCAGTAGGCCTCTCCTACGAGAGGCGCTGCGCACCGAGGGCTTATCTTAATCTTCCGCTGCGTCTCGTGGGCGTGGATGGGCAAACGCAGGCGCACGGAATCACTCTTGTCACGAAAAACATCAGCTCGAGCGGTGTGTTCTTCCTGGCGCCCTGCGAGATCGAGAGCGGCACGGCCATCGAAATGGAAGTAGGTCTCCTTGGCCGCCCACTCGGCCAGGGCAGCGTCCGCATGCGGACTGCGGCGCATATCGTCCGCGTCGAGGAATCGCAAACACCGGGCTGGAAGGGTTACGCCGCCGCATTCGACGACATCGCGTTCAAGCGCGACGATACGCTTCCCAATCGCTACGGCGCGCAATAAGCGCCAGCTTCTGAACTCTGCTACGATTTCATCCCTGTGAAACGATCGCGATTTGCTGCGCGCGGCGTCCTCCTTGATTGGGATGGCACGCTCTTGAATTCCTACCGTTCGGACTCCCGCGCGTATCTCTCTATGTTTCGCGCCATGGGAATTGCTTGGGGCATGCCCGAACTCGAGCGGCATTACTCTCCGAACTGGCATCACGTCTATCGCGCGGCCAAACTACCGCGGGCGATGTGGGATAAAGCCGACCGGCTCTGGCATGAAGCCTATGCGAAGGAATCTCCGGCGCTTTTGGCGGGAGCGCGAAATGTGATTCGACGGCTGGCGCCGCGCTTTACGCTTGGGATCGTCACGAGTGGAACGAGGTGGCGCGTTTGCGAGCAACTGCGCGACTTCAACCTCACGGTGCATTTTTCCGCGTGCGTGTGTGCCGAAGACGCGGGACGCCGGAAACCGCATCCGGCTCCGCTCAATCTCGCGCTGCGCCGGCTGAAATTGTCTCCCGAAGAGTGCGTCTACGTCGGCGATTCACCCGAGGATATCGAAATGGCCCGCCGCGCACGAGTTCGCGCGATCGGCGTGTGCGGGCCGTTTCCGACTGCCGCGAGAGTTCTGGATGCGCGGCCTGACCTCATGCTCGATTCCATCGCAGAACTTCCAGACTGGATCGAAGAACTCCCTAACAATTGAAATCTGTAATTCGCAAGCGATTGCGGGCGATCCTGCGCTCAGTTGGGCTTCTGTGTGGATGGCGGCGGGGCAGGCGCAGGGGCCGCGGTGACTGCGACTGGGTTCGGCTGAAAATCGGTGGAGCGAACGACGAGGTGAAGCGGAAGATTTTGCCCGTTTGGCTCGCTCACAAAATCGTCGGAAACGGTATAGGTCGGAAACCAATACTTGCCGCTGATATTTTCCCGGTAGGTGTCGAACATCGAGAACGGGAGCCCGTTGCCCTGTGTCACCACTTCGCGCACGAATTTCCCCGAACTTTTCACTACCGCGAATTCCTGCTGGTCCACCCAGACGACTCCGTCAAAAAGTGGACGATTGCGCATGAGCAGCTTCGGCTGAACGCGAAAGATGTAAGTATTCAACTCGTCGAGTTTTTCGGTCCCTTCATATTTCAAAGTGTAATTCGAAAGCTGGTCAGTGGTCAGCGCGAAGAGCGGAAGATTGGCGACCGTCTTCACATCCTCGAGCGAGAACGTGGTTTGTTTCAACGTCGAGACCGGCTGCTTTACGATACGGTCGTAACGCAGGCCGTCTGACTTCATAAACATTTCGCCGGTGACCGAGAATTCGCCCGCCGGGTCGCTCATTTCCTTGATGCGGATCGTTTGGTTGAACGAGAACTGGTCGAACGCTTTCTTCATGACGTCTTCATTGGCCGCGAACCGGCGAATAATTTCTTCGACCGGTATCGGCGGCGCCTTCACGTCGGCCGGTTGGGCGGGAACTCGCTTGACTTCGTATTTCGGCGGCGGCGCGACGGGACCTGAAGCCTGTGCGCGTGCTGCGCTGGAAACCGTCGCGAGCAGAGAGAGAAGCGTGATGGCGATGGGTAGAATTTTCAAAGGATCGATCTCAAGGGATTAGATGCGTTTGGACGCGCCGGCGCTGGCTGATTCGGTTCGCCCACGCATTCGATTCGAGCCCGCAGCTCTCATGCTCGCAGATAGTCCGCCTGCCAATCCTTAATCATTTTCTTGATATTCGCACGATCCGAAATTTTGCTGTCTAGGACTTTGCGCGCCAACTCCGGCAATTCAGCATCGCTCGCGAAACGAAGCCCGACGAGTTGCGCTGGGGTAAACTCGCCGATGCGCGGGCGCAAGTCCGCCATAAGCAACTGCTGCAAGCGCAGTTTCATTTCGAGGCGAATCACACGATCCTGCACCGTGAGCGCAAACACGCGCGCGTAGAACGCCAGCACGACCAATGCCGCGGCTGTGAGGCAGGCCATCACAGAACCGAACGAGAGATGCCTGAAGACCTGGACGACGTGCGACACGAAATTGATCAGGAATATGGGAAGCGCGAAGAAATGATAGGCCGGGACGAACCTTGCGTGGTTCTGGAAATTCTGCGCCATGGTGTTACCTCCTCGAGCGCGGAACGGAAGCGCTGGACCTCGGATTCTAGCAAATCCGGCGCCGGGAATCGCTTGGTGGAGGTGAACGGCCAGTTCCGGATTAAGTCACTCGCTCAATCCGCTGCAAGGACGTGAAATGTCATCGTCATCTTCAGCTCCACACCGGGCGCGAGCGCGCGCGATTGAAGCTTGAGCAGAACGGAATATCTTTTGGGCTCGACGGACATTTTGCCAGAGCCCCAATCGAGCGCGAGGCCCGGCCGGCCTGGCGTGCGCAATTCCAGGCCTTTCGCTTCGGCGGGAATTTCGATCGTCGGGCCACCGGGCACGAACTCCTCACAGTGCATTTGCGTATGCTCGGATTCGTTAGCCGGCGATTTTTGAGGAGCGGCAGCGCTCGCCGCAGCCGGTTCTTGAGCGTACGTCCAGCAGATGCGCGTCACGCGCACGCTGTCCTCGGTAGCGGGAATCGAATTCACCGCGACGAACGACTGCGGCTGCGCTTCGTTCCCCGCGGGCTTAGCTTTTCCACCATCCGCTGCGCCAGAATCAGCCGGCTTATCGAGCGTCACTGTGTAGCTGACGTGAAAACTATCCGTGCCATCGAGTGAGAGAGTTTTTTCAATCGTTGCACCACTCGGAAACACATCCGGTGCGTGATAGCGGAGCCGCATGGCCATGTTCTTGTCATCGCCGATCCACTCCGGCACGTACATGCGATTAAAAAGACCGTACCGCCCGCGTTCACGTTCGGGAGAAATTTCTGGCGGATTTGGCGTGAACGAAAAATTGTCGCGAACGCCGCCGACGCTGCTGAAAAGGTCCGCGGCGCTATCCTTCGCCACCAGTGCGAGGACGTGGCCGCCGCTTTTCGGCGAGACGATGAGGCGGAGCCTCGAATTTTCGAGGACCCATTCGTCCGAGCCGTCGCCGTCGAAATCGAAACGATATGGGGTGACGCCGCCTTCTCGCAGCGTCAGGAATGAAATGGGCATCTCGTCGTGTTCATGCCCGCCGCGCAGTTCAACCGTGCCGTGAACTAGTCCGTCTGGATCCGGCTCAAATGCTTTCCCGGAGCCCGCCTGGCCGTTCGATGGCTTCAACATCATATCTGTTACGGAATCGAGCCCCGGTGTCATGCGGAGGCTCGCCGAGCCGCGAAACGCGCCGGTGACACTCACATCAAGAAGTTCGACCTGCTTGGAAAAACTTGGATTTGTCGCCTGGAAAACGACCCGCATCGAACGTGGATCGTCCAAAACGACGAGCGGCGGAAACGGCGCAAAATATGTGCTCTGGCCGAGCGGCAAGCGTACGGCGTTCGCAACTGAAAGCTCGAAATCGGACAGCGGATTAGAGCCGGCCTGTGCCGCGGCCGGCGCGTGCGGAACGTATGGCATCTGGAGCTTGAGTTGACGGGAAAAGTTCGGCGAAGCGCCGCGCGGGATGGTAAGTGTCATTTCCTGCGTGAGTGGGTCCCACTTATTTTCAATCGTCCCGTCCTGCAGGGATATATGTGACGGCACGTGATCGAGGCGCAGCCGAATCTCGGATTTGGCCGGCGCGTAGAAATTGAGTTCGAGTGCCTTGCCTTCGCGGACAGCCCCCAGGTATTCGGCGCCCGAGGCTGTCACTGCGTCTTTGCAAGTGGCGGGGTCCAGCACCTCATCGCAAATTGGAATGAACAATGGAAGTAACAGCGACTCTTTCGGCGGAACGGTCACGGGGATCGTGGTGGTTTGCGCAGCGCCGCCAGCGGAAGAAGACATTGGCAGGAGAACCGTGAGAGGCGCGTCAATCGTTGCCTCGGAGTCGAGGTTTGTGACGCTGATCCAGCCTTGGCCGCTCGTCCTGGCGCCGAGTGAGCCCGTCCCTTCATTACTCACGATCTCGGTGATGATGAGATTGCTCGCCGATGGAGGATTTCCGGCCACTCGAATTGCAGGCTGAATTTTCGCCTCCGTAAGAATCGCTTCGACTGCCTGAATGGACCATGCAGCGACTTCGTGAGCGCGATTTTCCTCGAAACTCTCCTTCAAATTTATCCAGGAATAGAAGTCTATTGAGGACTCGATGACCCGGCCCGCGCCGAACTTCCAGCTCGCGGAGACAACTTCAGAAGGCGCGGCACGTTCCGCGGGCGCTTCGCTCCAAAGTTGTGCGACCGTGTTTCCAACCGGCCTCGACGGAAATACGAAGAGCGTTCCGCCTTGCCGGACGTAATCCACGAGAGCCTCCTGTGCCTTTTCGGAGAGTTGGAATTGACTGCCGAGCGAATCTAGCGCCGGAAGAAAGACGAGCGGGTCGCGCAGAAGCTGGCCGGCAGGTTGATACTGAGGGTCTAATAATTCGCTCGCGAGATGATCGAGCCGTGCGAGGCGTTCAATTTTTTGCACAGTTCCCGATATGCGAAGAATGTCCGGCGGCGCGAGCGCCGTCTGCGAATACGCCCCGATGGGATACACAATCCCGAAATCCGCGCGCTTATGCGACGCCGCGAGTTGCTTGCTCCACTGCTTCATAACGTCGCCATTTCGCTTGACCGCATCCAGACGCCGCTGGCGGTGCCCGTTGGGATCGAGCGCCGCGCCCCAGAGATAAGCCTGATTCGCCCGCGGCACCGAATAGGTCGCGGGCGTTAGCGTGTCTTGCAGTGGAAAGTAACTGATGCCGTGAAGGCCGTTGCCGAGAAACAAGCGCGAGCTTTCGAGGGTGTTTGACGGTGGATTCTCGGCGGCACGATCGTCATCCGCGGGCGCGTACCATCCGGCTTGATACTCGATGAGCGCAGGAGGAAACAGCGGCTGCGTTTTCAGTTCCTCGGTGAAGAATTCAATCGTCGCCGCGTCTTCGGAAGTCAACGAGCGTACCGTCGTCTGCGTTTGTGTATCCGGGCGCATGTACCACTGGCCCATAACGCCGACAGGCTCAGGCAGCGCCGAACCCGAAGCTGCGACACGCATGTCCGTCGGATTGATGAAGAAGGGCACGTTGAGGCCGCCGGACCGCAGCATGTCGCCGAGCGACCTCAAGTAGCGCCAAAAATCCGGACCGATATTGTTTGTCCTGCCCTCGCCTGCATCGTCATCGATCTGGACAAAAAGCAGCGGAGTATTGGGAGGTGCTGGGGGTTGTGTTTTTGAACGACGCGCTTCTGGCTCGGAGGGTGCAGCATTGCCGGCAACGTAAGGCGCGAGTTCATGTGCCACAGCCTCGAGCCACTTCTTTGCGGCCGCCATGTGAATCGGATTGTCGAGCCAGCCCTTCGCAGCCGCTTCGGCGTCGTGCGCGTTGAGGGAGGCAAGAGGCGGATAGCGGCCTTCGAGGAGGTCAATATCGTCCATCGGGTTCGAGGCTGCGTATTCGGGGCGCTTCAGCAGCCAGCCCGGATACCCGCCCCAGCGCCATTCATTTAGGATGACCGGCCCGGGGCGTGCAATCAGCTTTAGATTTTTCTCGGCGATGAGTTTCAAAAGCGCCCGAAGATTGCGGCGCGGGTTCGTCTGGCCGTCAAAATCGAAGGTTCCCTCGGACGGTTCGTGCCAGTTCCACGGGATGTAAATATCAATCGTGTTGATGCCGAGGGCGCGATAGCGGTCGAGCGAGACGCTCCAGAGGTCGCGCGGGATTCGGTAATAGAAAAACGCCGCTGAATGGATGAAAAACGGCTCGCCATCCACATGCAATTCCGGATAGCCGCCGTGCACAACGATTTCAACGCCATGCGGTGTGTCTGACTGGGATGAAGAATCTTGAGGCGCGGATTGCGCAGGCGCGCGAAAAACTAGCGCAATAATCACGACCGGCAGCACCATGGCGAAAATGCGGCGAGGACCTGGAGAAAGAGCCATAGATTTTCGCGTCCGCCGGAATTCAACGGTGGATTCTGACATGAGTTATCGAGAATGTCAGCGGCAACGAAGAGTTGCGGCACGACCGGCGGCGCAGTCTGGTAGAATCGCCCGTTTGCCAAGAGCGGACTTGACTTGCCGGAAACCACAACCGCGAGACTCTTTCTGATTTCCGGAATGGTGCAGGGTGTCGGGTATCGTTTTTTCGCGCGGGGCGCGGCGCAGCGGCTTGGCGTCTCGGGCTACGCAAAGAACCTGAGCGACGGCCGCGTCGAGGTTTACGCCATCGGTTCGCCGGCTCTTCTTGCCGCGCTGCGGGCGGAACTGGCGCGAGGCCCGCGGTTCGCTAGCGTATCGAATGTCGAAGACGAAGAGCGCGGCGTGGATTCGCGCTACGCGGATCGCTTCACGATCGAACGGGACGACTGGTGAAAGGACAAGTGCATGGACGACTTGAAAAAATTAATCCGCGAGATTCCTGATTATCCGAAGCCGGGAATTCTGTTCTACGACATCACGACCATTCTTCGCGACAAGGATGGATTCCGCAGTCTCGTAGACCAACTGTGCGACCACTACAACGGGCGCCAGATTGATGTAGTTGTAGGGATCGAAGCGCGCGGATTTATTTTTGGCCCCGCACTCGCGTATCGCTTGAATGCCGGTTTCGTTCCCATTCGAAAGCCCAATAAGCTCCCTGCGAAGACGGCACAAGTCACCTACCAACTCGAGTACGGNNTTGCTCGCGACTGGGGGCACGGCGGCTGCGGCCGCACAGTTGATTCGGCAACTCGGAGGCGAAGTAGCAGGCGCGGCGTTCGCGCTCGAATTGAATTTCCTGAATGGCCGGTCGAAACTTCCCGGCATTGATGTCTTTTCGCTTCTGCAATACGACAAGTAGACGATTGAATTAAGATTTTGCGTTGCGTCGTTGGCGGACGGCTTCGAAGAGGACGACGCCGGCGGCGACGGAGACATTGAGCGAGCGCACGGGGCCGGTTGTCGGGATCGAGACGATAAAGTCGCAGCGCTTTCGAGTCAATTCGTGCAGGCCGTGGCCTTCGCCACCCAGGACGATTCCGATATTGCCGGTAAATTTCGCCTCGGTGTAAATCTGCTTCGCCGTTTCGTCGAG
>PMAA01000176.1:0-182 GCA_003152355.1 Acidobacteriota bacterium | reverse complement strand
CCCGCCGCGAGCGCGGTCCTCACGATCGCGCCGAGATTTTGCGGGTCTTCGACGCCATCGAGCAAGACGAGCAGCGATTGGCCGGTTTTCTTTTCCAGCAGATCTTCGAGCGCGAGGGCCGCGCGGGAAGCGGCGAGCGCGATGACGCCCTGATGATCGCGCGACATCGCCAGGCGATCGAG
>PMAA01000217.1 GCA_003152355.1 Acidobacteriota bacterium | reverse complement strand
AAAAACGCCGGCAAGATGCCGGCGCGACGAATGGAATTAGAAGCTGAAAGTTAGAAGGAGGTCAATGCGGCGGTTGGCCGATGACGATGTAGCGTTGGTGAAAAGTCCACCGATGGAATTGGAGCGGCCGAAGAGAGGCGACGTCACCGTGCCGATGGGCATGCCGAGATTGACGTTGTTGAACAGATTGCGCGCAGAGACGGAGAGCGTCAGATTATATTTCCGTGGTGTCGATCCGAAACTGAACGGACCTCCGCCACCACCACCGCTGCCGCTGAGTCCGCGGGGGCCAAGGCCGCCTCCTGGCGCAGCTGCCCCTCCGCCGCCACGGCTACCGCCACCGCCGCCGCCAGGGCCTCCGCCTTGCCCGCCGCCCCCCCCGCTGGGGGCAGCCGAAGCAGATTCGAGCTTCTTCCCCAAGCCAATCGTCTTGCTGATGCGAAGGTTCATCGTGAATTGGCCGGGACCGTCACCATAGTTAACAGGAATGAGCGGCTCACCGGTTGCGGGCGCGAGATCGAAGTTTCCGTATTTCGTCACGACGAGGTTTTGCGGAAGCGTGGCCGAGGTGGCGAAGGCAGGGCGCTCGGTGAAAACGCCCTGGCCGTAAATGTCCTCGCCGATAGTGATGTTAAATGGCGCGCCGGAAGCTGCAACGATGAACGGACTGACGCGGATGCCGTAAGGTGCGGACCAACTTCCGGCAATGAACATGCGATTGCGGACGTCGAACGCGGCGCGTCCATAATCCTGCGCCAGATCGTACTGATTCGCGGGAAAGCTCGATGCGCCGGCGGTGTCGCTCTTGGCGTCGTTCAACGTGTAATAACCAAACAGCGAAAGCTTGGAGCCGAGCCGAACGGTGAAATTCGCGATTAGCTGGTTCTGGTTGAACATGCCATCGGACTGAAACTGATTGATATTCCGGAGAACACCGAGAGGCCGCACACCGCTTGCGGGATCGGCGGGATCATAAGTTCCGGGCAGCGGCGCGTTGATGTTTTGGGAGAGAAGCGCGTGCACGCCGCGCGAATTAATGTAGGTGACCGCCATCGTCGCGCTCTTCGTCAGTTGGCGCTCCAGGCTGACGGCGGTCTGAATGGTGTACGGCGCGCGGAGATTCGGATTGATCTGGTAGATCGTGGGAATGCTCGTGCTGCTGGCGGCTAACAAGTTGACCGGGGGAATGGTTGGATAGAAATTCGGATTGTTGATGACGTATTGCTGCTGGTTGATTCCGTTTTGCTGCTCGGCCTGAAGAACGTAGGTGTCCGTGAACCTGTCGTAGAAAAATCCAAAGCCCGCGCGCAGGACAGTTTTCGCGGCCTTGTTTTTTCCGCCGCCGAGACCCCACGCCACGCCAAGACGCGGCGCCAGATCGCCATGCGGGCGGATGTTGTCCTGCGTCTCCATGCGGAGCCCGGCGCTCAGCGTGATATTGGGACGAAAACGCCAGTCGTCCTGAACGTACAGACCGAGATCAAACTGGTTCACGGTAATGAAGGGATTGCCCGTGCTGATGATGAATTGGCTCGGGCCGCCGCCTTGTGCCTGGATTTGTTCAGGCGTCAACCCGGCCGCGATGCCCGCCTCCGTGATTTGAAATGCATCGAGCCCCGTCAGCGTCTGACCCTGAAATACACGCGATCCGAATGTGAAGTTGCCATTGAAATAGGAGTTCGTGTTGTTGTTCAACTGGTAGGAGCGCAGCCTGCCGCCAAATTTGAAAAAATGTTTGCCGAAGGAAATTGAGGTGTAGTTCTGAATCTCGGTCGTGTTGTCGCTTCCGACGACCGCGCCCTCGTTGTTGCCGCCGCCGGTGAAACCTCCGAGCACGGAGATGGAAGGCGTGAAATTCTGGGCAAGCTGGCTATCCTGATCGAGGGTGAACTGGAATCGCGTTTCGTTCACGATCCTCGGGCTGATCACTTGGTTGTCCACCGCTTGTATGACCTGCTCTTTATTCGCGACGTTGTATCCCTGCGAAGCGAGACTGAATTGGCCAATTCCTCCGTTGGTTTGGTTGCTATCGACGTAGCGGTAACGCAACGTGAGCGTATTGCTCGGGGTGAGTTGCCAATCGAGGCGCGGGCTTATAGTCGTCCGCGTGTTCGGGTTGGCGACCGCCGCGCTGAACGGAACGGGAGTGAAATTGGGTACGCCAGTTGGGCAGTCGGGCCCAAAGTCCGTGGCGCAGGGGACTTCGGCGCTGACGACTTCGACGTTATTGATGTTGCGCCGCTCGACGTCAAGGAAAAATGAGGCCTTTTTGTTGATGGGGCCGCTGAGATTGCCGCTGAAAAATGTCGTGTAATAGGCTGGCTCCGCGGGCGAGAAGGGGTTGCGCGAGTTGAACGATGAATCGTTGCCGTCTATGAGCAACTGCCCGTGGAACTTGTCGGTGCCGGGCTTGGTGAAAATCTCGATGCGGCCGTATCCCAGCTTGTCGTATTCGGCCGAGAAAGGATTCTGGTTGATGCGAATCTCGCGGATGGATGATTTGGGAGGAAGTTGGCCGCCGGTGAAGCCGTCAATGTAAATCTGTCCGCCGTTCGGACCGGCCGAGGGACCGGCCAACGCTTCCAACTCAGATTGCAGTTCGTCGGGATCGTCGGACAGTGCGTCGAGATCTTTGCCCTTCAGAATGAGTGCGCTTGCATTGTTGGCGGGATTGACGTCAACGGTTGTCGTTGTGTCCGTTACCGTGACTTGCTCGCTTTGAGCTTCAATCGCGAGTTGTGCGTCAAGCGTTTGGGTTTGACCGGCGGCAACTGTCACGCCGTCTTTTTCGAAAAGCGCGAAGCCGGATGAACCGATGGTGAGCGAATAAGTGTCCGGCGGAAGATTCTTTAGGACGTAGACTCCGTCTTTGCCCGATTGCGCGGTGAAAGTTTGATCGGAAGTGGAAGTCGCGAGTACCGTCGCGCCCAAGATTGCGGCGCCGGATGGATCGGTTACCGTTCCGCGAAGCGTGCCGGTGGCCGTGGCAGCGGTCGTCTGCGCTTCGATCGCGCTCGCAAACCCGAGCGAGCAGAAGAGCGCGAGTACCGCGACCGCGATCAAATTCGTCCTTCCGAAGAGCCGAAACTTCATTTCATCTCCCGAATCATCGTTTCCGGATTGCCATTTCACGCGCCGCTTTACATTGTTTCTTATGGGGTTCTTATGGGCTCATGCCCTCGGCGCTGGGGGCTGAGAGATTCCAGGGCGTCATGAGCATCACCTGGCTAGCCGCCGGCGACGCGGCAAGAATTGCGTCGACGCCGCTCAGCATCGTGATCGCGGTCACCGCGCCGCTTGAATCTTTTTGAGTGCTCACGGCCATCACGACGTCACCCTTCTTCAAGTCCGAGAGGGTCGCTGCCGGCAAGCGGCTCAACATTTGCTGAAAATCTCCGCGGGGCTGCCGGGCGCCGCCACCGGATTGGGATGCGCCATCACCTGCGGGGCGCTGCCCGCCATTCGACTGGCCACCATTTCCGCCATTTGCCTGGCCAGAGGGCGGCACTCCTTGCGCGTTGCCGGCACCGGCTGGGCCGCCAGACGCGCCGCCTTTGAATCGCATCACGAGCATCTGCGCCATCTGTGGCGGAATCTGCCGAATCTGCGAGTCTGACGAAATCTTCACGAGAACCGGCTTTTTCGAAATTAAATCGGTGATCGTCAGCGTTTTTGCCGCGGGATCAACCGCCAGGATCGGACCCGCGAGATTCAAGAATGTGCCCGACACGATTTCTTCGGCGGCGAGATCCTTGCCGTCGTCGCTCAGCTTGCCTCGCGCGCGCAATTGATCGCCGGGCTTGACCTGGTCAAGGGTGCTGATTTTTGCGTCGTCGAAATTCACGGAATAGGCCGAGTAGCGGCGGACGATCGTGTCTTTCGTTGTGTGGATCGTTACCGTTTTCGTTCCCCCGAATGACGAAACTGAAATTGTCAGCGTGCCGCTCGCCGCATCCGCGGCGCTCACAAGTCCGCCGGTGCCGCGCTTCGTCCAATCATCGCGTTCTTGCTGCTTCATCGCATCGACGTCGGACTTCTTCATCACGATGATCGAGATGGCATTCACGGACTTGCCGTCGGCAGCGGGCTGCCCGCGAGCCAGCACGCGATCGCCCACCTCAACCTCGTGAATCTGAAGCGGCGTCGCCTTGGAAAGATCTTTTTGGCCGGGTATGGTGCGGACCATGCGCGTGGAATCCTGGACGGTCACGTTGACTTCGGCGCCGCCGTCTGTCGTCAGCGTAATCGTGTTTCCCGCGACGGCTTTTACGGTTCCGACGGGCTTGGCGAGTTGGCTCGGCGCCGTCGGCTGGTCCTGAGGCGGCGCGTTCGGTGCGCTCGCGCGAGCGCTCGACGAGCTTATCAGCGCGGCTGCGGCCATCAGCGCGAGGGCGATTGTCCGTGTGAAGCTCGCAAGCATCGCTTTCTCCTCAATTTGCCGGTCCTGCCCAGATTGCGGGCGGACTAACGAAAAACAGCGCCGCGTGAGGCTGCGATGCGGCGCTTCGTTCCAGTATTTAGCCTACACCGTGAGACGCGGTAGTTTTTAAAATGTTTCAGGCTGTTATTGAACCTGCAATCGAATCGAGTGATAGCGAGTCGCGGGATTTTGGATAGCGCCCTCAGTGCCGGACGAAGGGCGGTCCGGCGCTAAATGTATTCGCCTGCGGTTGGGAGTTGAGTTCAGAGCTGAGCTAGAAGTAGGTCGCGGAGTTTGCGCTGGTGGGCGGCGCCCAGTTTCGCGCCATCGAGCGTTAGATAGAATACGTCGATTGCGCGCTCACCTTCGGTGTCGATCAATGCGACCTCGAGGTTGCAGCCGTAGTGCGCAAGCACCGATGTGATTTGATAGAGCAGGCCGGTGTGATCCTGCGTGGTGATCTCCATCAACGTGGAATGCGACGAACAAAAATCATCGAAACGAATTTGCGTGGAGAATGTGACCTTCGGCACTTTCGGCGGACGCGGATTCTTTCTCCCGCGCATGAGCGTATCGAGGCTGACCAGATTGCAGAGCACGTCAACGATGCTCTCCTTGAAGCGGGCGATCTCGGTGGGATTCAGCTCGAGCGTGCGATACGGATCCGTGAAGTGAAACGTGTCAACAATCGTGGCGCTCGCATTTGCGAACGCCTCGGCTTTCCAGATGTTCATGCCCCAGGCGGCGAGCGTGCCGCTGAGGCCGACGAATAGGTGCGGGCGATCGGCCGTGAGAACGGTGAGCTCGTAGATGTGGCCGGTGCGTTCGAGATGCAGCTCGACGGGATTCGTATCGAGTTGGTGCGACATCCGGAAATGCAGCGCGACTTCCTGCGGCGAATGGGCCAGCAGATAGCGCCGCGGCAGGCCTTCGAGAAATTGGCGCAACTCCTGGCGATCGGCGTCATCGGAAACCAGCGGCAGAATCCGCTCGACCCATTGCCGGTCGTCGGCGCCGGCGTGGACCCTCTCTTCGTCGAGGCTGTGATTTAGATAATTTTCCGTGGAGGCGTAAAGCTGCCAGAGAGATTCCGCTTTCCAGGGCGTCAGCGCCTGAGGATTTACCGCGCGAATGTCCGCGTATGTGAAGAGGCAGAGGAGTTTGAGGCGCTCTGGCGTTCCTACTTTTTCGGCGAAGTTGCGGATGGTCTGCGGATCGAAAATATCGCGGCGCAGCAGGTTGGCCGACATTTCGAGATGATTGGCGATCAAGTAGCGGACGGTTTCGCTTTCTTCGGGCGTTACTCCGAGACGCGGAAATACTTCTTCAATCGCGTGGAGGCTGCCTTCGATGTGGTCGTCTCCGGCCATTCCTTTGCCCACGTCGTGAAAGAGCAGGGCCAGAAATAGAAGCTCGGGCTGCTCCACCTCCGCGAGGATCGCTGCAAATTTCTTTTCCCAGTCCGTATCCGCGCCGCGCAACATCTGGAGATTTGCGATAGTCCGGAACGAATGCTCGTCAACTGTGTAGTGATGGTAAAAATCGCGAATCACGAGCGAGTCAATCGCGGCGAATTCAGGCAAAAATCGCACGAGGACGCCGAGCGCGTGCATAGCTCGAAGTGCCTCCACCGCGTGCGGCGCAGTGAGAATCCGGCGCAAGTACGGCCAGAGTTCCGGAACGACGCCGGCCGGCCCGTCCGACTCCGGAACGGAGGCTTCAATTGCCAGTTCCGTTTCGCGGCTGAGCTTGAGGCCGTCGCGAGCCATTACTTCGAATAGCTCTAGTAAAAGCTCGCGCTGTTCGAGAGATTTCGGGTCGCGAACAGAAAGCTTGCCCGCGGATACACTGAAGCTGGAATTTGCGCGCCGCGATTTCCACTCCCCAACGCGCTCGGAGAGAGTTGTTCGTTCGGGCGCCGCTTGATTCATTAGCTGGAGGGTGAGTCCGTAAACCAAACGTGCGTGGCGGAAATAAGATCGCATCCAATCCGCCGGGGCTACTTCGCGGCCGATTCCGATGCCGCGGGAAGCGGCTTCGGCCTGGGCTTCGTATGTGAGCGAATTGTCGTCGCGCCCTTGCCGGTAGTGGACGAGACATCGCGCGGCGGCGAGAAAATCGAAGGCGTTATCGTATTCCTCGCGCCACTTGGCAGGCGGGTGCGCGGAATCGCCAGACATTTCGGCGAGCTGTTTCAGCCAACAAGCGACGTGGTAGTCGCGCAATGCGCCCGGTGAATTTTTGAGATTGGGTTCGAGGTGAAAGATCGTGTCGCCGTATTTTGCATGGCGCTGGCGCGTGAGCTCCGCAAGATTGCGGCGAAGATCATCGCGGTGGCGGGAGAAAAGCTGCGGCAGGATGTGCCCGTTGAGTTCATTAAATAATGGCGAGCTGCCCGCGACCAGGCGGCAATCGAACAAAGAAATGCTGAATTCGGGATTGTCCGCGTTGAATTTCGCGCACTCACTAAGAATGCGCGTCGCCGGACTTATCCGCAGCCGCATGTCCCAGAGTTCCTGGCACATTTCTCGCGTGGCATCTTTGTATCGAGCTTCGGCCGCGGCGTCCTCGTAGAGAAAAAGGAGATCCACATCCGAATACGGGAAGAGCGCGCGGCGTCCGTAGCCCGCGACGGCGACTAGCGCCAGCTTCGAAACTTCCGGCGAGCCTTTGCCGATGAAATCGAGAAGTAGCTCGGAGGCGATGCGATCCGTGAGGGCAGCGCGCTCTTCGATCGCGGCGTGGCCGTCGCCTGTGGCTTCAAATGATTTCTGAATTTTTGCGGACTCGGCTGCGTAAGCTTCGCGAAGGGCCGGGCCTGATGTGGACGGCGACATACAGTGCCATTTTCTCCGCTGTGCTAAATCTCAACAAGAAATCGAAATCTATGCGTTTCCACTGCACGGCTGCATGGCAATCAAACAGGCCGGCGATTCACTTTCACGAAACGAGATCGGTGACCGCACCGATGCTGCTGCTCGAAACAAGGCGAACGTATTTGGCGAGGACGCCAGAGCGATAGCGCGGTTCCGGCGGCTCCCACGCGGCGTGGCGCCGTTCGAACTCTTCTTCTGGAATGTTTAGGCGCAGCAACCGCTTCTCTGCGTCAATCGTGATCGAATCGCCCTCATGCACGAGCGCGATGCCCCCGCCGGCGGCGGCCTCGGGCGCAACGTGCCCGACGACAAGCCCATAGGTGCCGCCGGAAAAACGGCCGTCCGTGATGAGACCAACCGAATCGCCGAGTCCTGCGCCAATCAGCGCCGACGTCGGAGCCAGCATTTCGCGCATGCCGGGCCCGCCCTTCGGCCCCTCGTAACGAATTACGAGAACGTCGCCCGGCTTGATCTCGTGCGCGAGAATCGCGGCGAGGCAGGCTTCCTCGGAATCGAAAACGCGCGCGGGCCCGGTCATTTTCTGGTGCTTGATGCCGGAAATTTTCGCGACGGCGCCTTCACTGGCGAGATTTCCTTTTAGAATTGTCAGGTGTCCGTACGGATAGACAGGCGAATCCCAGGGATGAATTACATCCTGATCCTTGCGCGGTTCGGCGGGAACGGAGGCGAGAACTTCCGCAATCGTTTGGCCGGTAATCGTGGTTGCATCTCCGTGCAAGACGCCGTGAGCCAGCAGGATCTTCATCACCTGCGGAATTCCGCCGGCGGCGTGCAATTCCGTGATGACGTATTTTCCGGACGGCTTCAAATCGCAGAGCACGGGCACCCGCGAGCGAATTCTTTCGAAATCGTCAATCGAAAGCGGAACTTCGGCGGAGCGCGCCATCGCCAGAAGATGAAGAACGGCGTTGGTCGAACCGCCGGTGGCCATCACGACGGCAATCGCGTTTTCGAATGCCTTTCGCGACATGACGTGTCGCGGCAAGATTTGCCGCTGCACCGCGGCCGCCAGTACGCGCGCGGACTCAGCAGCGCTCTCGCGCTTCTCGTTGTCTTCCGCCGCCATCGTCGAGGAATACGGCAAGCTCATTCCCATCGCTTCGATCACTGAAGACATCGTGTTCGCCGTGAACATGCCGCCGCAGGAACCGGCGCCCGGACACGAGTGCCGCTCGATCTCGAGGAGTTCCGCGTCGCCAATGCGCCCCGCGCTGTGTTGGCCGACGGCTTCGAACGCGCTGACCACCGTGAGATTCTTTCCCGCGTAATGCCCGGGCTTGATCGTGCCGCCATAAACGAAGATCGCGGGAATATTCAGCCGCGCGATAGCGATCATTCCTCCCGGCATGTTTTTGTCGCAGCCGCCGATGACGATCACGCCGTCCATTCGCTGCGCGTTGCAAACCGTCTCAATCGAATCCGCGATCACTTCCCGCGACACCAGCGAATATTTCATTCCTTCGGTGCCCATCGAGATGCCGTCGCTTACGGTGATCGTGCCGAAGACCTGCGGCATCGTTCCCGCTTCGTGCAATACATCGACGGCGCGCAATGCCAGATCGTTCAAGCTGGCGTTGCACGGAGTGATCGTGCTGTAGCCGTTAGCGACGCCGATGATCGGCTTTTCGAAGTCGGAATCACTGAAACCGACGGCTCGGAGCATCGCCCGATTCGGTGTTCGCTCGACGCCGTGAGTGATGACCTTACTTCGCTCATTTGCATTCATGCGGATTTCGCTTTCGATTGTAGCGGGAGTTTAGCTTCTGCTGCTGCAGCGAACGTATCAGTTTTTTGGGACGGTCGTATCGAAAAAACAGAGGTTTGAGGCGTAAACGGAGCACACTGGGCGTTCGGGTCCCGAAGACGGGAACCTTGGGGCTCTGATGGACTGATTCCTGGTCTTGTCTCAAAAACCTTTTCATCTTTATCACATTTGCCTTATTGCGATTCAGAGCCCCGAGGCTCCAGCCCCGGGGTCGTGCGAGACCATTGCGAATGAGTTCCGGGAGGCAGGGGCCTCCCGGCTCTGACTGGACAATTTGCGATGAGTGCGCATAAGGGTCGTTCTGAAGCGATTATTTGATGGGTACGTATTGCGTATGAGGCCGTGTACCCGCGTTTGCGGTGCCTATTGTCATTGACTGACCACCAGTCAATTAGATAATCTGTCCATCAGACACGCGCCGGATGGACATTCAACCAGAGGAATTGCCGAGGACGGACTCGCCCGTCGCGTACTCCACCTCGATGTTCAAGTACCGGGCGTTCGCGCTGTTTTGGGCTGCGCGGCTGTTCTCGACACTGGCGGTGCAGGCGGAGAGTGTCACGATCGGCTGGCAGGTCTACACCGTCGCGCGGCATTCGCGGACCGTCGAGCAGGGCGCGTTCCTGGTGGGCATGGTAGGCCTGGTGCAGTTTGTGCCTCTGTTCCTGCTGACCTTCATCGCCGGAGCGACCGCGGACCGGCGCGACCGGCGCGCGATCATGCTCGCCTGCACGGCGGTGGAGATCGTTTGCGTTCTGGTGCTGGCGGCTCTCTCGCTGCATCCGAGCCCGGGCCTAGTTCCCATCTTTGCGATCGCCGCGGTGTTCGGGGCGTCGCGCGCTTTCCTCTCGCCGGCGAGTGCAGCGATTGCGCCCATGCTGGTGCCGCCGCAGGCAATCCGAGATGCCATTTCCCGGAATTCGCTCGCCGATCAGGCTGGCTTTGTGATCGGCCCGTGGATCGGCGGGATGCTGTGCGCCGTGTCGCCAGCCGTGGCTTACTGCGGCTCGGCCGTTCTTTACGCCGTCGCGGCCGGCGTGCTTCTTTTGATGCGCGCAAATACGCGCCCCGAGCGCCAGCCCGGCTCGCGGATGGAACAGATCCGCGAGGGGATCGCCTACGTGTGGACTAACAAAATCGTATTCGGAGCTATTTCTCTCGATCTGTTCGCTGTGCTCCTGGGAGGCGCGACTGCGCTGCTTCCCGTGTTCGCGAGCGACATTCTGAAGGTTGGAGCACACGGCTTCGGCGTGCTTCGCTCGGGCCCGGCCATCGGCGCGGCAGTGATGGCGTTTGCGCTCAGCCGCTGGCCGGTACATCGCCACGCGGGGCATTGGATGTTCGCGGGCGTGGCGGCGTTCGGCGTGGCGACGATCGCTTTTGCAGTTTCCAAATCCATGATCGTCTCGGTGATCGCCTTGGCCGCGCTGGGAGCGGCGGACATGATCTCGGTCTACGTGCGCCAGTCGCTGGTGCAAATCGTAACGCCGGACCACCTGCGCGGCCGCGTTTCGGCGGTCGCTTATCTATTCATCGGCGCCTCGGGCGAACTCGGCGAGTTCGAGACTGGCGTTGTTGCCCGGGTGCTCGGGCCGGTGGGCGCGGCGATTTTTGGCGGAGTGGGATCGCTCGTGGTCACCGGCGCTTGGGCGCTTATGTTTCCGTCGCTGCGTAAGGCGGATCGGTTGGACGGGAGCCAGGTTTGAGACGGTAAGCGTCGCGGACCGCCCGTTATGCTTCGGTCAGCGACGAGCGTTCAGTCGCGGAGGGTTGGAATGTTTTATGCGCGCTGCAAGTAAATTCCGTCCGAGGACGAAGCCGCCTGAAGAGCGTCGCGATGAGATTATGAAGGCCGCGCGGCGCTTGTTCCTCAAACAAGGCGTCGCGCCCACCACGATCGAGCAGATCACCTCGGGCGCTGATGTCGCCAAGGGAACGTTTTATCTTTATTTTTCGTCGAAAGACGACGTGCTTGCGGCGCTTGGCGATCGCTTCGCGCAGGAGCTTCTCGCAACGATGAAAGCGGCAATCGCGGAAAAAGCGAACGAGGATTGGAAAGGAAAGTTGGCAGCATGGGCGAGGGCTGGCGTAAACGGATATCTCGATTCAATGCGGCTTCACGACATTATTTTTTACGGATCGCGTCCCCGCACACGGGAACGTCTCGTGGACAACATCATCATCGATCATCTTTGCGGGTTGCTTCAGGGTGGCGTTGACGCCGGAGCGTGGTCGATTGACGGCGCCCGTTTCACGGCGGTGTTTTTGTTTAGCGGACTGCACGGCATCGTGGATGCCTCACATGTTACGGGAAAACGCGTAGACCGAACCCGGTTGGCGCAAAGATTAGAGCAACTTTGTTTCCGCGCCGTGGGACTCCTGCCTCGTTGAACGCTCTTCGTCCATCGCCATCAAAATTCAGAGCCGCCACTTTTCATCAGAGCCGGGAGGCTCCCGCCTCCCGGAACCAGATGCGCAAGGTAGGCCGCGACCCCGAGGCAGGGCCTCGGGGCTAATTCCCGCGTGCTTAGCTGGAGGTGCCCGCGGTGGCTGGTTCTTCCGTGACGACTGTTACTGGATTCAAGAACGGCATGCGCGCGCGCAGACGTGCGCCGACTTCCTCGATCAATTGGCGTTGTTCTTTCCGGCGTGTCGCGTAGAAATTCGGCCTTCCCGCTTTGTTTTCGTCGATCCATTGTTTCGCGAATTCGCCGCTCTGAATTTTCGCGAGCATCTTCTTCATGGTCTTGCGCGTTTCGTCGGTGACGATCTGCGGTCCGCCGGTGTAATCGCCGTATTCGGCCGTGTCGCTCACCGAGTAGCGCATGTAGTTCAGGCCGCCGCGATAAATTAAATCCACGATCAGCTTCAGCTCGTGCAGGCATTCGAAATAGGCGATCTCGGGTTGGTAGCCAGCGTCCACGAGCGTGTAGAAGCCGGCCTTGATGAGCTCGCTCACGCCGCCGCAGAGGACGGCCTGCTCCCCGAAAAGATCGGTCTCAGTTTCTTCCGTGAAGGTGGTTTCGATCACGCCGGCGCGCGTGGCGCCGAGGCCTTTTGCATACGAGAGCGTCAACGGCTTCGCTGAACCCGTCGCGTCCTGATGAATCGCGATTAGCGCGGGCGTTCCGCCGCCCTCGAGAAACACTTCGCGCACGCGATGGCCCGGCGCTTTCGGAGCCACCATCGTCACATCAATGTCTTTGGGAAGTTGAATCGTGCCGAAGCGCACGTTGAACCCGTGGGCAAACATCAGCATTTTTCCGGCGGAGAGATGCGGCGCGATTTCCTTCTCGTAAATTGACGGCTGCACGGTATCAGGCGCGAGGATCATGATCACGTCTGCCCACGCCGATGCATCAGCGGCTGAACGAACCGTCAATCCTTCCGCCATCGCCCTTTGCTTCGATTGGCTTCCGTCGTGCAGCCCGACGCGGACGGTGCATCCGCTATCGCGCAAATTCAGCGCGTGCGCGTGGCCCTGCGAGCCGTAGCCGATAATCGCAATTTTCTTTTTCTGGATCAGAGTGATATCTGCCGCGTCGTCCTGATAAATCGTCGCCATCAAATGCTCCTGGAGGGTGAAACCCCAATCAAACGGTATCGAATTTCGTCTGCGGGCTCAGACGGAATGAGAAATACTGGACTGCGCCGCCGCGTCTTTGGCTTCGCGCTTCTGCTTACTGAGCGCCTTCTTCACGCCGCGCGACATAACTACCTGCCCGGTGCGAACCATCTCGAGAATTCCGAACGGGCGCAGCACTTCTTCGAGCGCCTGAATTTTGTCCTCGGTTCCCGTGATCTGCACGATGAGCGACTGCGGCGCGAGATCCACGACGCGTGCGCGGAAAACTCGCGCGATCTCCATCAGCCGGTGGCGCGATTCCTCATGAGCCTCCACTTTGATGAGCGCGAGGCTGCGCTCGATCGTCGAAACGTGGGTGACATCTTCGACCGAGAGCACGTTGACGAGCTTGTAGAGATTTGCTTCGACGCGATGCGCCGCGCCCTCGTTGATTCCCGCGACGATGGTCATGCGGGAGATTCCTTCGCGTTCCGTGTGCCCGACGGTCAGCGACTCGATGTTGTACGCGCGCCGCCGGAAGAGCGAGGCCACGCGATTCAGCACGCCA
>PMAA01000172.1 GCA_003152355.1 Acidobacteriota bacterium | reverse complement strand
TATCCGCCTGCAAAGAGGGGATACTCACGGGGCGGCGCGCCTGGCCGGTTTTATTTTCCTTCTCCACGTGTTGTCGTGGCTGTGTGGCGCGAGCCACGTCCCCACGCCTCACGAATTCACGAGCTTCATCCTAGGACTAACCCAGGCTTTCGCGGCCGCAGTCAGATCTTGGGTGTTCTATCTAGCGCTCGAGCCATATGTAAGGCGGCGCTGGCCACAGATCTTAATTACCTGGAGCCGCCTGCTCGGCGGCGGAGTTCGCGATGCGTTGGTGGGAGNNACCTGAATTTAGGGTCATTGCTGGACGCCCGGCACATGACCTATATCCTCGATAACACGTTGATAGGCTCGATTTTTGGCTCACTGCTTCTCCTTCTCTTCTTTTTCCTGCTCCGCACCATGTTTCGGCGGACGTGGCTTACGGCCGCTGTTTTCATTCTTGTCCTTACCCTCGGCGGTTTCTTTGTCTCAATCGGGTTCGGTACGTTGGGTCTCTTCGACTGGGTTACCCTCCCGCTATATTCGGCGCTTCTGGTATTCGTCCTGATGCGATTCGGATTATTGGCGCTGATCGTCGCGTTCTCAGTTGCCGGGACCCTGGGTAATTTCCCGCTCACGGCGGATTTCTCGACATGGTATGCGGGCAGCTCGCTTTTCGCGATCGCCAACGTACTGGCGCTGACCGGGTACGGTTTGTACCACGCACTCGCGGGGCGGCCGCTATTCAAAGCGGCTTTCCTCGATAGCGATTAGAGCCCAAAGCCCTGTTTGCTACCCCGCCCAATCGGCCCCATCCATGCCCGGCATTTCGATCCATCCCTGCTGCGGCACCGCGTCCATCGGCAATCCNNCTCCAGCACATTCTTGAACGCGAATTCCAGCGCCGCCGTGGCCGCTTCCGGCGCCGCGGCCAGCTTCAACTCAGTGACGCTGGCGCGGCCGTAGTCGAAGCGCACGGTCACCTGGCTCGATTGCGCCGGATCGCCCGCCGCGAAATTCAGGCGCGCTTCCATTTCCGAAATAGTCTGCTCGGAGCCGCGGTGAAAATCCACCCGCAGATAGAGGTTTTGGCCATCGCCGCCGTAGTACACCTCGCGCACCAGAAACTTCTTGCCGTGCATGGAGCCGGAACGCTCGTCCACGCGATACAAGCCCGCGCCCAGCCATTCGAAATACGAAGTCACTTCGCCGTCGATCACCGGATGAATCGGCCCGCTGGGCGGGGTGTCGACGGCGCTTACGGCCATACGCAGAATGGGACGGGACAACTCCTCGGGCGGGCTCAGGTTCAAGAAACCGTAGACGTTGGCCAGATGGCTGCGGTAAAGCTGATCGAATTCCACGCGGTTGGCGGAATCGTGCTCGGGGCCGTACCACCAGCACCAGTCGCTGCCCTCGGCGATCAGTAGCTCTTCATAGGCCAGCCGCCGGCGGTCTTCGAGCACGTTGGCCGCGGCCGCGTAGGTTTCGCGCGCGCGCAGCAGTTGGCTCCAGGCCTGGTTATCCTCCTCTGCGCCGATCCAGACGTCGAAGTTGGCATTGATCCAGGACCCCGGGAAAACGTGCGCCAGAGGCTCGGGATCCATTTTGCTCAGCGCGTCGCCGACGGTGACGGCGGACATCTGCGCGTCTTGGGAAATGAGCCCATACAAGTGGCGCAGGAAGGGCCGGCCGTTCCGATCATAGTATTCCCAGGCGTTTTCGCCGTCGAGGATGATGGGAACCAGGGCATCGCGACCACCAGCCAGAATGCCGCGGCAGTTTTCGCGGATGCGATTCAGGAAATCGAGCGCGGCTTGGGCGGAGTCCATTCCCGAATACACGAAACCGATCAGGTCGCTCAAGAAGTGATCGCGGAAAACTACGTTGATCTGGCCGCGGTTGTGCTCCCAGCGGTAGGGGCGATAGATGGCATCCACGCCGATGGTGCGGCCCAGCGTGTGCCCCAGGACGCCGCTGTCGCTGGCTGCCCAGCGGAAGCCTACCTCGGCGGCGATGCCGAAGGTCTCGTCGGAAACGGAACCCTCCGAGGGCCAAAGGCCGACCGGCGCAACGCCGAACTCGCGCTCCACGTAATGGCGGGCCATCTCCAATTGTGCGTGGGCGTCTTCCGGATAGCGAAATGGAGGCGGCAACGGAACGCCGGGGTGCGACACCGAGGCGATGTTGGAGTCGCACAGCAACGGCAGGATGGGGTGATAGTACGGCGTGGTGGAGATTTCGATCTGACCGCGCGCCGCCGCGAGACGATATTGGGGCAGAACCGCCGCGAGCAGTTCGTGCTGCCTGTCGAGCAGCACGGCCTTGTCTTCTTCCGTGAAATTTTCGCCTTTTTCGGAAAGCGCGCGGACCGCGGGGTCCTTGGCCAGATACTCCTCATCCATCCATGCGAGTTGCGAAAGCACTTGCAGGTCACGACAGTCCCGCAGGCTCCAATGCGCAACGCAGGCCTCCGCGCCGGCGGAGCGCGTTTGGGATTCGAGGTCGGCGAATCTCGGCCAGCGCCGCACGAGATTGTCATTCACCTGGAATGCGCGCTCCAAGGCTTCGCGCTTCTGGTTCGGCGATAGCGACTCGGCTGGCGCAAAAGCGATGTCGAACCACGGTTCCTTGAACCGGCCGCTGGCATATTCCTCAATCTGCTCCCCCAACAGCGGAACGATATTGAACGTGGCGTGCACCCGCGGGAATTCCTCCAGGATTTTCACCATCCCCCAATAATCCTTCAGCGCATGCAGCCGGGTCCTTGGCAGCACGTATTGACGCGTCGCCGGATCGCGATATTGCGGCTGGTGCATGTGCCAGAGGATAGCGAGGTTTACTCGGCTCAATCGGCTTCTCCCGGTGCTAGAATATGTTCCGCGCTGTTATGCGCCTTCTCGATCGATACATTGCACGCGAAGTTGTGTCCCACGGCATCCTCGGCCTCGCCGTCTTCACTTTCGTGTTCTTCGTTCCGCAGCTCGTGCGCCTGATGGATCTGGTTGTCCGGCACACGGGCAGCATCTGGACCGTGGCTCTGCTGTTTCTCTGCACCATTCCACCGGGCCTGGGCTTCACGTTTCCGATCGGCGTCCTCGTCGGAGTGCTCATCGGTCTCGGGCGTCTCTCCGCGGACAGCGAGATCGTGGCGCTGCACGCTTCCGGCATCAGCCTGCGGCGCCTGCTCGTGCCAATTGGCATCGTCGCCCTGGTCGCCACCGGCGGAACCCTCCTAACGACTTTCTGGCTCAGCCCCATGGCTCTGCGCACCGTGGGGCGCCTCGAGCAGCAGCTTCTTTCCTCGCAAGCGCCTTTTTCCGTGCAACCCCGCGTGTTCGACGAGCGCTTTCCGAGGTTCGTATTATACGTGCAAGATGTCGAAGCTGGTGCCACGCACTGGCGCGGAGTCTTCCTGGCATCCCCAGCCGGCGCGACGTCGGGTTTAATCCCGCAATCGGGAGACCATTCGCAGCAATCCTCGGTGACGATCGCCGAAGAGGCCCAAATTATTTCCAGTCCCGCGCAGCACCAGATAGACCTTCGCCTGGGAAGCGGCAGCACTCATGAATACGACCAACGCACTCCGGATCAATACAACGTCACCACGTTCGGCGAGACCGACATTCCCGTGGACATCACTGGCGCGACTTCACCCATGAAAAGTAACGCGCTCTCCGTCGCGGAAGAGCCAGTCGGCGCACTTCTGAGCGACAACGGGCCGGGATGGCGCGCTTCTCGCGTCGAGTTTCAAAGGCGTATCGCGTTTCCCGCCGCGTGTCTCGTCTTCGCTCTTCTCGGTGTCCCTATGGGCGTGCGCCCGCGGCGAGGGGGCCGCGCTGGTGGGCTGATCCTCACGCTGATCCTGGTCGGCGGCTACTACTTCCTGTTCGTATCGGGCGATCATCTGGCCGCGCAGGGCCGAATCTCGCCCTTCATTGGCGTGTGGGCGGGCAACATTGTAGCGATCATCATCGGTTTGATCATGCTGGCCCGCGTCGAAAATATTCGCCGGCCGAATCCGGTCCTGGCCTGGCTCGAATCGGTTTGGGCGGGCGCGCGAAAAGGAAACAGCGCGCCGGCGTCCAACGGCTCCGCCACAGCGGCCCTGCCCGCCGTGGGGCTTCGACAGGCGCTGGCCGCCAGCCGGGCCATGGCTTTTCCGATGCTCATTGACGTTTATTTGCTCCAGCAATTCCTCTACTACTTTTTTGTGTTGCTCGCGGCCTTCGTGCTGATCTTCGATGCGTTCACGCTCTTCGATCTCCTCGGCGATATCGCGCGCAACCATGTCCCCGCGCTTACGGTCCTGAGCTATTTCCGGTATCTCGTGCCGCTCATGGTTTACCAACTTGCTCCGCTGGCGACGCTGGTCGCAACCCTGGTCAGCCTCGCCATTCTTGCCAAGAACAACGAGGTGATCGCGCTGAAGGCCAGTGGTGTCAGCCTATATCGGCTCGTGCTGCCTCTGCTCCTCGCGGGGCTTCTGGTTTCAGGCGGCCTTTTTCTCCTCGACGACACATTTCTCCCGTACGCCAATCAACGCCAGGACGCGCTGCGCAACCAAATCAAAGGCCGGCCCGCGCAAACATATTTACATCCGACGCATCAGTGGATCTTCGGCGAAAAAGGAAAAGTGCTGAACTACGATTTCTTCGATTCCGATCAAAATGTTTTTGGCGGCCTCAGCATTTTTGAAATCGACGAGACGACTTTCCGCATGCGCCGCCGCGTATTTGCTCAGCGGGCGAAGTGGGAACCGACTCTAAATGCGTGGATTCTCGAAGAAGGCTGGGTCCGCGACTTTCAAGGGGGCCGCATTATCGCGTATTCGCCTTTCAAAGTCCTTTCGCTCGGTGAATTTTCGGAGACGCCCAGCTATTTCAAGCGCGAAGTTCGCCAGTCTTACCAGATGAATTGGCGCCAGCTCGCGGAATATATTCGCGGCTTGAAGCAGGCTGGCTTCGACACATCGCGCCTCGCCGTGCAATGGCACAAAAAATTCGCATTCCCGCTAATCGCCGCGATCATCATGTTCTTGAGCGCGCCCTTTGCATTTCTCGTAGGAACGCGCGGCGCCGTAGGCGGACTAGCTGTCGCCGTCGGAATCGGAATTGTCTATTGGGCCACAGCGGCATTATTCGAGGCGATGGGCGCAATCGGCCAATTGCCCCCTCTGCTCTCCGGCTGGGCGCCGGACGTAATTTTTTTCTTCCTCGGAATGTACTTCTTCCTCAGGATGCCGACGTAACTCCGGAAAAATTAGCGTGGAACGAGTGAGCGGATTTTCTGAATCACAAGATCGATCCCAACCTCGTTTTGCCCGCCTTCGGGAATAATCACATCGGCGTAGCGCTTGCTCGGCTCGACAAATTCCATGTGCATCGGCCGCACCGTCGTCCGGTACTGTTCGATCACCGAATCCATCGTGCGCCATCGCTCGCGTATATCTCGAACCAGCCGCCGGATAAATCGCAGGTCCGCATCCGTATCCACAAAAATCTTGATGTCCATCAATTCGCGTAGCGGCTTGCTCTCGAAAATCAATATTCCTTCGAGAATCGTCGCCGCGCGCGGCTCGACGCGCACAGTTTGCGGCAGCCTCCGGTAATACGTGAAGTCGTAGGTAGGCCGCTCGATCGCCTCGCCTGCTCTCAATTTTTTCAAGTGCTCGGTGAGTAGCGGGGTATCAATTGAATCGGGATGGTCAAAATTCTGCTCGGTCCGCTCCGCAAGCGAAAGCTCCGGAAAATCCTTATAGTAATTATCCTGCTCAAGGATGATGACGTTCGCTGCCGACAACGCTTGAGTAATCCGGCTCGTAATTGTCGTCTTGCCGGCGCCGGTGCCGCCGCAGATGCCGATGATGAGCGGTTTTTGCCCCATGCACTCGCTCAGGCAGTATTCCTCCGGAAGCTCGATTCCGCGATTCCTATTTTTTCTTTTTCGTTTTTTCTTCAAGTACTACTTGAGCTGCAGCAAGCCGCGCAATCGGCACTCGGAATGGAGAAGCGCTGACGTAATCCATCCCCACTGTGTGACAAAACTTGACACTGTCTGCATCCCCGCCATGCTCGCCGCAAATCCCAATTTTCAATTTCGGCTTCGTCGAGCGTCCGCGCTCAATCCCCCAGCGCATCAGCAACCCGACGCCGGCTTGATCCAAAGTCTGAAACGGATCAGCGCTGAAAATTCCCGCCTTCGTCTCGTCAACGTAATCCGGTAGGAATCGTCCGGCATCATCCCGCGAGAGCCCCATCACCGTCTGTGTAAGGTCGTTCGTCCCGAACGAAAAGAATTCAGCAATCTCCGCAATCTGGTCCGCGAGCAGCGCCGCGCGCGGCAACTCGATCATCGTCCCAACTAAATACTCAAGTTTCACTTTAGACGCAGAAATCAGCTGGTCCGCCACTCGCCGCGTTGCCGTATCGAGAATCGCGAGCTCCTTTTTATCGAGAACCAGCGGATGCATGATCTCAGGTAGCACTTTAACGCCGCGATTCTGGCAATCAATCGCCGCTTCAATGATCGCACGCACCTGCATCTCGAGAATCTCGGGATACGTGATGCTGAGCCGGCATCCGCGGTGCCCGAGCATCGGATTCGCCTCATGCAACTGCTCCACGCGGCGCGTAACTACGTCGGGATCCACACCAATCTTCTTCGCGAGCTCTTCCTGCTTCACGCGCTCGTGCGGCACAAACTCGTGCAGCGGCGGGTCGAGCAGGCGAATCGTCACCGGAAATCCGTCCATAGCTTCGAAGATGCCGATAAAATCACGCCTTTGGAATGGAAGCAGCTTCGCTAGAGCTCGCGCGCGCGCTTCCCGTGAATCGGCAATGATCATTTCCTGAATCGCAAGCTGCCGATCGGCGCTGCGCTCCGGGTGTTCAAAATCCTTGAAGAACATATGCTCGGTGCGGCAAAGCCCAATCCCCTGCGCGCCCATTTCACGCGCCTTCCGCGCGTCCTGCGGCGTGTCCGCGTTCGTCCGCACTTTTAAGCGGCGCATTTGATCGGCCCATTTCATCAGCGTCGCGTAGCTCTCCGGCGGACTCGGCCGCGCCAGCCGCGTCTCGCCGGTATAAACCACGCCTTCATTTCCATCGAGCGTCAGCCACTCGCCCTCTTTCACGACACGCCCATTCACGCGAATCTGCTTTGCCGCCGCATCAATATCGAGCGCCTCTGCGCCCACCACGCAACACTTCCCCCAACCTCGCGCCACCACCGCAGCGTGGCTCGTCTTGCCTCCCGTTGCGGTCAGGATTCCCTGCGCCACATACATTCCGCCCACATCTTCCGGACTCGTCTCTCGCCGCACAAGAATCACGCGTTCGCCGCGCGCGGCCCATTCCTCGGCCTCATGCGCGGTGAAGACAGCCTTCCCGACAGCTGCTCCGGGCACTGCGTTGATGCCGCTGCCAATTTTTCGCTTCGCAAGATCAGCCTTCGGAATCGAAGAATCGATCACCGGATAGAAAAGCCGCTCAACATCCTCAGGCTTGATGCGGAGAAGAGCTTCTTCTTTCGAGATCACGCCTTCGTTTGTAAGGTCCACGGCAATCTTGAACGTCGCCGCGGGCGAACGCTTGCCCGTCCGCGTCTGCAACATATAAAGCTTTCCATCCTCGACCGTGAACTCGAGGTCCTGCATGTCGCGATAGTGCTTCTCAAGTTTTACTCGAACCTTTTCAAGCTGGCCGTACACCTTCGGCATCCGCTTCGCCATCTCTGCCAGATGCATCGGCGTGCGAATTCCCGCGACAACATCTTCGCCCTGCGCGTTGATCAAAAAATCGCCGTAGAAAATCTTTTCGCCGGTCGAAGGATCGCGCGTGAAGCAGACGCCCGTCCCAGAATTCTCGCCGCTATTTCCGAAAACCATCTGAACCACGTTGACGGCGGTTCCCACCAATCCCGTAATCTTCTCCACGCGCCGGTAAGTCACCGCCTTCTCCGCCATCCACGATCCGAACACAGCACCAATCGCGCCCCAGAGTTGCTCTTCAGGATCTTCCGGAAAATCCTTGGAAGTTTTCTCCTTAAAGTACTTCTTGTACTCGCCGACGAGTTCGCGCCAGCCTTCGGCCGGCACTTGTGTGTCGTCCTGCACTTTGAACCGCGCCTTCATCGCTCGCAGCTTCTCTTCAAGATCGTCTTTAGGCAGTCCGATGACGACGGATGAATACATCTGAACAAATCGCCGGTACGCGTCATACGCGAATCGATCGTTCGACGTGCGTTTCGCGAGCGCTTCTACCGACTTCGAGTTCAACCCGAGGTTTAGAATCGTCTCCATCATCCCCGGCATCGAGCGCGCCGAACCGGAGCGCACGCTAACGAGCAGCGGATCGTTCGCATCGCCCAATTTTTTCCCGACGACCTTCTCCAGGCGCTTCAAGTGCGTCGCCACTTCCGCGCGAAGACTCGCGGGATACTTCCGGTCGTGCTTGTAGAAGTAGTCGCACGCCTCCGTCGTAATTGTGAAGCCTGCGGGTACAGGCAAGCCGATCCGCGTCATTTCCGCGAGGCCCGCGCCTTTGCCTCCCAGAAGGTCGCGCATCTCGCCATCGCCTTCCGCTTTGCCCGCGCCAAAAAAATAAACGAATTTCAAGCACCACCTCCGAATTTTTTCACATCAATTTTGCGCTTCGAGTAAAACTCAAATTGTCGGCTGGGCGACTAAAATCATTGTCGGGTCACTTCAACAAATTCTTAAATCTCGCCGGCACCCCTCAAGCTGGGTCTTCAGAAACGATTTCAGAGAAATCCGCGATCGTCGAGAATTCCTTTAATAGTGTGGAGAGCAACGATAGCCGGTTCACGCGCAAATCTTCGTCCTCAGCCATCACTAGAACATCATCGAAGAACCGATCGACCGAAGGTCTTAGCCCAGCGATCACTTCAAGTGCTTCTCGATACCTCGCTTCATTCTTGAACGCACGCGCTTTCTCGCCGATCTGCTGCGAAACTTCGTAAAGTTCTCGTTCAGATTTCTCGCGAAAGAGTTCCGGCCGCACCGCGGAGATTCGCAAGCCCGATTTCGCAAGTAATGGTTGCGCCTTTTCCAGGATCTTGCGAATGCGCTTGAACGCCGCAGCGAGCGGCGTGAAGTTTCGCGTTCCTCGAATCGTCTTGAGAGCCTCCACACGAGCCGTCGCGTCAACCAAATCGTCGCCGCCTGCCGCGAGAGCCGCATTCACTTCGTCGTACGCAAATCCATGTTTCTCTCGAAGCACGTATCGCGCTCGCTCTTGCATGAACGCGAGAACGTCAGCCTCGGCCGCAGGTGTCACTTCAACTTTGTGCGTCGAATTCCGAAACGCGTTCGCCGCGGTTGAAATCGCCGATGAAAGCGAGAGCGGCAATTTGCGCTCAAGCAAAACCTTAACGATGCCAAGCGCCGCGCGCCGGAGTGCAAAAGGATCGCTTGAACCAGAAGGAATTGCACCGATGGCGAAACATCCCACCAGCGAATCAAGTTTATCCGCCAATGCAACAGCGCAGCCCGCAAGATTCCGCGGAATGGGATCGTCAAGCCCGACGGGGCGGTAGTGGTCGTACACAGCCCAAGCCACATCCGCCGCCTCTCCCTGCGCCCGTGCGTAAAGCCCGCCAACAATTCCCTGCAATTCCGGAAATTCGCGCACCATATCCGTCACCAGATCGCATTTCGCAAGCTCTGCCGCGCGATCCGCATCGTCGGCGTGCGCTTCAAGGACTCCGCCCTGGCTCCACGTGTTTGCAAGCCAGCGTGCTAGCGTTCGCACGCGCTCGACTTTATCGTGATAGCTGCCTAACCTCGACTCGTACGTCACGTGCTTCAGCCGCGGCAAATATTCGGCGAGCGGCTTCTTCATATCGCTGTCCCAGAAAAATCGCGCGTCCGCAAACCGCGCGCGGAGAACGCGCTCATGCCCGCCGCGGACGAGTCCTTGCCGGTCGCGATCCAGATTAATGATGGCGATGAAGTGCGGCTCAATTCCGCCGCGTTTGTTCTCGACTGCGAAATATTTTTGGTGTCCGCGCATCACCGTAATCAGAATTTCTTTCGGCAGGTCGAGATACGCGGGATCGAGATCGCCCATGATCGCGGACGGGTACTCATTCAAGTAAATCACGAGATTCGCAAGCACTGGATCGGCATGCGCTCGCAAATTTCTCTTCGCAAGTAACGCTTGAACTTCTTTCTCAATTTTCTTGCGGCGCTCTTCCGGATGCACGATGACAAAATTCTTGCGCAGCTTGCTGACGTAATCTGCAGGCGTGCCCACAGAAATTTTCGACTTGCCAAGAAACCTGTGACCCGAAGTTGAAGTTCCCGCTTTAACTCCGGCAATCGTGAATGGCACGGCTTTGCGATCAAGCTCCGCGACAATCCAGCGAATGGGACGGATAAATCTTAAATCGCTCGCACTCGTCCAGTACATCGAGCGAGGGAAAGAAAGTTCGCGTATCGCTTGAGGTAAAATTTCCGCGAGAACATCTTTCGCCGCGCGCCCCACGATCACTTTCTTGATCGCGAGATACTCGCCCTTGGCCGTGGTCACGATTTCAATTTTTGCGAGTGCGATTCCCTGCTTCTCTGCAAAACTCTGCGCGGCGCGGGTCGGCGCGCCGACAGTGTCGAAGGCCACCGATTTCGGCGGACCGAGAATTTCCTGCACGATGTCCTCTTGCCGTGAAGCCACTTCACGCGCAATCGCAACTAATCGCCGCGGCGCGCCAAATGTTTCCACGCTTCCCGTACTCGCGAGTCGATTCGAAACTAAATGCGTCTCAAGTATTTGTTTAAGCTCACTCCCGGCATTCGCGATCATCCCCGCTGGAATTTCTTCGCAACCAATTTCGAAAAGCAACTCTCCCCGCGCCGTCATAATGCCGCTCCCGCGCGCTCAAGTGTTGCAGGAGATTGCTGCTCAAGCCACGCGGCCGCAACTTTGCACGCGATCTGCCGCACGCGTCCGATGATCGCGGCGCGTTCCGTGGTCGAGATCACGCCACGCGCATCGAGAACATTGAACATGTGCGAACATTTCAGGCACATGTCGTACGCGGCGAGAATCGGGAACCGCTTTTTCTCTTCGCCGCGCAAACTCGCGTACGCTTTCAGTAAGCGCTGCGCTTCCGCTTCCGCGAGATCGAACATCTTTCGTGTTCCCGCGGGATCGGCCCATTCAAAATTGTAGCCAGAAAATTGCTGCTCTTCCGCGAATCGTACTTGGCGATACGTCATGTCCTTCGACCATCGCACATCGAAGACATTGTCCACGCCCTGCAAATACGCGGCGATGCGATCGAGCCCGTAAGTGAGTTCCACGGAAACTGGATCAAGATCGATTCCGCCGCATTGCTGAAAGTAAGTGAACTGCGTGATCTCGAGCCCATCGAGAAGCACTTGCCAGCCAATTCCCCACGCTCCAAGCGTCGGCGATTCCCAGTTGTCCTCTTCAAATCGAATGTCGTGTTCCTTGAGGTTGATTCCGATCGCGCGCAGGCTCGCGAGATACAGATCCTGAATGTCCGTCGGCGTGGGCTTAAGTATCACTTGAAGCTGAGTATGCTTGTAAAGCCGGTTGGGATTTTCGCCGTAGCGACCATCCGCGGGACGCCGGCTCGGCTGCGCGTACACGACGCGATAGTGGGCGGGCCCGAGAACGCGTAGAAATGTTTCCGGATGCATCGTGCCGGCGCCGACCTCAACATCGTACGGCTGCTGCAGCACGCAGCCCTTCTCCGTCCAGTAGCGCTCCAGCGTGAACAGTAAGTCCTGAAACGTGAGCCCGTGCGGCTTTGGCGTCGCTTGTATTCTCACCTTCGTCTTGGCAGTTCGTACACTCAAATTTTCTGCTCCCACATTTTCCGCGAAATCAGTCTCTTCTCCGCTTGCCATTCTATCCAATCGAGCGCGATCGAAGTAATTTCGCGCACTGCAATCGGCGGCGCGCTTACTTCAACCAATTGTTCAAGTTTCTGCGTGGTCATGCGCCGTGCGAGGGCAATCGATTCTTTCGGCAGCAATCTCGCCCCGGCCGGACGGCACCGTGAGCACGCAAGTCCATGAAGCGACGGCGCGACAAAAGCTTGCTCTTCTCCGAGCGCCCGCCCGCAGATCACGCAACTGTCGAGCGGCGGCATCCAGCCCGCAAGCTTCAGAGTCCACAAACAAAAATATGCAAGTGGCACTTCCGATTTGTGCGTGGCCTTGACTGCGCGAGCGCAAAGCAACAGCAAACGAAACGGCGCGTCGAGCGCTTCCTTTTCTGGAAGCACAACTTCAGATATTTCGCTGAAGAGCGCGAGCGCTGCGCCCGACTCGTAGTCGCTAAAAAGTTCAAGAAAAGATTCAATAAGCTCGGTCTGCGTAATGCTAACGAGATCGCGGCGCTCGCGTTCGAAATACCAAATGCGAATGTAACTCAGCCGTTCAAGCGTCGAGCCGAATTTGCTCTTCGTGCGTTTCGCGGCTTTCGCCACGCCGCGCATGCGTCCAGAGCTGCGGCTCAGAAAGCTGACGAGCCGGTCGGCTTCGCCGAGTGGATAACTTTGAAGAATGATGGCCTCGGATTCGTGGAGTGGCATCGGCGTGTCGGCCCGCCGACCTACGGCTCGCTCGCGGCGCTCACGAATTCTGCGCCCAACTTGCATTTGTCGAACGCACAGGCCGGACAAGCCGTCTGGAGCAGAATGAAATTTTTATCACAGCCACGCGAGCGGCGCAATTGAATATCCGTCACCGGGCTCGGAAATTATCAGCTCCGCTTTGGCGGTCGCGCTTTCATCGCGACGGCAAACCGGATAGAGTGTCTCCACAAGATTTCCATTTGCCGCCCGCATGGAAATAAGTCGCAATCGTGAACGGCGGGAATGCACGATTCGATGAGTGCTTAATGAACTCTGTCATGAATTCAGAAATCGCGCGCGTGGATGTGGTTGGCGTGGGCCTGAACGCCACGGACACGATTATCCGCCTGCCAAATTTCCCTGCCTTCGATTCTAAAGTTAGGCTTCTCTCCTCCGATGTGCGCGCGGGCGGCCAGGTCGCCTCGGCAATGGTCGCATGCCAACGCTGGGGCTTGCGCGCGCGGTATGTCGGGAAAGTTGGCGATGACTGGGCCGCTGATTTCCAGCAGCAGCAACTCGACGCCGAACACCTCGAGAGCCATCTGATTCGCGAACCGAATTGCGCCAGCCCCGCATCTTTCATTTTGGTGGACACGCGGTCGGGCGAGAGAACTGTGCTCTGGGGCCGCGACCAGCGCGTCGAATTAAGACCGGAAGAAATAAAGCGCGAGTGGATTGATTCCGCTTCGGCGCTGCTCGTAGACGGGCACGACACTGCGGCGGCGACGCTTGCGTCGCGTTGGGCGCGCGAATCGAAAATTCCCGTGATCGGGGATTTCGACAATCTTTATCCTGGAGTTCAAGCGTTACTTGAGAATGTCGATTTTCTAATAACTTCCAGCGCTTTCCCTGCGCGACTGACAAACGAAGCTGACGTGTTGAAAGCATTGCGTCAAATTCAAGCGCAGTTCAAGTGTTCCTTGATGGCTGCGAATCTTGGCCGCGACGGAGTGATAGGCTGGAATGGGAAGCGATTCCTTTATTCTCCAGCTTTCCAGGTGAACGCGATCGATACGACCGGCGCGGGAGATATTTTTCACGGCGCGTTCGTATACGGAATTGTGAAAGGAATGAGCGTCGAGCAGAATTTGGAATTTAGTTGCGCTGCGGCCGGACTTGCGTGCACCGGGATCGGCGCGCGCGGCGCGATTGCTACGCTTGACGAAATCGAGCGGCTCATCCGGACGGGCAAGCGGCACGAATCGCGTTACCGCGCCGAGGATTTGGAGAAGACCGCGGCGTCGGGTTAGAGTGCCGGTTAAGGCGAAGGCTTCATGATTCCGCTGAAGAATCTCAATCCGCTCAATTCGTTCCCTGGCGTGACGGTGGCTCTGATTATCGTAAATTTTCTCGTGTTCTTTTTTCAGCTTTCGCTTGACCAGCACACGGCGGAACTTTTCATCCTTCACTACGGCGTCGTGCCGCGGCAGTTGCAGTTTGCGCTCGCGGGGCAGCATGGCCTCACCATCATTGATGCGGTGATACCGCTTTTCACCTCGATGTTTCTGCATGGCGGTTGGCTGCACATTATCGGCAATATGTGGTTCCTCTGGATTTTCGGCGGCAACGTCGAGGATCGCCTCGGCCATTTTCCGTATCTCGGTTTCTACCTGATTTGCGGAATCGGATCGGGAATCGCGCAGGCGGCGTTCAGTTGGGGGTCGCGGATTCCGGCGATTGGCGCGAGCGGCGCGATTGCCGGCGTTCTCGGCGCGCACATTCTTTTCTTCCCTTCGAGCCGAATCCTCACGCTCATTCCGCTCTTCATTATTTGGTTCACGGCGCGAGTGCCTGCCGTCGTGTTCATTGGACTGTGGTTCTTGCTGCAACTCATGAGCGGCCTCGGCTCGCTTGGGCCCGCGGGCATGCAAGCGAATGGCGGCGTTGCGTGGTGGGCGCATGTCGGCGGATTTCTCTTAGGCATAGCGCTCGCACTGCCCAAACGCACTCGCCGGCCGAATTATTATTACGGCCAAGCCTGACCGCCTTTTCTTGTTCGCTCGTTGCTTCATGTCTTGAGTTCAATCCTTTACTTCGCTAAGAAATTTGCAAGCCAGTCGCCGCATTCGCGGGTGCTTAGCGAGCCGCCGAGGTCGGGCGTGGTCTTCCCTTCCTTGAGGGCTGAGCGGACGGCGGCTTCGATGCGTTTTGCGGCGTCAGGCAGGCCGAGATAATCCAGCATCATTGCGCCGGTTAGCGCTGAGCCCATCGGATTTGCTTCATTTTTCCCGGCGATGGTCGGCGCGGAGCCGTGGACGGGCTCGAACATGGAGACTTGACCCGGATGAATATTTCCTGACGGCGCGAGCCCGAGGCCGCCGGCGATTTGCGCGCCGACGTCGCTGGCGATGTCACCGAACATATTGCACGTAACGATCACCTGGAATTGCGACGGGTCGCGAATGATTTGCATCAGCAAATTATCAATGAATTGATGGCTCGACTGAATTTCCGGATACTCTGTGCGCATTTTTTTGAAAAGGCGCTGCCAGAGATCGTGGCCGAAGGCGAGGGCGTTCGATTTGTCGCTCATGCAGAGCTTGGTTAATTTGTTGCTGCGCGCGTATTCGAAGGCGTAACGCAAGATACGCTCGACGCCTTTGTAAGTGTTTACGTCTTCCTGCAGGGCAATTTCGTCGGGCGTGCCTTTTTTGAAAATTCCGCCCATGCCGACGTAGGAGCCTTCGGTGTTCTCGCGGAACACGACGAAATTGATGTCGCGCTCGGTGCGATCGCGCAGCGGCGTGAGCCGCGGATCAAGCAGGACGCAAGGGCGAACATTGACGTAAAGATCGAGTTTGAAGCGCAGGCCGAGAAGTATGTCGGCGGCGTGTTGATTCGAGGGCACGCGCGGATCGCCCATCGCGCCGAGGAGAATCGCGTCGAAATCGCGTCGGAACATTTCGGGCGCGTCGGCGGGGAGCGTGGTGCCATCGCGGAGGAAACGGTCGGCGCCCCAGTCGAGATTCGTAATTTCGAGTTTGGTTCCTGCGTGAGCTACGGCCGCCTGCACCACTTTTACCGCTTCGGGGATGACTTCTTTGCCGATGCCGTCGCCGGGAATGACGGCGATGCGCTTTGGAGTTGCGGTCGGGGTCATGGGTTGGATTTCCTCGCGATGCGCGAATGCGGGAGAAGTCGGACTGCTGGGCGACAGCGAGATTCATTCTGCGCGTAATGCTGCCGGACGAGGCCCCCTCGAAGCTCAGGGCAGGCCGGTCCGGCGCTACATGAACCGGTGCCGAGCGGGTTTTGAGCCCCCCCTTTTTTGTTACGATTAGAAATGGCTCGCGATGTTTGTTTTGTTGAGCTTACGGCGAATTCTAATCGTTTTGGTGTGTCGATTAGAAAGGCGCGGGCGGAGCCTCGGGCGGACCGCAAGTTGCTTGCAAATGTCGATCTCAGAGGCTGGGCGAAAAAACGCCGGCAGGATGCCGGCGCTACGAGTGACGGCCGAGTGTTGATCGCAATCGAGACGAGACCTAGTTCGAGCCGGGAATATTCCGCGATCGTCTGTCGCCGCCGTTTCGGTCGCGGGGACGCCGTTCGCTCGCAGTGGACCACGAAGCGATGCACGCGTCCCGCGGGAGATTTTCCTCTGCGCCATACCGCACTCGAATTGTAGTTCTCGTTCATGCTCCATTTACGCTAGCACGGTGTGGGGCGGGATGAAAGAGCGAGGCTCTGTGGATTCGAGCGCCGGAATTTTTGATCTCGATGGCTGGGCAAAGAAACGCCGGCAGGATGCCGGCGCTACGAGTGGATCTTGAGCTTTCATCATGTCCGCGGGGTGGATTCTTGTGCGAGGCGCGAAGGGTCAGGCGTGGCCGCCGTGGCCGGCTTTTGCGTTGGCGTCGGGCTTGGGCTTTAGGCCGTAACGCGCGCGGCTGGCTGCGGGTGCGGCGCCTAGATCGGGCGGCGGTGCGGGCATCAATTGCAGATTGCGCTCATTGGCCCAGGCGAAATCGCGCAGGGCTTCGAATTGAGCGACAAATTCATTGCGCCATTGCTGCGACGCGAACACAAGCGCGGTATTCACCTGCTGCCATGCGTCCACGGAAAAATTGGTTGAGCCTTCCCAGCACCAAACTGAACCGGTCTTTGTGCCCGGATCGGAGACAATGCCTTTTGTGTGGCAAATGAAGCGCGAGCCGGCGGGAGATGTGCCGATGGTGACTTCGACGCCGGCAGTGACGAGTTGTTGGACGAGCGGATGCTCGGTCTTGCCGACGGACTGGCTGTAGTCGAGATAAATGTGCAGAGGGATGTGTTGTTTGTGGGCCTGGAGGAGGTCTTGAATCATGCCGGGCAGGGTGAAGGCGTAGGCGGTGATCCAGGTTTCGCCGGGATTGAGGAGATGTTGGAGGAATACTGTGCGGGCGGCGGGGCCGTCGTCGGGAAGGAGGTAGCAGGTTACTGTCGTAGTTATTACGAATGACATGGGGTGGTTCCTCCAGCTGCGCGGAGTGTGTCGGCTGTCGGGCCGGAGTGACTTTATCACGGGTGGAGATTGTGTGAACCGGTGCGGATTATTGGTAGGCGATGCTAATGGGGAGATGCAGATTCCTCAGCGCATCCTCGTCGGATGCAATTCGGAATGACATGGCGGGGTGGGAGTGGGTCGGAAAAATCGAAGCGGTGGCCATTAGGCATTCAAAGCGTNNCAAGATGCCGGCGCTACGAGTGACTCCTGAGGTTCCAGCACGTCCCAGGTGAGTTTTTGTGCGAGGCTCCATAACCGAAAAAGAAGCGTGGAAATTTTATCCTCGGTCACTGGGCGGAAGAACGCCGGCAGGATGCCGGCGCGACGAAGACTGGCGGCGCGGTGTAGGGACGGATGTTTCAGGCGGGTTCGGGAGGGAGGGCTTCGTCGCCCATGCTGCGCTCGGTGATGTAGACGCCGGTGAGGACCAGGGCGCCGCCGGTAAGCAGATGACCGGTGAAATGTTCGCCGAGGAAGATGACGCCGAGGATCATGGCTAGGATTGGTTCGATGTAGGTGGTGGCGGCCAGGCGCGAGGCGTCCATGTGGCGAAGGGCCCAGTAATAGATCAAATAGCCGACGACGGAGCTTAGCGCCGCCATGTAGAGAAGGCCTGCCCAACCGGCCCAGCCTACGCTTGACCAATCGAGATGAATCCATTCGTAGATGGCTAGCGGCAAGAGGCAGACGGCGGCGACCAAGAAATTGTAGAAGTTCATCGTGACTGTGTCGTAGCGATTGACCACTTTTTTGGCCAGTACGGCGTAGATGGAATAGCCGGTGACACTGGCGCCGGTGATGAGGTCCCCTTTGATGGTGCCGGAGCCGAAGGCGGCGAAGCCATTTTCGGAGGCGAGGATGAGCACGCCGATGAAGCAGAGGGCCATGCCGATGATTTTGCCGCGGGAAATGCTTTCGAGGCCGGAGAGACCGGCGAGAAGCATGACGACGACTGGCGCGATCGCGATGATGATGGCGGAGTGTCCCACGGTGGTGTACTTGAGTCCGAGCGAAAAGCCGCCTTGGTTGATCAGAACACCGAAAAAGCCTAGCAGGACGAACGTCTTGATGTCGCGGCGATCGAGTTTTGTGCGGCGGGGCGTGAAGAAGAAAATTACGGACATGATTAGAGCGGCGAGTTCGAGGCGCGAGGCTACGAGCATCATCACAGGCATATGGCGGAAGGCGATTTTTCCGGCGATGAAATTGACGGTCCAGATCAACACCATGAGGGAGAGCATGGTAAAGAGGAGGAGCGGTTTGGGGGGTTGTTTTTTCATTTGGAGACGGGCAGGCGGGCGCAGCAAGCAGCGC
>PMAA01000241.1 GCA_003152355.1 Acidobacteriota bacterium | reverse complement strand
TTCTCCCGAAATTCAATGCTCTCCTGGGCTTGGCTGGCTCACCGCCGGCTCTACTACCGCCTGATCATGTACCTCGAGCGCCGGCTCTATACGAAGCCGCGGGCCCAGCTGATTGTCTATGCCAAAAAGACCGAGGATGACCTAAATCGATTCTACGGCCCTCACGATCCTCTGCCCGTGGTGTACATCGGCGTGGATCACAAAATTTTCAATCAGGAAATTCGGGCCGCGCGTAGAAGCGAAGCTCGCCGCGAGCTTGGCATCGCCGAGGGACAAGTCGCACTTTTGCTCGTGGGCAATGATTGGCGGAAAAAGGGACTCTTTACTCTTCTCGACTCTCTTTCATTGCTATCCGATCTGCCCGTCCTGCTCCTCGTTGCCGGCAATGACGAGAGGCACTCCTANNGTATACGTCGGGCCGTCCCTCGAAGACACCTTTGCGTTGCCCCCTGAAGAAGCGATGGCGTCAGGACTACCCGTAATCACGACGGTAACGAACGGCACGTCGGAGATCATGACCGACGGCGTGGATGGTTTCATCCTCAACGATCCAACCGACGCTAAGGCGCTCGCGTCCAGGATTCGCCTCCTAGCTGAAGACTTCGCACTGCGTCGGCGCATCGGTGAGGCCGCCGCACGAACGGCGAAAAAATACACATGGGAAAGCAACGGTCAGCAGTTTCGCGAAATCTTTTCAGGAATCCTGCGACGAAAAGAAAAATCGCACGGGGATAGCGTCCGCTAGAAACAATAGACTGGACTAGGCGGTCTAAAGGTTTTCTTCCTTGAGATCATCTGTCTTGATCATTCGCCCGGGATCCATTGAGCACGTTGCACCTCTCACCCGTTCATGAGTCGCCCCAAGAATCGGGCAGTAAGGTCTATTTCGAAAACGGCTCTCCGCGCGCAGCCAATATTTCACTGCTCTCATCTAACGGGCGACCATCGAGCGATTTAAGCTGATAAGCGAACTGTTGAAGCAACTCACAGCAGCGGGAGTGCACCGCCGAGCCGTGTGTGGCCAAGAAAATCGTCGGGTGATACTTCGCAAGGAGAGTTGAAGCCCCGAGCAACGCATCGTACTCGCCGCCCTCAATGTCGCATTTGATGACGTTCGGAGGCGGCATCGCCGATGAAAAGACGAAAGCATCGAGTGAAACTGTCCGGACCGAAAGTGTAGCGTTCGCATCCTGGCTGAGACGTCCCATGGTTGACGCAGGTCCCGGGGAAAAAGCGGCTACACCTTCCGAACGGCCTATCGCAACATCGCAGACAACGCAATTCATGACCAAATTCATCTCTAGGTGCTTTCGCAAGAACGCGAGATTTTCGGGAAGCGGCTCAAAGCTGAACACCCGCCCTTCCGGACCTACGAGTACACTCGCGAGAAGCGAGTAGAAACCGACGTGGGCTCCGATGTCATAGACGACATCCCCGGGACGGATCGACGCTGCAAAGGCTGCCTGTTTGCCGTACTCGTAGCTCCCGAGCCAACAGCCGTGATTGCTCGATCCAACGATCCACCGCTTACCTCGCAACGGACCCTGAAGAATCGGCATGCGGGCGCTCTTGGGGAGCAGGCAAAGAGGAAGACGCAGTGCTCTCCCAAACAGACTGCGATAATCGGTGAGCTCAGAAAAATTCACAATCGGATCGGATTCGATGCTCGTCTCACAAAACGGAACAATTGTATTATGGGTGACCGCGAATCCATAGCCGGCACCGCCTTTCCCTGCTGGGCCTCGATTCCCGAATGTCACGATGATCCTGCCTGCTTTCTACTTTGCGTCCTCCCGAGTCATGGGACAATATTCGGTGGCAACGTTATGATTGTCGGCCTTTTCCCGGATCTCCTCTCGGTTGGCGGAATTCAAACGGCCGGGCGCCACACAGCCGCCGTGCTCGCACGCATCGCCGCGGAACGAAGCTGGGAGGCGCGATTTCTAAGCTTGAATGATCCCGTGGGCCGTCACGAAACCGCCGCCGCCGGCATCCAGTTCGAATTTGACGGCTTTGACCGCGCGAAACTCCGCTTCGCGCTCGGAGCGCTGAAACTCGCGCGCCGCGATGCGCATCTCGTCGTGGCAACGCATCCGAATCTCGCCGTTCCCGCCGCGGGAATGCGCGTCAAAGCTCGAGGTCTGCCCCTCATCGTAATGTCGCATGGCGTTGAAGTTTGGAAGCCTCTGAGCCGTCTGCGCCAGGCCGGCCTTCGCGCCGCCGATTGCGTCCTTGCACCGAGCCGGTATACGGCTGCGAGGCTTCACGATGTGCAGCAGATTCCAACTGAGCACATTCGGGTGTTGCATTGGGGACTCGATCCTGCTTTCCTCAATGTCGCGAGCGTCGCGGATAACCTGCCGTTGCCCGATTCGATCCCGCGGTCTCGCTACGTACTGGCCGTCGGCCGCTGGGCCTCGGCCGAGCGGTACAAAGGATTCGACACGCTGATTCGCACTCTTCCTCAACTGCGACGCGCCGTGCCCGATCTTCACCTCGTGTTCGTAGGCGAAGGCGACGATCAGCCTGCTCTCGAAGATTTGGCCCGCTCGTTAGACGTGCGCGAGGGGGTACGATTTGTCAGCGGGCTTACCGGAGCTCAACTCGTCGCGGCCTATCGCCACGCCGAAATTTTCGCGCTGCCAAGCGGCGGCGAAGGGTTCGGATTCGTATTTCTGGAAGCGATGGCTTTAGGCAAGCCCACAGTCGGTGGAAATCACGGCGGAATTCCCGATATCATCCAAGACGGGGTTACGGGCTTCCTCGTGCCCCACGGAGATGCCGCGCGGCTTGCCGAGCGCCTGACACTTTTACTGTCCGAGCCGCCGCTGGCCACCGAAATGGGGCGGCGCGGCCGCGAGCGTGTGCTTCAACATTTCCGTTTCGAGGATTTCGAAGCTGGGTTTCGGGAGATTCTCGTGCAGATTTGTCCGGCGACGCGGGCCCATTGAGAATCCTGCAAATCTCGCAAACGTATTACCCCTTCCTGTCCGCCGGCGGCCCTCCGACAAAGGTCCGCGCGATTGCCACAAGGCTCGCGCTTAGAGGTCATTCGGTCACAGTGCTGACCGCCGATTTTGGCGTGAGCCGTTGTGCCGCGGAGCTTGAGAACCTCAAGCGATGCAAGTGGGGCTGGCGGAGCACAAATGACGGGGTGGAAACTATTTATCTGCGGACACTTGCGAGATATCGGAGCATCACGCTTAACCCGGATGTGATACGCTTCGCACAAGAAAGGCTCCAGCAGACAGATGTCGCGCACATCTACGGGATTTACGACTTCATTGGACCGGCAATAAGTCGTTACTGTTCACGCTGCTCCGTTCCATATGTCCTTGAGCCGATCGGAATGTTTCGTC
>PMAA01000053.1:7000-18555 GCA_003152355.1 Acidobacteriota bacterium | reverse complement strand
TTGTTGCGTGTGATCGGCGCGCGGCGGGAAACACTTGCGCGGATTCCTGGGAAAGCCGCATGTCACGCAAGCGACGACCGCCGCGGCGTTCCGGCCGCGCTCTCTAACTATTTTAGTTTGCCATAGATTGCAGCGTGCGGCCAGCGCCAGCGGAAATTCCGAAAAAAAAACGGCGGGATACTAATGAAAATGGGCCGCAGCCGATTAGATACTGAGCGCGATTTTGAACCGGCGGACGCGCGGTGTGTCCATCGGGTACAGTTACTACATATAGCAAATAGAGGGTTATTTTAAGTTGACCTTTTGGGTAGCTGACCTATTATCGCTCTCACTACGGACTTGTTTTTCAAACCGGATGCATTGCTGATCTTTGAGATTGTCTAAGTACGCTGACGGGCCCAAATCTTTGTGTCACCGAGGAAAAACTATGCAACGAAAGTTTGTTGTAGCTTGTGCTTCGCTGGTTGCGCTAGCCGTGATTTTTGGATTACTTATTGCTGCGCCGGCGCAGGCTCAGGTGAGCAGCGCGCGTTCGATCATCACGCAAAGAGTTGACGAAGGGAAACTGGTCATATTACACGGAAACACGCGGCCGGAAGCGACAGCGAACAACGATCGCGGAGCGCTGCCGTTTGAAACTCGGATGGAACACATGATGCTGCAGTTGCAGCGCTCGCCGGAGCAGGAGAAAGCGCTGCGGCAATACATTGATGAGTTGGAAACGCCGGGCTCGCCGAATTATCACAAGTGGCTCACGGCGCAGGAATACGGCGAGCGCTACGGCTTGTCGCAACAGGACTTGGACGCAATTACCGGATGGCTCACCGGGCACGGGTTGACCGTAAACCTCGTATACACGAACCGGATCCTGATTGATTTTTCAGGCACGACGGGCCAGGTGCACGAAGCGTTTCAAACTGAGATTCACTCGCTTGATGTGGATGGCGTGAAGCATTACGCGAATATGAGCGATCCGAAGATTCCGGCGGCGCTGGCGCCTGCGGTTGTCGGCGTCGTTTCGCTACACGATTTCAAGCCGCACACGCTTTATAAGATGCGGCCACAATATACGGTCTCGTCAAGCGAACAGCTGGTGGTGCCAGTCGATCTCGCGACGATCTATCACCTGAATCCGCTGTTTACCGCCTCGAATTCGGGCCAAGGGCAGACAGTGGTAGTGATCGAAGACACAGATGTTTACGCCGCAGCGGACTGGACTACATTTCGCTCGACCTTCGGACTTTCGAGCTTTACGGCGGGATCGTTCACGCAGGCACACCCTGCGCCCCCGTCCGGCACAACGAACTGCACAGATCCTGGTGTCAATGGAGACGACGGCGAAGCCACGCTCGACGCAGAGTGGGCGAGCGCGGGGGCGCCGAGCGCCGCCATCGAGTTGGCATCATGCACGGACACCACCACGTTTGGCGGCCTGATTGCGCTGCAGAACCTGCTGAATGAAACCGCCGCGCCTCCGGCAATCGTCAGCATCAGCTACGGTGAGTGTGAGGCGTCGAACGGAGCCGCGGCGAACGCGTCCTACAGCTCCGCGTATCAGCAAGCCGTGACGGAAAGCGTGTCGGTGTTCGTGTCGTCAGGCGACGAAGGCGCCGCGAGCTGCGACGCGGATAAGGCGAACTCGACTCACGGCATTGGGATCAGTGGCTTCACTTCTACAATCTACAACGTATCAGTGGGGGGCACGGACTTCGGCGACTCCTTTGCGGGCACGAACAGCACGTATTGGAGTTCAACGAATGGCACGACGTTTGGTTCGGCGTTGTCTTATGTTCCGGAGATTCCATGGAACGATTCGTGCGCGAGCGAACTGATTGCAACATTTCTCGGGACTCCGACGACGTACGGCACGAATGGTTTCTGCAATACCACCACCGCGACTTCGGATGGCTTCCACACAACCGCTTCCGGAAGCGGCGGTCCGAGCGGCTGCGCTACGGGTTCAGCCACGACAAGCGGCGTGGTGAGCGGGACATGCGCAGGGTATGCCAAGCCATCTTGGCAGTCACTGGTAGGTGTTCCGGCAGACGGCGTGCGCGACATTCCGGACGTCTCGCTGTTCGCGGCTAACGGCGTCTGGGGCCACGCTTATGTATTCTGCTTTTCCGATCCGGGTGCGAACAGAGGCGGAGTAGCTTGCACAGGAGCCCCGAGTGGATGGTCCTTAGCAGGAGGCACGTCGTTTGCCTCCCCGATTTGGGCCGGCTTTCAGGCCTTGATTAATCAGAAGGCCGGCGCTCGCCAGGGCAATCCGAACCCGGAGTACTACACGCTCGCCAAAACAGAGTATGGCACCACCGGAAGTACCACGTGCAATTCGACACTTGGCAACGCAGTCGGCGCCTCGTGCATTTTCTACGATGTCACGCAGGGCGACATGGACGTGAACTGCACAGGCACAAACAATTGCTATCTGCCGTCGGGCACCTACGGAGTGCTTTCCACGTCCGATAGTTCCTATTTGAAGGCGTACGGCACGACGACTGGCTGGGATTTTGCGACGGGCATCGGCACGGTGAACGTCACGAATCTTGCGAATGCGTGGCCGGCATCAACTACTCCGAACTTCAGCTTGTCTGCAGCTCCTAGCAGCGTGACGATTGCGCAGGGTGGGACCGGCGGAACGAGCACGATCACGATCGCTCCGACGGACAGCTTCAGCGGAACCGTAACGCTCTCTGCGACGGGCTTGCCGACGGGCGTGACGGCGGTATTCGCAACAAATCCGGCTACGACATCTAGCGTTCTGACGTTGACTGCCAGCGGGACGGCCACCATAGGTACGGCCGCTGTAACCATCACGGGTACTTCTGGAAGCTTGACGCACACGACTACGGTCTCGCTAACCGTTACTGCCCCTCCGAATTTTAGCCTATCTGCTAATCCGTCCAGCGTGACGATCGCGCAGGGCGGGGCCGGAGGAACGAGCACGATCACGATCGCAGACACGGGAGGTTTTGCCGGCAGCGTGACCCTTGCGGCGACGGGTCTGCCAACAGGCGTGACCGCAGTGTTCGGAACGAATCCAGCGACGGCAACTAGCGTTCTCACGCTAACGGCGAGCGGCACGGCTACAACGGGGACGGTCACCGTAACGATCACGGGAGTCTCGGGTAGCTTGACCCATACGACCACAATTAGTTTGACTGTAGCCCCGCCGCCAAACTTCACGTTATCGGCGTCGGTCAGCAATCTCGAGGTATTTCGCATTGACCATGGGACGGTCACGATCACGATCAATCCGGTGAACAACTTCACCGGCAGCGTAACGCTCGTAGCGACCGGCTTGCCGGCTGGAGTGGTGGCAGCGTTTGAAACGAATCCGGCCACTACAACTAGCACGATGACGGTTACTCAGACGGGCTTCCCTGTCCCGGGCACGTATCCAGTCACCGTGACGGGAACGTCAGGAAGTCTGACTCATACCGCGACGTTGAATGTGGTCCTGCATTGGTAAAGCTCATCGCGTAACCAAGCACGGACTCGTCAGTAGAAACGGAAGCGTCGTCGGGATACATGTCCGGCGGCGCTTCCGTTTTTTGCTGCTCCATCGCTTACGGGCGGAGATCGCTCGCGCCAACCCTCGGATTCCGGTAGTAACAGAAATCGTCTGACTGCTAATTTTTTGTGAGTCCTCAGTCCGCGGCACGCATCTCAACAGCCAGCGTTTTTCAAGTTCATTGTTCCAGGCGTCTCTCGGACGCGGGAATCGGGTCCATGGGGTGGGCACCGGCGCTGACTGAGAGTCATTCCAAGAATGAGCCTGGCGGGGTGGTGTCGCGTGTGTAGGCCGTTCAAATTCTGTCGTAATCCGCTTTAAATCCAGTACACATCTGTAGTATTTGTGCTCGGTCCATACGGGGGGAATCCATGAAGACGACGAGGGGTGTGCTGGCGTTGTTGATTTTCGCGATGCTGCTGACGGGCGCGCGAAGCGTTTTCGCGCAAGGCGGCGCGACGGGAGCGCTCGATGGCACGGTGCTTGATTCGAGCGGCGGCGCCGTCGGTGACGCGGGCGTCACCATCACCGACGAACGCACCGGAAATGTGGTACGTACTTTGCGAACGAGCGCCTCCGGTACGTTTGTTGGAACGCTGCTGCCTCCGTCAACCTACGCGGTGACGGTGAACGCGAAGGGCTTCGGCGAGAACACAACGAAGGCTATCGAAGTTCGCGTTACCGAAACGACAGCCGTTTATATCACGATGCGACCGAGCCAACTCTCCCAGCAAGTCACGGTCTCCGCTCAGGTGGTGAACGTGGATACCGAGAATGCCACGACCGGCCAGGACATTACGACGAGCACGGTCCGAAATCTTCCTCTCGCCACGCAGAATTTTCAGCAACTGCTCACACTCTCGACAGGAGCCGAGAGCGCGCTGAATAACGCGGGTCAGCTCGGCCGTGGAGACGTCCGCATACAAGTGAACGGCCAGCGCGAAGACAACAACAATTACCTAATCGAGGGAATCACCGCGACGGACTACAACGTGGCCGAATTGACCACGACGCCGCTGCCCAGTCCGGACGTGATTCAGGAATTTAAGGTACAGACGAGCCTCTACGACGCCACGCAAGGGCGAAATGGCGGCGGGAACATCAATGCGATTCTGAAGTCCGGGACGAACAAAATTCATATGGACGCGTACGAGTTTTTCCGCAACGACGCTCTCGATTCGAATACGTTCTTCCAAAATGCCGCGGCGGTCGCGAGGGGCGACTTGAAGCAGAACATCTTCGGCGGCAGCGGAGGCGGCCCGCTGGGATCTGAAGGCAAATTCGGCTACTTCTTTGGGAATTATCAGGGCTCGCGCCAGCGCAGCGGGATTGACAACGGCACAATCATCAGCACGACGTTTCCGATACTGCCGGCCGTTCGCGATCAAGCCTCGCTTTCGCAAGCGTTCTTTGGCAACTCGACGACGCCGATCGATCCGGTTGTCCTCGCTCTTTTGAACTTTAAGAGCAATCAATTCGGCGGCGCGGGCGGCGGATATCTGATTCCAACGCTGCCCGGCACGCCCGGTTACGCGCTGCAGGCTAGCGGGCCGCCCATTATCAACACGGCGCCATTCGTGTACAGCAGCCCCGGAAGATTTACCGACAACCAATTCACGACCAACTGGGATCGCGATTTCAACACACAGAAAGACAAGGTCTCCGTGCGGTTCTTTTTCAGCAATGCAGATTCGCTGAAGCCATTCGGCGCCGGCGGATTGACAGCTTCGCTTGGCGGAAGCGTGAACGCGACGGACTTGAACTTTCCGTACGACACGCCCGTGGCGTCGCGCTTCCTGAGCGCCACCGAGACGCACGTCGTCTCGCCGGGCTTCATCAATGAGTTCCGCTTCGGATTCGTGCGCATCAACAATAGCGATATCAATACTCCGATCGTGACCGCGAACGACCTCGGCATCAACCGGCCGACTAGCAATCTGACCGACGCGATTTACAAGTTCACGTTTTTTTCCTCGGGTTACCAGATCGGACCGACGCCGCAGGCCAATCAATACCAAACGCAGGACAACTACGATTTTGTGGACACGGTCAGCACCGTTACGGGCAAGCACCAGATCCGCTTCGGCGGCGAGGTCAACCGCGTCAATTTAAACAAGCTTTTTCCGCAGGTATTTAATGGCCAGCTATATTTCGCCGACGGACCCGCGCCGCTTGCGTCGCTGGCGCCGACTTTTACAAACGGCATCACCGATTTCCAGAGTTTCCTGCTGGGCGCGCCCGCGTTCAGTTTTGGCGGCGGCGGCGTGTACAACCACGAATATCGAATCAACAATTACGGGCTTTTCATCCAGGATGATTACAAAGTGCGGAACGATCTCACGCTGAATATCGGCTTGCGCGTGGAAGTGAACGGCGCGTTTCACGACCTGCTGAGCCACATAGGAAATGTCGACCCGAACCTTTTGTTGCAGGGAGAATATCCCTTTATTTATCCGAGCGGCGTGAACAACTTCGGCATTCCGGGTTTCAGCGGCTCGGCAAGCGAAACGACGCTTGGCAACGACTACTCGACGGGTCTCGGCCCGCGCATCGGAATGGCGTATGACCTCTTCGGCCATCACACAACCACGATCCGCGCAGGCTACGGCATTTACTATGTTCGCGAAGATGTGGGCGCGGTGGACCAGCTTTCGTTTCAGTCGCCGTTGCTTCCCATCGCGTTCGGCGGAGGCGCGCCGGGCAGCCTTTCGAACTTTTTTGTGATTGGAAATGGGAACCCGAACGGATTGCCTCCGGCGGGAGTCATTGATCCTGCATTCGTCCCCGTGATTTCACAATTGACTGGATTTACCAACGGTGACACTTCGCAGGCTCCGATTTACAACAACAACTCAATTGATCTTTTTGGATTGCAGGTGCCGCAGCATTTCATCGTTCCGAACACGCAGCAGTGGAATCTGACGGTGCAGCGCAGCTTGCCTGGCCAGTGGATCCTGGAAGTGGGCTACGTCGGCAGCCATTCCATCCATCTCCGCGAGACGCGCGATGCCATTCAGTCCGTTCTGGCGACTCCGGCGGATCCGATTACGGTAACGGGCGCGGGCGGACAGCAATTCACGATCACGACCACCACTGTTGCAAACGGGCCAGCGCGCTCCATCTACCAGGGGCTAAATGGCTATTCGGGTTTTGAATTGTTTGCTAACGACGCCTACTCCCACTACCACTCGCTGCAAACAACGCTTTCGCGGCGCTGGGGCGGGAGCTACTTTCAGGCGGCGTATACGTTCGCGCGATCAACCGACGCGACCTCGACCGGCAACACGGCTTTCAACACTGCTTGGGACAATCAGGCCGACATCAGCGACTCCCGAGGGCTTTCCGATTTCGACCGGACGCATCGACTCGTCGCCAGCTATGTGTATACTTTCCCCTTCGCCAAAGGAGCCAGGGGATTGAAGGGACTGGCGCTGCGCGATTGGGGAGTGAGCGGCGTGACCATCTTCCAATCCGGTTTGCCGTTCTCGATTATTGATTCCGCTGCCGGGACCGCGTATGACGGCGAGACAACCATCACGGCGGGCGCTAGCCTGGCGCCGGGTGCTTCGCTTTCGCAGGCCTATACCAGCGGCAGCCTAGCGACGAAACTCAATCATTACGTGAACTCCGCCATTTTCGTTCCAGCCCCGATTATCGGGGACGACGGTGTCGCTACCGGCTTCGGAAATTTGGGCCGGAACATTTTGCGCGGCCCCTTCCAGCAAAACTGGGATTTCTCGCTCATCAAATATTTTCATATCACGGAGACTCAGGAATTGCGATTCACGACCGATTTCTTCAACATTTGGAATCACCCGGTGTTCGGCAATCCCTCGTTCACGGACGTCGAGAACCCGGCGATCTTCGGCGAAATACAGACGCAGGTGAATAACCCGCGAGTGATTCAATTTTCCCTGAGGTATGCATTTTGAAGGGCTACAAGGGCGATCGCGTCCCGCTTCTTGAACGCAACGAAGTTCCCGCGGAAATTGCCGCGATCTACGACAAACTGCTCGAAGAGCGGGGCGTGGTCCCGAACATGTTCAAGATGCTGGGGCACGTTCCGGCGCTTGCTCTCGGGATTGCCGGCTTCTTGAAGCCGCTGCTGGGAGAAGGGGCGCTGCCTGCGTGGTACAAGGAATTGGTCGCTGCACGAGTGGCGTTTCTCAACAATTGCGAATATTGCGTTTCGTCGCACTCGTATCTTGCGAAATTGCGAGGTGCGTCACCCGAGCAGGTGGCGGCGGTGGGGAATTTTGAGACCGGTCCATACACCGAGCGGGAGAAGCTCGGATTTCGTGCGGCCGATCGATTGCATCGCTCGGCCGACGAGATTGACGATGCCTTTTACAAATGGCTGCAACAGGAGTTCACGCTTCCGCAGATTATCGAGTTGCTTGCGACCGCCGCGGCATTCGAATTTTTTCCGCGGTTCGTTAGCTCGTTGCATATTCCTACGACGCCCATACCGGGCGAAAAATAACGGCATAGCACGTCCAGCCGGTTAAAACAGCCGCGAAGAAATTCGCTGAAAAGAAACCCTCTGTCGCTGTCATTCATCCCATCTGTAGGACGGGAAACTAGGTGAGCAGAAAATCGACAGCATGGGCGCAGTTCGCCCTTCGGATGGCGTCAGGTATGTTGTGCGCGCTGATTGGCTTGCCTGCGTTGGCGCAGCAGGAGCCTAAGCCTACGCCGCCGACCGCGCCGGCGCCTGATCAGACCACGCCAGATCAAACTCCTCCGGAACAGACCGCCCCGAAGCCGCAAAACATGCCGGTGGCAATCGAAGACACGATGAAGATTCTTGCAAAAAAATCGATCTTCTTTCCCGATCTCGCCACGGACAAGCGCGCTCTCAGCCCTCTCCAAAAGCTCCAACTTGCCACCGATAACAGCATTGCGCCGTCAACCATCGCCGGTGATTTGATCGGCGCAGGAATTGACCAGGCGACAAATTCGCTGTCGGGATATGGCGGTGGCTGGGCAGGCTATGGAAAAAGATTTGGTTCCTCGATTGCGACGGGAACCACGGATCAATATTTCAGGACGTTTCTCCTGCCAACGGCGCTGCATCAGGATCCGCGGTATTTCGTGCTCCTGCGCGGCACCCCGACGAAGAGAATCTTGTACGCCATCAGTCGAGTTCTCGTGACGGAGACGGACGCCAGAACAGAACAGATAAATTGGTCGGAAATTGGGGGCGCGCTGATGGCCGAGTCATTTGCGAACGTTTACCTGCCGTCGGAAGAGCGCACCGTGGGCAGGACGTTCAGGCGTTATGGAATCCGAGTCGGATTTGACGGCGCGATCAATGTGATCAAGGAATACTGGCCGACAATTTTCAGGCAATTGCGGCTATCGAGCGTATCGTCTGCGCCGCAACCTGATCCGGGTGTCGTTACACCGCCGGCAGAACAGCCGCGCTAGAGAGCTCGGCAATGTCGCACGGGCTGCTCGTTGGCGGCAAGCTCCGATTTCGGTTGAGCGCCTCTTGGGTCACCGCGATATTCCGCTGATTCCCACAAGGCTGGCCGGCATTGCGGAAAATGTCTGGCCGCGCGTCGCCGGGATTGCCTGTATTGGCCGGTTATCGTAGGCTAAGGCGGGTTTTGACCGCCCGGTTCAGCCCCGTGGCGGAGAGCATCTAGGATATCGCTACTCTGAGCGGCGCGACACAATTCGCACCCGTTGCACCTGCGCGCAAGTCCAATGTGTTGCCGTTCATTGGCTATGGACTGGCTCTGATTTCGCTCGTTTTAGTGTTTCGTGATTTCCACCTACGGCGCACGATCCGGGAATTTTCAAATGTAAGTTGGAAGTGGGTATTCCTCGGCATGTTCTTTGATGTCCTGAGCTATTTCTTCCAGGGCGTGCGGTGGAAGCTTCTTCTTACGCCATTCGGGCGCGTCCGGCTGATTCGCTCGACGCGAGCAATTTTTGCCGGGTTGTTCGCCAATCTCGTATTTCCGCTGCGTCCGGGCGAAGTACTGCGCAGTTTCTTGCTTTCGAGCTGGGAGGAAATCAGTTGGGGCCGAGTGCTCGGGTCGGTGGGAGTCGAGCGGCTTATTGACCTCGTGGTCGCAACCGCGACTCTTGCTGTCGCCTCGCTCTTCGTCGAATTGCCCGCGCGGTTTAGAAGCGCCGCCGACTTGCTCGGCGTCGCGGCGCTCATCCTGCTCGCCATCGTCGTGGGCATCATTCTGTATCTCGAATTCAAACTTGCGGGCAATCCCAACTACTTCGGGGACAAACCCGCCGGCAAACACCATCCTCATCTGCCCAACCGCTGGATGCGGGCACTGATCGGTTTGCACACGATGGGTACGGCGCCAAGTTTTTACCCGGCGGTGCTTGCGTCGTTGATGTTGCCCGGCTGCCAGATGTTCGCGCTGTGGTGCATGATGAAGGCGTACGGGATACAGTTGCCGTTTCTGGCTGCGGTCGTCGTTTTGTTGGTCATCAATATCGGCATCTCGCTGCCGAATGCGCCGGCAAACGTTGGCTCGTATCAGTTTTTCTGCGTGCTGGGGCTGAGCGTTTTTCCGGTAGAGCGGTCCACGGCGGCCGGTTTTTCGATCTTTGCGTTTCTCGCGCTGACATTACCAATCGCGTTTATGGGCTTCGGGGCGCTCTTGCGAAGCGGCCTCTCACTTCGAACTCTGCGCGAACAAATCATGCAATTGGCCCAGAAGCGTGCGGCACCCGCCGCCTGCCCGTAGACTTGCCCGTCTATCCGCGTTGAATTCCTTCGCAACCAAGTTGAATTTCGTTTTGAGGGTGCTGCGTTCGGCGTTGTATAGTCGTATTTTCCGAAGGCGCGCGAGATTTTTCCGTGTTAGCGCGGGCGAGCGGCCGGGGCAACACAATGGCGCTCCCAGAGACTCCCGTAGAACCTGCGAATTCAGATGGCAGCCCAAGATATCGCCAAGCACCTCGAGCGTGCGCGTCGCAACCTGGAGAAAAATAAACTCCGGGAAGCGGTGGCCGAATATCAGGCCATTTTCGACGAATCGCCTTCCAATCAGGAAGCAATCCAAGCTCTCGCGGATCTCTATCTACGTTTGAGCGATCCGGTCAGCGCCGCGTATTTTTACGGCCTGCAATTTGACCGACTGCTTGAAACGGGTGACGCGGCGAAGGCCTCGGCCATCTATGCGCGCTTTTTGCGCGGAGTGGAGCAGCCGCCCGAACGGCTGCTGCGTTACGCCACCGCACTGCAGAAACAGAATCGGATCGCGGAGGCGGTGGAGCAATTCGATGTAACCGCAGAGCGTCTGCAGGAAATGCACCGGGACGCTGAGGCTCTCGAATGTTACGAAAGGATTTCGCAACTCGATTCGGATAATCCCAGCCGCCATTTGAATATCGGTGAATTGGCGGCGAAGGTCGGCCAAACCGACCTGGCGGCCCGAAGCTTTCTGCGGGCGGGGCAGTTGAGCCAGGGCATGGCTACCATTGATGTCGCGCTCGATTATTTCAATCGAGCGCACGCGCTGCTGCCGAAAGACAGGACGATCGCGCTCTTCTTCGCCGAAGCGCGGCTGCGCAAAGGCGATGCCGCTGGCGCGGTCGAACTGCTGGAGCCTTACTCGCCCACGGATAATGACACGACCTTCCTTGCGCTGTTCGGCGAGGCGCTGCTCCGCGTGGGCGAACTCGATCGCGCGCGCGGAGCGTTCGAAGCTTTTTACCGGCAGAGGCAGGATAGCTTCGCGAAGCTCTTCGAGTTGGCGGGCGCTTACTTGCGCGCGGATCAGGACGATAAGGCCGTGGAGGTGTTGAACCAGGCCAAGGAATGGATGAGGATTGCCGGCCGCGAGAATGAATTTGCGGCGCAATCCGACCGCATGACGACGGTCTTTCCGAATTCCATTGCGCTCGCGCAGCTCCTGGCCACTCTTTACGAGGAACTCAATCGCGAAGCGAAATACTTCGACGCGCTCGTCCGGCTATTTGATTTGTATCTTGAAGCCGAACAAGTGAAGCCTGCGTGCGACGTCCTCGACCGCCTGGTGGACATCGATCCCTACGATTA
>PMAA01000053.1:0-6905 GCA_003152355.1 Acidobacteriota bacterium | reverse complement strand
TCGAGATTTTCCTCCAGTACTCCCTGCACACCAAAGCTATCGAGCGGCTCGAGCGCATCGCGGACATGTTCCCGAACGAAGAAGAAAAAAACGAGCGACTGCGTTCCGTATATGAACGCGCGAACTGGTGGCCGAAGGGAAAGCCCGTGAAGGCGGCGCCGAAATCNNAGGATTCAATGCTGAGACTCAGCGCGACCTTGCCGAAATTGCGGAATTCACGCGGATAATGTACCGCCAGGCAACGCCGCGCGATGTTGTCTCCGCCGCCGTGAAGCAAATCGGCAAGTTCCTGAACGCTTCGCGATGCATCGTTTCGGTCTCGATGGGGAAGCAAAATGCGCCGCTGATGGCGGAGTTCACGGGCCCGGGCGTCATTCCGGCGGGAGGCGCGCAAATTTCCGCAGTGCTGGCATTGCTTACGGCGGCGTCACCGGATGCGCTCGGCGGCGTCGAGCTGGCCGGGCCCGGCATGGCCGCGCTTCGAGAGCTGCAGCTCGAAGTTGCGCTCGGCGTTCGTTTGGTGGACAAGGAAACGCAAACTCCCGCGGGGTCGTTGCTGATCGGAAGCGAGCGGCAGCGCGCATGGAGGCCGAACGAGAGCTTTTTCCTTCAAGCCGTCGGCGACCAGTTGCTGATTTCCGTGAATCACACGCGAACGCAGGCGGTGGTGCGAAGTCTTGCATTCGCCGACGAAAAAACCGGCCTCGTTAGCCGTGGCGCATACCTCGATTGCTTGCTTGCCGAATCCTCGCGCGCCCGCGCGCAAGGCTGCCCGCTCTCGCTCGTTATCCTTCAGATTGATCGAGGCAAGGATCTGCTCAATCAGCATGGCGACGCCGCGCTCGAGAGATATATCGAACTGCTCGCGCGATCGCTGCGCGGGGCCGTGCGCCAAACGGATCTCGCCGTGAAGTACACGGCGTGGTCGCTCGCGTTCATTCTTCCCGACACAGGTCTCGTCAACGCGAAAATTCTTGCTGAAAAACTTTGCCAGGTAGCCGCGACAGTCGAGGCGCCATGGGAGGCCCACGACCTGAACGTGAGCGCCATCGTCGCTGAGGCGACGGTCCGGCAGAGCGATGACAATGAAGACCGTGTGACCGAATGGATCAATCGCGCTGAAGTGGGCCTCGAAGATGTCCGGCAGCAAGGCGGCGGCAAGCTTCTGGTCCTCGCCACTCCGTAGGGTCGGTCCATTTCTTGGGTTTCGTTCAGATCCTTTGCGCGAAGCGGGATGCGCTAGATTCCCGCGGTTTTGCTAGAATTGCGCCCGCGGGACGCGCGCCTCGGCATCGTTACGGCGAGCTTTGGTGGCCGCCAGTTCATCGCGGTCGGCGACAAATTGATGAGTTAAGCTTCACTCCGTGAAGGCGCGGTTCATCCCGGGAGGAATTGAATGCCGATTGAGAAGGTGGGAGTGGTGGGCTGCGGCCTGATGGGTTCGGGCATCGCGCACGTGGCGGCGCTCGCGGGCTTCGATACTGTCGTGCGCGAAGTTTCGCCCGAGCTTGTCGCGAAGGGGCTGCAATCCATCGAAAAAAATTTGCAGCGTCAGGCCGATAAGGGCACGATCACGGCCGCTGTTCGCGATGAAACGCGGGCGCGGCTGCGTGGAACGACGAGCCTCGATGATTTCAAGGACCGCGACATCGTTATGGAAGCCATCATCGAGCAGCTTCCGGCGAAGAAAGAGCTTTACGGCACGCTCGACAAGATTTGTCCGAAGCATACGATCTTCGCGAGCAATACATCGTCTCTTTCGATCACCGAAATGGCGGCGTTTACTGCGCGGCCCGGCCGGTTCGTTGGTATGCACTTTTTCAATCCGGTTCCGTTGATGAAACTGGTGGAAGTGATTCGCACCATTGCGACGGAGCCGCAAGTATTCGACGAAGCCGTAGAGTTTGGCGCGCGGCTCGGAAAGACGCCGGTCCGCACGACCGATCGCACCGGATTTATCGTCAACCGGCTGCTCGTTCCGTATTTGCTCGATGCGGTACGCGTGCTTGAAGAGGGCGTCGCGTCAGTCGAGGACATTGACAATTCGATGAAGCTCGGCTGCGGATATCCGATGGGGCCGCTCACGCTGCTCGATTTCGTCGGGCTCGACACGACCTACTACATTGCGAATATCATGTTCGACGAATTCCGGGAGAAGCGCTTCGCCTCCCCGCCGCTTCTGAAGCGCATGGTGATGGCTGGCTGGAACGGGCGAAAGGCCGGCCGCGGCTTCTACGATTACGCGGATCCGGCAAAGCCAAAAGCGATGTCGCTGACCTGATCGCGCAAGAAAAAGGGAAACCACAGAAATGGCTTACGAAAACATTCTGTACGAAGTGAAAGATCACATCGCATGGATCACGTTCAACCGTCCCGCGGTGCTGAACTCCCTGAACACGGCGACCGTTTCGGAGTTGGGCGATGCGCTGAACCACGCGCGCACCGATTCCGGAGTGCGCGTTGTGATTTTGATCGGCGCGGGCGAGAAGGCATTCGTCGCCGGAGCGGACATCAACGAACTGGCGAAGCGCACGCCGGTTGACGGCAAGGAATATTCGCTCGCCGGGCAGGAGGTGTTTCATCGGCTGGAGACGCTCGGGAAACCTTCGATTGCCGCGATCAATGGATTCGCGCTCGGCGGCGGGTGCGAACTGGCGCTATCGTGCTCGATGCGCGTCGCCAGCAGAACCGCGCGGCTCGGGCAGCCGGAAGTGAAACTCGGAATCATTCCGGGTTACGGCGGCTCGCAGCGCCTCTCGCGGCTCTGCGGCAAAGGCATCGCGCACGAATTGATTCTCACGGGCGAAATGATTTCGGCGAATGACGCATTTCGCATTGGCCTGGTGAATCATGTGGTAGAGCCGGCCGAACTGCTGCCAACGGCCGAGAAAATCGCACAGAAAATCATCGCGAACGCGCCACTGGCCGTGAAGTACGCGATGGAAGCTGTCGAGCATGGCCTCGAGATGCCGCAGGAGGAAGGACTCTTCCTCGAAGCGACTCTATTTGGCTTGTGTTGCGCGACGGAGGACATGCGCGAGGGAACGCACGCATTTCTCGAGAAGCGCCAGCCGAAATTCCAGGGCCACTAACGAGAGCCGATGAATAGAGCTGATGGCCGATAAACTCAAGCCGAAGGCGATCGAGGGTGGCCTCAATGCCGCCGGGCTGCGCTTTGGGATCGTAGCCAGCCGCTTCAGCAGTTTCATCACCGACCGGCTTTTGGCCGGAGCGCTCGATGCGCTGTCGCGCGCGGGCGCTGATGAAAGCCAGATCGAACTTGTTCGCGTGCCGGGATCATTTGAAGTTCCAGTGGCAGCGAAGAAGCTTGCCGAATCGCGGCGGCCCGACGCAATCATTTGCATCGGGTGCATTTTGCGCGGAGAGACGTCGCATTACGAGCTTGTTGCGAATGAAGTCGCGCGCGGGGTCCAGCTCGCACAGATGGATACAGGCGTCCCGATGATGTTCTGCGTGCTGGCATGTGACACGCTCGAGCAGGCCATCGATCGCGCGGGATTGAAAGGCGGCAACAAAGGATTCGAGGCGGGACTCGCCGCGATCGAGATGGCGAGTCTTTCGCGCAAGCTGCGCTCCGGCGCGCCCGCGTCAAAGTCGTTCGCATCGAAGGCCGGCACATCGAAACCGGTTAAATCGAAAACGGGCCCGCGGCGCCGATAGCATGACCCTTCGCCGCAAGTCCCGCGAGTTTGCGCTTCAGATGCTCTTCGAATGGGATCTGGGACGCCAGCGCCCGGCGCAGATCGAGAAACATTTTTGGAAATCGGCGCGAGCGGCGGAATCAACGCGCAAATTTGCGAGCCAGCTTTTCGAAGGCGCGCAGGCCCAGGCCGAGGCGAATGACAAGCTCGTCGCAAAGCTCTCGCAGAACTGGCGGTTGGAGCGGATCGCGGCCATTGATCGCAATATTCTTCGCCTGGCAATCTACGAACTGCGCTCGGGAACGGCGCCGGTGAAAGTGGTGATCGACGAAGCGATAGAACTCGCCAAGAAGTTCTCATCCGAAGAAGCTCCCGCCTTTCTGAATGGCGTCCTCGACGCCGCACTCAGGAAAATCGAGGAAAAATAGGCTGCTGGACTCTTTGGTGGGCCGTTACGAATACGTGTGCTATCCTGTAATTCCCGCGACTTGAGATAGGCCCCAGTGTTTAATTGAAAGGACGCATCAGACGTCTCCCGCACTGGAAGGAGCTCCACCGTGTCGGCTGAAATTATCATTCAGAGAGTTCTCCTTGGAGTGGCATTTGCTGCTCTCCTCGTTCCAGTCGTGCGCGCGCAGGATCAGAATCCGAAGCCCGCGGCCCAGGGCCAGCAAGGTCAGCAGGACCAGCAGGATGCGACAGCCGCCAAGCCGGAGAACAAAACCGGCGGGCACACGATGACCAAGAGCGAGCAGAAATCTGTAAACAAAGATAGCCGGTCGACAACCAAAGACTTTAAAACCGACAATAAGAGCAACGCGAAAGGCAATCGTTCGACATCGAAGGACGCCAAGCAAAACGAGAAGGGCGAGGCAAACATAGCCGACCGCCGCGCGGAGTCGAAAGACAAGCAGAAGTCGACCAAGACCGAGCGCAAGGATTTGCACGCGGGCCAGACGGATGTGAATCACGATAACCGCGCCTTGAGCCACTCCAGCGCGAAAACAGCACAGAAAGAGGTTTCGAAGGACAACCGCAGCCAGCATGTGAGCCAGAAAGCGCAGAAGGAAAAACCGGGCAGCTGATACAAACACTGAAATTTTGCAAGACGCCGGCTCGGATGAGCCGGTTTTTTTATTTACGCTTCGATGTGGCCCTCGAGCACGCATACCGCCGAGCCGGTCACTCGCGGCGTGAGCCTGCCGCGGGTTTCTTCGATCTCGACTTCGATGTGACTGGGGCGTCCCATCTCCACGCCTTGCGCGATCGTGAGCTTTTCACCCGGACGCAGCTTCTTGTGGGTGACGAGATATGCGCCAAGCGATCCCGCCGCTGATCCTGTAGCCGGGTCTTCGATAATTCCCCACGGCACCATGCCGCGCGCGAACGCGTGGCCCCGGCTTCCGAGAGCGAAGCAGTATGCGAGTGAAGCGCTTGTGCCAAGGAGTTTCGCGAGCGCGGCGAGATTCATTTCGATCTTGGCCAACGCTTTCCTCGATTTGAGCGGCACCATGAGATTGAAAATTCCCGTGGAGACAGACTCGACGCGCAATTCATCGGAAAAGTCGCTCGGCTTCAATCCCAGTGCGACAGCCAGCGCGGGCTTGGAAATCCTCGGCAAAGAAAATCGTGCGGGGCGTTGCGTCATCGTGACGCTCACGGGCCTGCCATCGTGAAACGAAAATTCGACCGGCAGGATTCCCGCGCCGGTCTGCTGCAGGATTCTCACTCGGCCTTCCGAGGCGGGCACCACGCCAAGCTGCGCGAGCAGAAACCACGTTCCGATCACAGGATGGCCCGCGAGGGGGAGTTCGCGCTCGGTGGTGAAAATCCGGAGACGCGCAAGCGCGCGATTATTCGTCGGCTTCTGCACAAAAACGGTTTCCGAGAGATTCATCTCTCGCGCAACCGCCTGCATGCGCTCCTTTGAAATATCGTCGCCGTCGGTAACCACGGCGAGCGGATTGCCGGCGAAAGGCTTGGTAGTGAATACGTCGAGTTGGTATAGGCGCCGTTGCATTTGCTGAAAGCTCCCGCTAAATGCGCTTCACGAACGAACTCACTTCATCGAGCACGCGCTTTGTGATTGCCGCGCGATTTGATTCCGCGTAGACGCGCAGCATGCGCTCCGTCCCGGAGGCGCGAACCATCACCCATCCGACGTCGCCGAGATAAAGTTTAATTCCATCCAGATCTTCGCGCCGCACCACGGGCCAGTCGAGTATGCGCGTTACCGAGCCATCCGCGTAATGCGCAACCGCTTTTTCTTTTTGGCCGGGACGCAACTCGAGATCCACACGGCCGTAGTCGTGCTCGCCGAATTCACGTTGCAGCATGGCGACGAGTTCTTCGAGCCGCTTCCCGTGCCACGCCATGACTTCCGCGAGGAGTAATGCGTTAACGCAAGCATCGCGCTCAGGCAAATAAAGTTTGGTGCCGATGCCGCCGCTTTCTTCGCCGCCGAGCAAGATATCGCTCTCGAGCATGCGCTCGCAGATGTATTTGAATCCGATGGGCGTTTCCCAGACTTTGCGGCCGAATTTGGCGGCGATCTTGTCGACCATCTTCGTCGTCGAGAATGTCTTGGCCACGTCTCCTGAAATCTTTCGCGTGCCGGCGAGGTGCCACAAGAGGATTGAGAAAATTTGGTGCGGCGTGACAAAGGTTCCGTTGCGATCGATCGCGCCGATGCGGTCGGCGTCGCCGTCGAGCGCNNTCAACCACGGCGCGCCGAAGCGCTTTCACGTGCGGTTCGATCGGCTCGGGATTGACGCCGCCAAATAGAGGATCGCGTGTACCGCGAATTTCATCGCAGGGAACTCCGTGGCGCGCAAACAATTCGCGGAGAAGCCCGCGGCCCGAGCCGTGCATCGGGTCCACCACGAAGCGGAAATTCGCGGCGCGCATTTTGTCCCAATCCACCAGCTTGTCGAGTGTTTCGAGATACGGAGTGCGGACGTCGAGGGGCTGAATCAATTCTTTGCGCGGCGGCAAAGGCGGGACGCCTGCTTGCAACACNNCTTCCGAGTTCGCCTTCAATTCGCGCGACGATAGCGGGCGACGCCGAGCTGCCGTAGCTCGCCTTATATTTCACGCCATTCCATTTGTACGGATTGTGGCTTGCCGTGATTTGAATTCCGCCAGCGGCGCCTCGCTGGCGCACCAGAAGCGAAATGGCGGGCGTCGGACATGCATCGGCCGCGAGCCAGACAGGGGTGCCTGTCATCGCGATGGCCTCGGCGG
>PMAA01000211.1 GCA_003152355.1 Acidobacteriota bacterium | reverse complement strand
ACCGTCCTCGCACGAGGGGGATCATTCAAATGCAGCGTCTTGAAATGGCCTCCGCTCAATTTTGTTCTGGCAGGGAATTACTCCGCGTGAGCGCGTTCGCGCGCGCCTTCGCGGCCGATGCCGAGGGAATTTCACGCCACAATTTTGCGCATGAAGGTGCCGTGAGAAAGCGAAATCGTTTGCATGCGCGTCGCCTTGAATAAAGGCGAAGAGCCGGCGGGACTCCGGCGGTACAAGAAGGTGCGGAATCGCGTGTGCGTATGGAAGTGAAAAGTACGGTGCTCCGGCCAGCGACGGGACCGAATGGAGACAAGGTGCGGAACGAACGGATGTTTATTGGGGGCGAATGGGTAGGCGCCGCGAGCGGCGGCACATTCGAAAAGAAGAATCCGTACACGGGCGAAACGATATCGCGCGTTGCGGCGGGGAAGCGCGAGGATGCTCGCCGGGCGATTGAAGCCGCCGCGGCCGCGTTTCCAGCGTGGAGCGCGACGGCGCCCGGAGTGCGGCGCGGTTTGCTGCTTAAAGCGGCCGACGTGCTGGACGCGCGCCAACTGGAAATTGCGAAGGTGCTGGCGGAAGAGACGGGCGGGACATTCGGCTGGGGGATGTTCAACTGCATATTTGCGTCAGGAATGCTGCGNNCAGCCGGTGGGTGTGGTCGCCGGAATTGCGCCGTGGAATGCGCCCATGATTCTGGGAGTGAGGGCGATCGCGCTGCCGCTGGCGTATGGCAACACGGTGGTTCTGAAGGCTTCGGAAGAATCGCCGGGGACGCATCTGGCAATTGCGAAAACTCTCGAAGAGGCGGGTTTCCCAAAGGGTGTGATCAACGTAATTACAAATGCGCCCGCGGATGCGGCGGAGGCGGTGGATGAATTAATCGCGCATCCGAAAGTGCGGCGAATCAGCTTTACCGGTTCGACTAAAGTGGGACGCATTATTGCCGAAAAGGCGGGGCGATATCTGAAGCGCGCGCTGCTTGAGCTTGGCGGCAAGGCGCCGATGATCGTCCTCGAAGATGCGGACATTGATGCGGCTGTCGCAGCCGCGAGTTTCGGCGCTTTCATGAACCAGGGACAGATTTGCATGTCTACGGAGAGGATTGTGGTTGAGCAGGCTGTGGCCGAGGAATTCGCGCAGAAACTGGCGGCGAAAGCTAAGGCGCTGAAGGTGGGCGATCCGATGCAGCCGGAAACGCAGATCGGCAGTATGATTCATGGTGGCGCTGTGGAGCGCGTGCAAGGGCTTGTGGACGATGCGACGGCAAAAGGCGCCAAGGTTCTGAGCGGCGGCCGTTCGAAGGGTTCNNATTCGTGTTATAGCCCCACTGTGGTGCATAACGTATTGCCCACGATGCGCATCTACCATGAAGAGTCCTTTGGGCCGGTGGTATCGGTGGTGGTGGCGAAGGATGCAGAGGACGCGCTGCGCATAGCGAATGATACGGAGTACGGACTTTCGAGCGCGATTTTCAGCCGCGACATCAATAAGGCCATGCGGCTTGCCGAACGGCTCGAGACCGGCATCTGCCACATCAACGGCGCGACGGTACACGACGAGCCGCAGATGCCCTTTGGCGGCGTGAAAGACAGCGGCTGGGGAAGATTCGGCGGCAAGGCTGCGCTCGATGAATTCAGCGAGTTGCGCTGGATGACGCTGCGACGAACGCCCACGCCATACCCGATTTGAATTCGAAGCCGTTTCAGGATTCGGCGAAGTTTGCCGGAAATCTCAGCAAGAGAAGCAAAAGAATCGGTACGAAAAGGAGCATTAAAAAATGGCAACTGCAGTTTCTACACCAACGATGGACCCGAATGTTTCAGCATTTGTGAGTGCAAAGCGAAAGTTATTCATCAACGGAAAGTTTGTTGACGCCGCTTCCGGCAAGACGTTTCCAACTTTTAACCCGGCGACGGGCGAGGTGCTCGCGAATGTCGCGGAAGGAGATCGCGAAGACATCAATCGCGCGGTGAAGGCTGCGCGCGCGGCCTTCGACACCGGCGCGTGGTCGAAAATGCCAACCGCCCAGCGCGGCAAATTGATCTGGAAGCTGGCGGACTTGATTGAGAAATACCAGGAAGAATTCGCGCAACTGGAATCGCTCGATAACGGCAAGCCGCTGAAGATTTCGCGCGTGGCAGACGTGCCGTTGACGGTCGAGCATATGCGCTATTACGCGGGGTGGGCGACGAAAATTGAAGGCAATACGATCCCGCTGATCCTCAGGGAGCGATCGAAATTTCTTGCCTACACGCTGCGCGAACCAATTGGCGTGGTTGGCCAGATTATTCCATGGAACTTCCCGTTGCTCATGGCGGCGTGGAAGCTGGGGCCGGCGCTTGCTGCGGGATGCACGGTCATTCTGAAGCCAGCCGAGCAGACTCCGCTATCGGCGCTTCGCCTGGCGGAGCTAATTCAAGAAGCTGGGTTCCCGGATGGCGTGGTCAATATCGTTCCCGGTTACGGCGAGACGGCGGGAGCGGCGCTGTCGGCGCATCCTGACGTAGATAAGATCGCGTTCACCGGTTCCACTGAGGTGGGCAAACTGATTCTTCAGGCAGCGGCGGGCAATTTGAAGAAAGTGTCGCTCGAACTTGGCGGGAAATCGCCCAACATCGTGCTCGACGATGCGGATCTTGATTCCACAATTCCGGGCGCGGCTAGCGCGATTTTCTTCAATCACGGGCAATGCTGCTGCGCGGGATCGCGGCTTTTTGTCGAAAAGAAAATTTTCGACAAGGTTGTTGATGGCGTCTCGCAAATCGCGGAAAAGATCCAAGTGAAAGCTGGATTCGAACCGGACAGCGATATGGGTCCTCTGGTTTCCGAGGAGCAGATGAATAAAGTGTGCGGCTATATGGAATCGGGGATCAGCGAAGGCGCGAAAGCGGTGACGGGAGGAGCGCGGCACGGGAACAAGGGTTACTTCGTGAAGCCGACCGTGCTGGTGAATACCAACGACAAGATGAAAGTCGTGCAGGAGGAGATTTTCGGGCCTGTCGTTACAGCTATTCCATTCAGCGATCCAAGCGAGATCGTGGCGCGTGCGAACGACACGATTTACGGATTGGCGGCGGGCGTGTGGACGAGTGATATCAAGAAGGCGCACTCGATCGCGGCCAAGCTTCGCGCGGGCACCGTTTGGATCAACTGCTACAACATTTTCGACCCGGCGCTTCCGTTCGGCGGATACAAGCAGTCCGGATGGGGCCGTGAAATGGGACACGAAGTGCTTGAGAATTACACAGAAGTAAAATCGGTTTGCGCGGCGCTGGACTAGGTAATAGCTGCGGATTTGGGAATCAGGGGCCGGGGCGCGAGGGCGCTTCGGCCCCGATTTATTTCGCTTCTGCGGTGGGAGCCCCCTGCTTGAGCAGGGGGAGCTGGACTTCAGTCCAGCGAAAGATCCTCGGCCGTCAAAAAAGGCTTCAGCCGCGGGATTTCTCCGGCGCTAAAGCGCATGATTCAAATGTGTAGCGACGTTTCCGGAGCGCTGAAGCGCTCCTCCCCCGCATAAATGCGGGGGCTCCCACCGACAGGCAACCGCAGATCCCTAACTTCGTTCGGGATGACAACATGGTGCCGGTCGGGTCGGTCCTCCGCGATGCAGGCTCCGATATCGCGACCGACAAAGAAGCGGAGGCCGTCCAACCAGCAAAAAAAGAGCCCCGCCAAACGTGGGGCTCCTCTGTAAACGTATCCGATTGCGCCGAAATTAGCGCCGAGTATTTGTCGGATTGCTTACCGGTGCTTGCTTGGCATCAGCAGCAGGTTTTGCAGGCGGCGGTTCATAGCCTGCAGCGGCGGCCCAAGTCTTGGGTGCCGCGGAAGTGGATTGTTCCGGCGAGGATTTTTCGGACGATTCTGTCAATTGGCGCTCTGCGTCGAGCCAATTTTCTAAATCGTGACCGTCTTGGCTCCCGCGCTCGACGTATAGTTCGTAAGCGCGTTTCTCAATTTGTTCTGGCGTTATCAATTTACGTTCGCTCATTTTGTAGTCCCTCCAATTGTTCCAATCACACTATTCCGGATTGCATTTTTTGGCCCTCTCCACGATGCTTCCTGCTCTATGTGCGGCGAAACGGCTGGGAAACCTAACAGGCTTCGAACAATGGGGTAGCGCCCCAGCAGTGTTTCGCGGCCGGTAAACTGGCGGACTAAGGCGCGTGAGAAACTCCCGAAGGTTTCAGTCGGGGGAGACGCGTGGATTGATTCGCCATTCGCTTCTCGGGGAGCAGAAGCCGTCTGACATCGCAGCGAACCGTGGCCGATGAGCGCAACGGAAAGATGCTCGTCAAACTTCAATGAGCATACTCGCTTTTAGCGCTGAACGCTAGCCGAGCGCGTTAAAAGAACGCGGTAGAAATTGGAAACTCCAGCGCGACTGCTACTTTTTGGCGGAAACTTGCGGAGATTTTGCTTCTGTCGCCTCGATCTCGGCGCGGAATTTCGCTGCCTGATCAGGCTGTTTTAGAGCGTCGTATTCTTCCACCAGATCTTTGCGCGCGTTTATTAGCCAACTCACTTTCGGGTCCATTTGAGTGATCAGAATGGCGTATCCTGCGCGGGTTTCGGCCTCGGCTTCGGCGTAGCGCTGCTGGCGAAGCAGTGTTCTCCCAAGCTTAATTCGCGCGATGCCGACGTTGACGTGCGTTGGTCCCTGCTTTTCGGTGTAAATGCGAATGGCTTCGCGGTAAAGCGGTTCCGCGCGAGACCATTGCTCGCGTGCGTTGTAAACGCTGGCCAAATTGGATATTGCGATGCCGACGAGATAGTGTCCGTCGGGGTAAATCTGGCGATAAATATCGGCCATGCGCGTGAAGTATCCTTCGGCATCATCGTACTTGCCTTCTTTGCTTGCCAGGTTCCCAAGCTCGTTGAGAGCGGACGCGACGCTGGGGTGGACTTTTCCGAACTTGCGTTCCTTGATCTCGAGCGATTGCTGGAGCAGGCCCGTAGCCTCATCAAGGCGATTCTCGAAGACCAGTGCGCGCGCGAGAATCGTCAAATCGGCCGCTGTATCTGCGTTGTCTTTGCCATACCAGGCCTGGACGATATCGAGGACTTGCCGGTCGTACCGCTCGGCTTCGGAATAGTGGCCGAGGTCGTATCGAACAGCGCCGAGGTTGATCAGAATATCGGCTACGCGCGGGTGACGGTCACCGTACATCTCCTTGTACATCACCAGCACGCGTTGGTTCAGAGCGTCGGAAATGTCAAAGTGTCCCGCGTAATAATTCGCGTTGGCGAGTTCGTGAAGGGTGTCGGCGAGATCGGCGGGCGACGAGCCTGGCNNTTTGGCGATTGCTGGATCGTTGCGCGGCAAGCGGCGTGTATTTGTATCGAGCGCTTGGCGGATTAATTTCTCAGCTTCGTCATATTTCGCCTGAGCGTCACGCAGCGATCCGAGCGCCAGAATGCTCTTGGCGGTTTCGGGGCTGTCCGGGCCGAAGAGCGACTTGCGTGTGGCGACGGCGGACTGGAGCAGTGAATCGGCCTGATCGAACTTGCCTAACTTTTGGTAAATGCCGCCGAGCGTTTCGTACATCTCCGCCTGGACGGCCGGCTCTGTATCGAGGCTGCGCGCTTCCTGTACGCCGCGATCGAGAAGCGTCACGACGCGCAAATCATCCGCAGGGCCAGCGGAGGGATCGCCGCCCTGGAAAAGATTGGTCATGAAGCGCTGGATGCGCTGCGTGCGCGCAGCTTCGGCGAGAGCCGCATTGCGTGCCGTTGTTAATCTTACTGTGTAGAAGATCACCAGGCCTACGACGATTGCAAAGACCGCAGCGGCTGCCGAAACTGCTTGCCAGCGCCGATTCACGAATTTCCCGAACGTGTAGCGCAGGGAATCGGGCTGGGCTTCGAGCGGCTCGCCCTTTAGATAATGATCCACGTCGCGGATGAAAGCCTCGACGGATTGATATCTGCGCGCGGGATCTTTGTGCATGGCCGTTAGGCACAGGACATCGAGATCGGACCATGCTGCTTTGGTAGCCGCGGGCAAATGCGCGTGCCCGGCGGTCTCGGCGGTGTGTTGCGCCGCGATGGAGGGCTTCGCCGGCTCCTGCGTGGTAATCGCGGCGGCCGCTCCGGCGTCTGTCTTGTGCGAGAGATCGAAGGGCAGTCGTCCCGCGAGCAATTCATAGAGAATCACACCGAGCG
>PMAA01000052.1 GCA_003152355.1 Acidobacteriota bacterium | reverse complement strand
CGGAGTCTCCGGCGGGACCTGCAGCTACCCCTTCTCGGCCGGTACACCGGTCACACTGACGGAGACACCGGGCAACGACGGGTCGACGTTTGGTGGTTGGGGCGGCGCGTGCGCGAGTTTCACCACCAACACGACCTGCAACGTGATCATGAACTCCGCGCTAACCGTCACGGCGAATTTCGTTTCGCCGCCTCAGTCTCAGACGGTCACGTTCCAAGCCGGCGCGAACCCTCCTCCGGTGGAGGCTATATTTGACTGTCCACACGGTGGGAATCCTTGTGTGGACGCCAACGCCAATGCTCTCCAGTTGTCCATCACGAATGGAGGCAGCGCTGGACTGACTGTGAGAGTGACCGCAATCGAAGTTCCGCCGGGACCCGCGCCGACGAATTACCCGCCAGATGGCCTTTGTGAACTTGGCCACAACGTCTCGAATGACTTCGACTGCCGCTTCGTCACGTTCTTTGGCGACGGCACCGACCCCAGTCTGAATACGATCGTTCCTCTCTGTTGGCCGTATGCGAACGGGAACTGCGTCCATTACGAGGTGGACAACGGAACTACCGGCGGCGAGCCGGAGGCTAGCGCCTACACCGGCCCTGTAAACTGGCAGATTACCTGGAACAACGACACGTTCACGCCGCCCGGCCCATACTGGACCGGCAGCACGCCGCAACTCTACGACGATCCGGATGGGCTGCCCACGGGCACTCCCGGCGCAATCGGCACGACGTGCGGCACGGCGATGACCGACAACTTAACCGGAGACCCTGAAGGATATTCGTGCCAGTTCGAATTCAACATCACCACGTTCTTCAATCCAACGCAGCCCGTTGACTCCGGCATCGGCGGGAGCACCAAGGCATTCAACGATGTCGTCGTCGCATTCCCGCCGACGGTCGCTGGCTCAGGCACGGTCGTGCAAGGCCCGCAGACGAACGTTGCACCCGCGTCAATCTCCGCCAATTGCCTGGCCGGATGCACCACGTCAGGCGATCCCACGATTTCGTTTACTCCGGGCACGCCCGCCACGGTGCAACTGACTTCCCCGAGCTTCCCGCCTTCTACGCTCTCCGCGTCGAGCACGACGCTTTCGACGCTAAAGAATCTGGGACTCACGCTGAACGCTCTCACGGGAATTCTCAGCGGCACGCCGTCCGGAACGAGCTCGTCCACCGTTTCGTTCACGGCGACCAACAGCATCGGTTCGACAACCGTAATGTTCACCCTGAACGTGGGCAGCATCCTAACCGCCACGAACATCAGCATCAGCGCACCGCCAATTACCTATCCCGCTGCGGGTGTCGTGCAGGTGACGGTCTCCGCATCGTCCGGCACGCCAACCGGAAATGTGACATTGAGCGTCGATAACGGATCAGCTCTGAGCGCGCCGCTAAACGCCAGCGGCGTGGCGACGTTCACAATCAATGGCCTCAGCGCCACAACCCACAGCTTGAGCGCTAGCTACGCCACACAAGGGACTTTCGCCGCGAGCGGCCCCACGTTGGGATCGCTCGTAGTCAGTCCCGCCTCTACGGGCATCAGCATCAGTGCGCCGCCCGTCACTTATCCAGCGGCCGGCGTCGTGAAAGTTACTGTCACTTCGGCTGGGGGAACTCCAACCGGAAGCGTCTCACTCACCGTGAACAATGACACGCCGATGAGCGGCACATTGTCCGGTGGCGTTGCAACGTTCACGCTGGCCAGTCCGTCTCCGGGCACCTACAACCTGAGCGCGAAATATGCGGCTCAAGGGAATTTTGCCGCGAGCGGACCGGTAACCGGGACGCTTACCGTCAATTCAGCCGGCTCTACGCTCAAGATCTTGCCGTCCTCGCTCAACTTCGGTACGGTCTACATCAACACGACCACACTGCAATCCACGACGCTGACCAACACTGGCACGACAATGATTACGTTCACCAATTTCGCCGTGCAGTCGATTTCCGGCGATGATTCGACGGGCTTCCTCGGCGTCGAGTTGTGCCCGAAGACGCTCAACGCCGGAAAGAGCTGCGTCATCATCATGAGCTTCACCGCGGACTCCAAAGTCACACCGGTGGTGCACGCGGCGAATCTCGTAATCACAGACAACGGGTCGGGCAGTCCACAAACGATTCCGATGACCGCAACCGTCATCAATCCGCAGGCGTCCCTGTCGGCGAGCAGTTTGAGCTTTGGAAATCAAAAGACGGGAACGACAAGCACAGCGAAAACAATTACGGTGACCAACACCGGGACGACGACGCTCGCATTTTCGAGCCTCTCGATCAGCGGCAACTTCGCCATCGCATCGAGCGGCACAACTTGCAAGAGCACAACATCGCTCGCGCCTACCACCGGGAAGTGCACGATCAACGTGACCTTCGCCCCAACAACGAAAGGTTCGAAGACAGGCACCCTGAAGATCACAGACAACGCCAAAAACAGCCCGCAATCCATTTCTCTCTCGGGCACCGGAGACTAGCGCGCCTGGCGCGGGCATCCTTGCCTGCGTCTTACTTTCTACCGTGCTGATAGCGCCGGGCTCATGAGCACGCAATGCGCCGCCTAGGCCTTCACTTCCACGACGCGACTAGTTTCGTGACCGCCAAATTCCGCGCCGAAACCCTCCAATTTTAGCCATTCGCAAATTGCCAAATCCTTTCTGCCTAATAACTTCCCTGAGTTCGTTTTGTGATTTTTCTTTTCCCATTGCACACGACAGGACTTCCCGACACCCAATCGAATAGCCCAAACTGGTCAATTTTGCAGCGCCCCGAAATTACCAAGTCCCTTCTGCTCAATACGTTCGCTCAGTTCGTTTTGCAATTTTCGGTCGTGACCGCACACGTCGATGCAGCACATGTCTATTCTTTCCGATATATTGCTATGTGGAAGAGATTTCCAACTTGATTGGGGGTGAAACTGGTTGGCCGAGCCGCATCCGGCGAAGTCGCTCAAACTGGCTCAATGTGCGATCGAAGGCTCGTTCGATGCTCGACTCGCATCGGAGCAAGCTTTCTGTTTTCGAGCGCGCTCCATCCAGGTCAAAGAAATCGATGCTCTTGTCGTTCTTTGATTCGGCGACGATGAGCCGCCGGTAACGCCATACTAAGATCGCGAGCTTGTCGACCAGAATCTCTTCGAGTGTCCCTTGCGGCTGCAAGTCATCAAATAGTCCGTTCAACAGCGTATCGAAGGTCGCGCGCGGCTCATTTTTTAAGACGATGACTTTAGAAAAAATTCCTTGCTTGACAGCGTTCAGTTTGCTTCTTTCCTTTCCTTGCGGAGTCCGCGGGCCAGTGCTCCGAGAAAGGGAGGACTGATTATTCGTGGTCGCCTCTCCGTCCTTCATTTGACCGACCGCTTCTTTTTCTTCTGCGGATGTCTTCTCCTCATTGCCGTTCATGCACGCATCGGGTTTCACTTCTGCTCTTGCCCCGCTTTCTTCTTTCATTTTTTCTCCCATTTTCGCATCTCATCATTGCGATCTCGCGCGACCAAAATTTCTTCCGGCAGAAAGCGCAGAATCAACAAATCAATCAAGGTGAGTAAAACACAACGGAGAGCGGAAGGATGGGTAAAGAACTAGGGGTAGTTTAGTTCCGTTTGCGCAACATCTCGATCACGGGAGGGAGCAACGTGTTCTGCAGCGCGACTTCAATGAACTCCGAACTAATGTATCTGCGCCTGCGAGTGCGCTGGAAGTCGTGGTAGGACTTCTTGATCGCGGCCGGGCTCACTACAACCGGCAGGCCGGCAAAAACGCGTGGGTTCATCCTCCCCAACAGCCGATGCGCACGATCGTATTTGTCGCCTCGGTGATCACGCCCATACCCTCGCCCGGCAGAGTTGTCGACGGCCCATACCCGCCATAGATCCACCCATGGATGCCGTGCTGGTCTGCCATCCATCCTGTTCACACCTCTACGGTGCGATTCAGCCCAGCCTTCCAATGCCCATCGCGGTACTGCCATCTTCTGCTACTCGCAAAACAACAGCGCATCCATCGCGGCTTCCACGTGTCCGGCCTCAAATGCACGCTGCATCTTATTCAATATGACGTCGGGGAGATACGCTTTTGAAATAGCCACCGACAAACTCTGCAACTTCTCTTTAGTCTCTTTCGAAAGTTTTCGCGAATCTCGCAGTTCACGACGGGCCACCTTCCAGATCGGCGCTATCGAAGCGATTATCGCCTCCACATCCCTAACTCGACGCTCTTCGCTCCTACTCGCCCTTCGGACGCGCTTGCGACTACGCTTCCCTCGATTTCTCATCTCTCCGACTCGCCCCCGGCTGCCATTTGCCCGTTCTTGCCAAGCACCATTTTACCATCGAGGGCTTCCATTCATCCCCGTCGCTTTCGGAGATCTTTTTTGCGTAATTTATTTAAACTTATCGCTCGCGGTCACACGGTGTGGGCAGCTACACGGGTCCCTACTTCGAACGCGAAAGAAACGCCTGAAGATGTTTCGATTCCCTTCTCTTGAATTCGTTGACGCCCGTTCAAAAGAAGAAAGTTCGAGTCAAGGCATTCGGTTGGTTTCGTCTGACAATTGAAGCTACTCGGAGGACTCTTTCTTTTGGGAAGAAAGCGAGCTCTGGAGGTACTTCGATCCCGCCTTTTTGTAGGCGTCAGTGCCCCTTCTTAGGAGCAATTCACAAATCTGCGAGACACTTCTTTCTTCAGCTTCCCCGATTTCCTCAAGAAGCCTCTTGAGGTCCGCATTGATTCTAATACCCATAAATATTTTTCGCGGCACGAGCAGGATCATAAAGGTCGAAACGATGCATTTACAAGTGAAAACACTTGACTCACTCGTTTCTATTAGTTACTATTAGTTTCTATTAGAAACGAATGTCTGGAGATTTTTATGGGTTTCAAGAAAAAATCCAAAGAATCAAGGATGCAGTCCGACTTAAATGCTCTCGCGTTACGGAACACGCGCTCCGCACGGCGAATTTGGACCACCTCGCCCGGGCAAGTTGCAGTTCTCAAGACATTGACCCGCGAGTTTCAGCTATGTGTTGCGCTTGGTGACCTGACGCTTCTCGAAAATAAGTGGTACATCACACACAGTGGCCTTATGCGACTGGCACGCCGAAATCGCTGTGCAGGAATCCAAGCACGTCCGATTCGCGAGTACTGCGACATTTCCATGGGCCGTTGGGTTTTCCGCGCGACCGTTTACAAGACTCCTCGCTCTCGCGGCTTCGTCGGCTATGGCGACGCCGATCCCTCGAACGTGTCTCCTCTTGTCCGCGGGGCCGAGATGCGCGTCGCCGAGACGCGCGCCGTCAATCGCGCGCTTCGCAAAGCTTACGGGATCGGTCTGTGCTCGGTCGAGGAACTTGGATCTTTCTCTGCACCACCACCTTCGTATCCAAAACAAGTCACGCCTGCGTCTGGCAACGGAAATGGTTCCAGCCACGGCCAGCCACGACTGCGGGACCAATTGTGCGTTCTCATTCGCCAATTCAACCTCGATCCCACACTCGTGAAGGCCTATGCCGCCGACTTCTGCGGCACCGAAGTCCTCAAAGAAGCCAGTCGGGATTTGGTCGAATCCTTCATCGCCCATATCTCGAAGGCAGCAAAGGAAGATCGAGACGCCTTGATCTGCAAACTCAACTCTTACGCCCAATCTGTGGAGGTGAAGCCATGAAACGGCAAATACCAGGTCTGCACACAGGGCAACAAGCGACTGCTCGTCATCTTGAGGGCTTGTTCCTGGTGCGTATCGATACAGCTTCCTACCACTGGCATCCGCAGAAGCCCTTCCTCATTCTCCGCTTTGTGATCCTTGAGCCCGAGCCGTTTGCAACGCATTCCTTCTCTGGGCGGCTCTACTGCAGCGAGCGAGCACTTTGGAAACTCAATTGGTTTCTTCGAGACTTTGCCTATGACACCGAATTGCTCGGGAAAGATCAAGTGGACGAGAAAGCGCTCCTGAACCTTCGGGGAGTCATTCGAACTTCGCTCGTCACCTTCAACGGACGCTCCTATCAGAACCTCGAAGCGTTTGCTCCTGCCGGTGAATGGGAGGAACTGCTCACGTGTACCTCAATTCGGCGGAGGAATGAAGATGATCTATCAGCCACACACAGATTAGCCAATTCGTTCGCTGTCCGCGCAGTTATCGCTACCGGTATCTCGATGGTTGGCAGGAGAAAGAAACCCGGGCCGCTATGGCCTTTGGCCGTTCGTTTGAAAAGGCGCTCGGCACCTACTTCCTCCGAGAGGATCCGAGCGCGGCGTTGTTCAAAGAATGGGGTGCCTATCGCGATGCACCATTTGAATACAAGAAAGGTGACTCCTGGGACCGACTGGTCCACCAGGGAGTTCATTTACTCGAGCGATTCGCACAGGACGATCGCGTTCAGATTTCATGTCCAAAGAAGGATCTGCAGGTGAAGCTGGTTCGATCCTTAGGGGCTAACAACGAGTTCGTTTCCTACATCGACGCGCTCGGAGAGCTTGATGGCACTCCCTGCGTCATAGATTGGAAGACCACGGCAAGCCGTTATCCGGAAGAGCCCGAAGGACTGCTGGCGCTTGATCTTCAACTCATCTGCTACTCCTGGATAAGCGGAATTTCCGAAGTCGCCGTAGTCGTGTTCGTGCGAAAGAATCAGCCTGAGATTCAATACCTCAGGGCCACGATATCCGATGAGCAACGACGGGAGTACGGCCGCCTGGTTGAAACCACCGTTTCGCAGATCGAAGCGGGTCAATTCGTTTCCCATAGCGGCATCAGGTTCCCTCAGAACGGTTGTGTCAGCTGCTCTCATCTCGGGCTTTGTCTGAACAACCAACCGCTGATCGACGCAAATCTCATTCGCCGGGCAGGAGCAGCTGATCTTGATTGGCTTAACGAGCTTGACGACTAACGGGAGACCCTTGGTGGCTCCGAAACTCAACCGTCGTCGGGCTCTGTTCGTTCTCTTAAAGATCGACGAGATCCTGGGCTGGGAGAAGGCGGCGGATCAGGAACGAGACTCGCGGTTCGTTGATCTAGGCCGTTATTTGTGTGAAGTTCGCTCCGGACAATACTGGCGGCTCGACAATCTGAAGTCCTTCGATGAGTTCCTGGAAAAGAAGTTCCCGGAGTCGCGGAGGAAAGCCTACTACCTGATGGCCATTCACGAGCATCTGCCGCGGATTCCGAAGGCCGATCTGCGGTCGATGGGTTGGACCAAGGCCAGAGAATTGGCCAAGGTGGTGCGGAGGGAGCGACAGGGATTCGATTGTGCACCCTGGGTGCACAAGGCGAGAGAGCTACCGAGGGAGGAGTTCAAGCGAGAGGTAGAAAGACACCTAACCGGGAAGGAAACCGAGCCGTGGGAGATCCTTTATTTCAAGGCGTACAAGGGCCAACTACCGGTGATCGAGCAGGCACTGGAGACTGCCGCGCTGATGCTGGGCACCGACAAGTCTCGGGGCTATTGCCTCGAAATGATCTGCGCGGATTTTCTGGCGGGAGCGAGCCTGGAAGCTGGCACTGAGGGTACGTTGTTCATTGCACTCACTCGGCTAACGGGCGCTCTTCCCGTGACACAGAGGCTCCAGTTGCTGGACATCGTGAGGAACAGCCTTGAACCGATTCAAACGGAAGCGGCCGCGACAGAGGCTTGAAATCGAGGCGTATCGCCAGCTCTGTCATGGAGTCCTCGAGCGCGACAATTGGCGTTGCCAATGGTGCGGGCAAATCGAAGGACTTCAAGTCCATCACATCCAACCGCGGAGCCGCCTCGGCGATGACACGGACGAGAATCTGATAGCTCTCTGTGTCGTGTGTCACCAGAAAGCTCACCGACTACAGCAAGACAGTGGGTAGCGCTCTTGAACGCACACGGATAAGAGGTCGCACGCCCACTCGAAGCGGACGGGTTGCCAGCGGAAGACGACTACTTCCTCTTCTTGCGCTTGTTCTTCTCGGACCTGATCATTGCCCACCTTGGCCTTCTTCGAAAGCTTGGCCCGGATGGCGGCAGACACGACTCAACGGTGGGATCGACATCTCCGCTTGTTCAAAATCGAAGCGATAGACAGCTCAGTCCGCCATCCATCTTCCGAAATTCCGACACATCGAGCGGCACGAGTCGGAATCCGCGCCTCGCGAGTTCTCCTCCGATCGCCGGAAATCCCACGGGTATCAGAACGTGTTCGTTCACACGCACGCAATTCGCGGCATAATTTTCTCCGGGCGCGACTCGAATCAGTTCGTAGCCGCGAAACTCCTCTCGCGCCGCCAACTCTTCCATTACAACGAGTTGTCTATCATCAACACATGCGACGCCGCTTTTCAGGTGAAGAATGCTCTTCATCGCGCGAATGTCCACGAGCGAAGACGTGTAGCCATCTCGCGCGAGAAAGGCCGCTAGCTGCTTCGCTCCCCCTTCATTCGTCCGTCGCGACACGCCGATGAAGAAATGCTTTTCCGCCTCGCAAATGTCGCCGCCATCGAGCGTTCCTGGCGCCTCGATCTCATGAATTGTCTGAAAAAACTTCTTAAGCGGCTCGCGAATCCCGTCCACTTCCCTTTCGCGGCTCCGCGCTCCGGGTCGCGCAATTATCGCGGAGTTTTGTGCGAGCACGGCCACGTCTTCGACAAAGGTCGAATCCGGATGCTCGAGATCGGGTTCGAGCCGCACGACGGCAAGCCCGCAACGCTCGAGCGCCGCGCAATACGCGTCGTGTTGCCCGAGCGCGTTTTCGTAATCGGGTGGCGCGCCTTTGAACGACGCCAATCCGTCGGCGAAATTCTTGCCAGGTCTCCGCACGATGGCGTGCTTGAACAACGCTTCCCTCCTCGCCCGCGCCGTTCAACCGATTCCGGCGCCGCTAAATGGATCATCAGGCTTCCGTCTCCACAGCCGGCGGAGACTTCTTCATGAGAATGTAAACCGGCGCACACACGCCGAGCAGCCCCGCGGCAAAAACAGCGTCCCTCGGCGCGCTGCAAATTGCCGCAACCAAAAACAACGCCGATCCCGCGAGAACGGTCCCCGTGCTCCACGGGTAGCCCCACGCGCGAAACGGCCGCGGCGCATCGGGCTCGCGGCGCCGCAGCCATATCACCGCGAAATAAGTCGCGCAATAGTTCGCAACGAACACCACCGCCGCGATCGAAATAATTCTCTCAAACGTCCCCGACGCCACCAGAATCATCGCCGTCCCCCNNCCCCGCCGATAGCAGCATCGCCACCTGCGGCGTCCCGCCGGCGCTCACACGCGTCGCCACGTTGCCGATCAAGCCGTCTCTGCTGATCGCAAAAATAATCCTGGTCGCGCCGAGCAGCACGGCATTGATCAGACTCAAAAGCGTCAAGAGCGAAAGAATCGTGATGATCCTTCCGCTCCAGCCGCCAAACAGAATTTGTGCCGCGGCCGCCGCCGGCAGTTTTGATGCGGCCAGCACTCGCACCGGCAGCACGTGCAAGAGCGTCAGGTTCACCACAAGATACAGCCCGATGATGAGCAGCACGCCGCCAATCAACGCCCGCGGCAAATTCCGCGCCGGATTCACATCTTCTTCGAGGAAATAAATCGCCTGATACCATCCGTCGTACGCCACCACAATCGCCCGCAACGCCATCACCACCGACGCAAGAATCAGCAGCCAACTACCGTGAAAATTCAGAACGTCAACCGCCGAGCCCGCGCGCTCAGTCGCCTGTGACGAAACACCGCCTCCGGCGAAGAAACACCCCGGCGAGCCCGATCAACGCAATCGCCGTGGCCGCGCTCGTAAATTTCTGCACTAAGCTGCTCAATCGCAATCCAACGGCGTGCAGCAACACAAACAATCCCAGCGTCGCAATCGCAATCGTCTTCTCATGTCCCGCAACGCCGGGAAATAGCGCCACGCAGTATTCCCCGGCGGCAGCCGATGCGTACGCGATCGCCGCGCAATTATTCACCCAGTCGCCCCACCCCACCGCAAATCCCACGAAGCCGCCGAACGCTCGTTTCGAGAAAACATAGAATCCACCCGCCTGCGGCAACATCGTTCCCAGCTCCGCCATCGACACCGCGCCCAGCAGCGTGTACCCGCCGCCCACAATCCACGCCAGCAAAATGAGCCAATAATTTCCAAGTGCCGCCGCCACCGTTCCCGGCAATCGAAGAATTCCCACGCCGATCGTGGCGCCAAGCACAACGGCGACACCGAATCCCGCGCCCAAGATTCGCAGCAATTGCGTGCGAACAGGAGTAGTAGATTGCTGGGTTGTCGCTGTCATCTCATCGAGAGTGATGCCGAAAGTTCGTAGGGGCGGGTCTCAGACNNTCTCAGACCCGCCCGGCCTTTCGCTTTTGCCGTTTTCTTCGTCGCGTCGGCATCCTGCCGGCGTCTTTGACGTTGATTTTTCCTTACCGGGGTACCGCATCCTTTGCCTCCCAATGGATGCGGATTTTCTCCCGATCGTGTGTCTGGCAAGTTTTTCATCCTGCCTTCCCCCCTCGCCAGCATCATCACCAACTGCCGATCAACACTCCCGTCGCCAGCACGATCGCTCCGCCCACCGCAACCTGCACCGCCGCAGAAAGCGTCGGCGTCTCCATGTAGCGATGGCGCACCCACGTGATCACAGACAACTCGACAACAACGACCGCAATCGCAATCGCCGTCGCAACGTTGAACGCGGGTATCAAATACGGCAGCGTGTGCCCAATTCCTCCCAGCGTCGTCATCAGTCCGCACACAAGTCCTCGCAGCACCGGGCTTCCCCGGCCGCTCAGCGTGCCGTCGTCCGAAAGCGCCTCGGCAAAACCCATGCTGATTCCCGCGCCCACGGATGCCGCGAGCCCGATCACAAACGCGTCGTGCGTGTTGCGTGTCGCAAAAGCCGCCGCGAAGACGGGCGCGAGCGTCGAAACCGAGCCATCCATCAGTCCCGCGAGTCCCGGCTGAATGATCTGCAACACCAGCCGTTTCCGCCTGGCCTGATCCGTGTCGCCCACAGATTCCGTTTTCCCGCGCTCTTCTTCCAATTGTGCCGCGCGAAATGCGTGCGAGCGCTCCTCCTGCGCCAAATCGTCGAGTAGTTGCCGGATTCCCGCATCATGCGTGGTTGTCGCCGACTTCTCGTAGAACCGCCGCGTCTCTTCCTCCATCGCGCTCACCTGATTCCGAATCGCTTCGAGTCGCAGCGGCCGCGCCAGCCAAATCGGCTTTCGTTGCACGAATCCTTTCACGTCCTGGCGGCGAATCAGCGGAATGTGCTCGCCGAATTTCTGGCGGTAAAGCTCCAGCAATCGCCGCCGGTGTCCCGACTCCTCGTCCCGCATCCCGTCGAACACTTTCGCCGTGCCGGGAAAATCCTGCCGCAGCCCTTCCGAGAAATCGGCATACACGCGCTCGTCTTCCTCTTCGAGTGAAATCGCCAGCGCGAGAATTTCCTGCTCGGTTAGTTGGCCAAAGTTCTTCATGCTCTTCCCCCATCGCTCGCAACCGTGTCGTCGTCAACCGAAATGGGATTATATGCAAACACAAGCGAAAACAGGGGAAGGGATAACTCGGAAGGCTTGCCCGCGGCAGGCAATTGCAGCGCCGGGCTTCACCCCGGCATCTTTGTTTTTGCCTTTGTTTCCTAACCGCGCGGCTTCTTGTCCGTCGTTTAACGAAGGAAAGCGCACTCACTTCAATTTCGCGGATTCAGCCTTAGCCTGCTGCAGGATGGGAATTCCGGGGTCGGCATCTTTCCACAGCGCAAAAAAATCCTGATACGCCATGCGTGCCTTCGCCGCGTCGCCCGCCTGCGCATAGGCTCGGCCCAATTGCAAATGTGCCAGCACGCCTTCCATCGAAATCCCGACAGCGCCGCGATGATCCAGCAACTTTTGGAATTCCGCAGCGGCTTCGTTTCCCTTATGTTCGCTCAAGTATGCTTCGCCGCGCTCGTAGGGAATACGAAGCCCCCTGACGAGGTCATATGCCGAAGCCGCCTGAAGAATTTCGAGGGCTTTGCCGGGATCGTTTCGATCCATCGCAATTTCCGCGCGGATCAGGGGCAGGTAAGTTTCTTTAATTGCCGTGTCCGAAGGGTAGGTCTTCGCCGTTTCGTTTGCCAGCGATTCGGCGCGCGCCGCATCGCCCGCGCGAGCGAGATGAATTGCGACCAACATCGTGAAGTACCTGGATTTGCCGAGCTCGAGCGCCGCCGCAGCCTCCTTGCGTGCGCCAGCCGCGTCGCCAACCTCACCTAGAATACCCGAGAGAGCGTCGAGCGTGTTGGCCACCTGGGCGTTCCAATCGTGCTCTTTTTCAGTGTCCGCCAGCGAACGCAACAGCGCTTGTGCCTTATCGATATGGCCGGCGTATGCCTCCGCATTCGCCTGAGCGGATATCCCGATCGCCGCCGCCACGGGCGACCCCTTCGAGAGCGTATCCAGCTCGTGGGTCATCGTGGCTGAATCGTTCTGCAAAAATGCGATGTCATAAAGCAATAAGTGAAATTCGGGGATGTCTATTTTTTTTGCCAATGTGCCATTCAGCGTGGCCTTGGCCTCGTCGAGGCGGTCCAAGAAAACATAGCCATCCGCCAGCCCGAGATTTGCCAGCGAATCGTCGGGCTCAAGGCGAATGGCTTCCTGTGACTTCGCCAGCGACTTTTCATACTGGCCAGTTTGAAGGTAGTACACGGATAAATTGTGGACAGGGATCGCATCACGAGGATACGTCTGCTCCCAGAGTTCATAGACCTGGTTGGTCTTTTCTACATCGCCGAGGACGTTCGAGTAATAGTGAGATTCGATGTAGAACTTTTCCAGCTCGCTCGCACGTTCGCGAAGATCGTACGCTTTTTGCGTATATTCGGCGCCCGCCGCAGAGTCTCCGAGATTTGAGTTGATCTGGCCGTACACGGCGTACGCCATCGCAAAATTCGGATCGAGCGTAAAGGCCTGCTTGAAGAAGGGCCCCGCGTCGGCGTCGCCCTTCGTGCGGCGCGTTTGGGTGCCGGTGCTGTACGCCTTTAGGGCTTCGAGCGACGACGTCGTCGCCTGCTCGATCGGCGTATTGAATTTCTGAATCGACGCGAGCGATTCGCCGAGCTTTCCCCGAATCTCCCCGGCTACTTTCCCCAGCGCGCCGAGCACTTGATTCTTGTCCGGCGCTTCCGTCTGCGCCGTCGCCAGCGTCTCGCCAGTCGCGCAATTCATCGCGTTTAGAACGAGGCTGTACGTAGTGCCAATCTGCGCGATCGACCCGTCCAGCACCGCCGCGCTCTGCGTCCGTTGGCACACTTGCCGCGCCAGATCGTTCGTCAGCCGCGCCGTCGCAGGCTGGCTCATGTAACCCAGCGTCTTTTGAATCTGCTGGTCGGAAAGAATATTCAGGAAGGGCGACTGCGCGAGTTGCGATGCCAGCCCCTGCCGCAGCGCGCCATCGAACACAGGGTCGCCCGTCGTATTCGTAAACTCCGCGATGACGATCGAATCTTTTTCCGTGAGCTTCGGCCCGCGATGCGCGAAGAAAAAGTATGCGCCCGCTGCGATCAGGACCGCGACAACTGTGCCGCCGACTATCACCCATCGTCGAGCGATCGCGGCGGGCCCACTCGCATCCGGCACAATCGTGCCCGAAACATCCACGGCCGGTACATTCGTAGCCGAATTTGGCGCGGCAGAAACGCTCGCCGCAGAAACAGCGCCACTCGCCGGAGTAGCGGCAACTGGCGCGCCACCGCTTACGCTGCTCGCACTCGCGGGCGGCACCGACGCAGCCGAAATGGCGCGCGTGCTGACGGGCGTTTGCTGAAATGCCGAATCGCGCACCGAACCGGATTGCCCGGGAGGCGGCCCCGCAACTTCCATCGGAATCGCGCGGCTCGAAGTATCCGTGTCCCGCTTGAGGCGCAGAAGATCGGTGCGAATTTCTGCTGCGCCCTGATATCGAAGCCGTGGATCTTTTTCGAGGGCCTTACCGATCATCTCCTCGAGCTTCACCGGCAATTCGGGATTCAATCGCACCGGCGGCACTGCCGCGCGATTGAGAATCGCATCGAAAATCACGGCCGAAGTGTCGCCGCGAAACGGCACGACGCCCGTAGCCATTTCGTAAAGCACACCGCCAAACGAAAACAAATCGCTGCGCGCATCCACATCTTTGCCGCGCGCTTGTTCCGGCGACATGTACACAACCGTGCCAAGCGCCGTGCCGGGACTCGTGAGATGTTCCGCCGTAACGCCCGCGGCCGTCATCGCCGCCGTCGCTCCAGCCGAATCGAGCAGCGACCCACTCGCGCTGACGGGCTTGAGCTTCGCCAATCCAAAATCGAGAATCTTCGCGTGCCCCCGCGCGGTGACAAAAATATTCGCCGGCTTAATATCGCGATGGATGATTCCTTGCGCATGCGCGGCATCGAGCGCGTCCGCCACTTCGATTCCGATTTCGAGCATCTCGTCGATCGGAAGCGGCGCGCCGTGAATGTGATGCTTCAGCGTCTCGCCGTTCAGCAACTCCATGGCGATGAACGGCATTCCGCCTTCTTCATCGATATCGTAAATCGTGCAAATGTTCGGATGATTGAGCGCAGAGGCCGCCTGCGCTTCGCGCCGGAATCGCTCGAGTGCCTGGTGATCTTTGACCAGCTCATCAGGAAGGAATTTCAGCGCGACAAATCGCGGCAGCTTCGTATCTTCAGCTTTATAAACGATACCCATTCCCCCACCGCCAAGTCTCTCAAGTATGCGGTAGTGGGATATCGTCCGTCCGGCAAGTGGCGCAGAATCAGGCATGAACGCGAATATTATGCTGGGGATTCTTCCAAGTCAACGCGCCGCAGCATCGTTGTCTGCCGTTGGTGACCGGTCGTAGAGGTGAGTCTCAGACTCGCCCGGCTTTTCGCCCCGGGTGCCTATCCTTTGCTCGAAAAGGGTGCGGGCTTTGTTCTTTGCTTCGTCGCGCCAGCATCCTGTTTACCCTGAGCCTCGAGGGGCCGGCGTTTTTGACTTTGATTTTTCTCTCCGTGTACCGCCCGGCACGCCATTTCTTCTTCCGAGCCCCTGGTGTTCGGTCGTAGGGGCGGGTCTCAAACCCGCCCGGCCTTTCGTCCCCAGCTGTTCACTGCGCCCCCGCGCCCGTATCATTCAAAAGCACCACATCCGATTCCGTCTGCGACCGAATCATCCCAATCGACTTCCCCTCCGGCGACAAATGCACAGCCTCTATCACTTCGCTCGTAAAATTCGTAATCTGCCGCCCCCGTGAACCATCGAGCGGTTGCATCCACAGATTTTCCACTCCGTTCTCCAGAATCGAATAAATCAACGCTTTCCCGTCTGAAGTGAAACTCAGATGCCCTTTCACGCGCGGATCTGGATCGATCATGCGCGTCTGCGGCTCCGCTCCGGCGTCGAGTGGCACCAGAGCTATTTTCTGCACGCCTGCAGACGCGCCGTTAGTCGGCGTAAGCGTTACCACGCACGCGAGATACTTCCCATCCGGCGAGACCCCAAGATCGTGGGACGACACGATGCCATTCGCGACGGTCGTGCCCGGAATAATCGCCGGCTTGCTCGACCCATCCACGGGAACCCGCATGAGTTTTGCATTGTTCTCATCGGTGTAGTACACCCGCTTGGAATCGGCAGAGCACTTTGGGAAGTCATCGAACTTGCCGGTAGGAATTTGTTTCGCGTCGCCTCCGTTCGCGTCCGTGCGCCAGATATTCACGACGGCCGCTTCATTCGGACCCTCCCAGCTAAATAGCACCGTGCGTCCGTCCGCGCAGGAGTCAATCCCATAGAGACCCACGTTGCTCAGCAGAACCGACTTGTTGCTCCCATCAACTGAGACTCGCTCGAAATCCTGCTCTTCCCGGAGGTAAAAGCCGCCCGCCCCCACCCAAGCGAAATCGCTGATATCCTTCTCCTGCGGAAGAGCTGGAGCCGGCACATTCGCGCCCATGCCCGTCGCCGGAAACGTGTAAAAGCTTCGCAAAGTTTTTTGTTGCACTGTCGCCAAAGTCTTCGCGTCGCCCGACAGCGTTAAAGTCCTGTAACTGTTCGTATCCTTAGTAACCGCGTGAAATTGCCCGCCCGGATATGCAATAAATCCGATCTGATAGCGTGTGTAGTGCGACGACGGATCCTGGTAAAGCCCGAGCATCCCTTTCCCGTCCGGCAGCCAAACCAGCCTTTCGAAATATTTTTCCTTGTATGACGCAATCGGTTTGGCCTGCCCGGTCGCAACATCGAAGAGATTAATCACCGTGAGCATATCGCCAATTTGATATTCGGGCCTGGCAACTCGGTTTTCATTTGGCAGCCAGGCAACGAATCGCGACGCTTCTGACATCGGCCCCGTGGCAAACATCTTCTCATCCGAGCCGTCGGCGTTCGCCGTCCGGAATTGAAACTTGCCGACATCCGGATCATTGTCGCGCATAAACGCGAAGCGCTTGCCATCGGACGAAAATGAAATGTCCGAATCAATGTCGCGCACGAGCAGTTGAGGCGCGCCGCCCAAGACAGGTGCGCGAAACAGGTTATTCACGACCCAATCGCGGCTTCGGCCTTGGTGAAATAGATATAGTTTCCATCCGTGGAAAAACCGAGGTTCGTATAAAGTGAGTCGGCCGGCGCGATCACTGGCGTATTGCTGTTTGTTGGTACGTTTCGCAACCACAAGCTGGCCTTACCGCCATCTATCACTTCACTGAGGATGTATTTCCCGTCGGGTGAAATGGCTGCGCGCGCCGATTTGCCATTTTTTGTGAGCTGCGAAATCGAGAAATTCTGGAACGGCACCACGCCCTTGCCCGCAAACAGCGAATAAATTCCGTATCCCGCCCCAATAACCAGAAGCAGAACCACCACACCCGCCGCTATCAGCTTCCCCTTGTTCTGCTTGGCCGCTTCCACCACCACCGAACTTCCCGACGCGTGGCTCCCCGACGCATGCGCCGTCCCGCTCTGCGCCTGCACCGCCGCCGCGCTCTGCGCCGCAGCCGAAACTGCCTGCGAAGAGGAACCAACATTCGCGCCAGCGGACGGCGAACTCGCTTCCGTAACCGCCGCCATCGACGATCCCGACCGCCCCGATTCCGCCTCGCGTTTCAGCCGCTTCAAATCCGCGCGCATGTCCGACGCGTGCTGATACCGCGTCTCGCGATCTTTCTCGAGCGCCTTCGCAATAATCCGCTCGAGTTCCGCTGGCACATCCGCGTTCAATCTCACCGGCGCCGCCACCGGCCGATTCATGATCGCGTCGAAAATCACTCCCGTGGAATCGCCGCGAAACGGCGCCGTTCCCGTCGCCATTTCATACAGCACCACGCCAAACGAAAATAAATCCGAGCGCGAATCCAGTTCCTTCGCCCTCACCTGCTCCGGCGACATATACGCAACGGTCCCGAGCGTGCTCCCCGGATTCGTCAAATGTTCGGGAGTCATCGCCGCAGCGGTCTCCTGCGTCGCCGACATCGAAAGCCCTGACGCCGGCGCCAGCGTCTTCGCCAGCCCGAAATCGAGTATCTTCGCGTGCCCGCGCGTCGTGATGAAAATATTTGCCGGCTTGATGTCGCGATGGACGATGCCCTTCGAGTGCGCCGCATCGAGCGCATCGGCTATTTCAATCGAGAAGTCGAGCGTGTCGTCGAGAGGAAGCGCCCTGCCGGAAATCCGGTGCCGCAGCGTCTGCCCATCCAGGTACTGCATGACGATAAACGGCTGGCCATTCTCCTCGGCACTTTCGTAAATCGAGCAAATATTTGGATGGTCCAGAGCGGAAGCCGCGCGCGCTTCTCGTTGAAAGCGTTCCAGCGCCTGCCGGTCGTTCGCCATATCTTCCGGCAAAAATTTCAGCGCCACAAATCGCCCCAGCTTGGTGTCCTCGGCCTTGTACACCACGCCCATACCGCCGCCCCCAAGCTTCTCGAGGATGGGATAGTGCGAGAATGTCCGTCCAGAAAGTGGCGCAGAGTCAGGCATAGCCGCGAATTTTATGCCGCGAGTTCGCCCGAGTCAACTCACTGCAGCGTCAACAACATCGCAAGCGAATCCGCCGTGGCGGACCCCAAAAGTCTGTTTCTGCCCTTCCTGCCCGCTCCGAAACACCAAATCGGTACATACAGCAACTACAGTATGGGTTGCCTTTGGAAACCACTGTACACTCCCGCTCGGCATCGCTTATCAAGCGAATCTGACGCCTAAGTCAGCGCATCTGTATCGCTGAGTTGTCAATTGAAGGGGGAGAAAAAATAATGTTGAAACGGATTTTGTTCGTCGCGGCCCTAAGTCTACTTGTAGGTTTAACCGCGGTCGCCTCGGACCGCGAGGACGATGTAAATCGCACCCACAAAGCTGCCGACGTCTTCAAGCAAATCATGGACACGCCGGATCACGGCATTCCTCACGATCTTCTGAATAAGGCGCGATGTGTCGCCATCATTCCAGGCGACGTGAAGTTCGCCTTCGTATTCGGCGGCAACTATGGCAGGGGAATCGTTACCTGTCGAACCGGGCATGGCTGGAGCGCCCCTCTGTTCTTGGCAATTGACGGCGGGAGCGTGGGCTATCAAATCGGCGGCTCGTCCACCGATCTCGTTATGCTATTTATGAACGACCACGCATTGCACAGCCTGCTTAGCGACAAATTCAAACTCGGTGGTGACGCCTCGGTCGCAGCCGGTCCCGTAGGCCGGACCGCGGAAGCTGGCACCGACATTAAACTAACCGCGGAAATTCTGTCCTATTCGCGCGCCAAAGGCATTTTCGCTGGTGTGGCTCTCGATGGCGCCGTGGTTCAAGCCGATAAGAGCGGAGACAAATCCATGTATGGCGACGAAGTCGACCGTCATGACATTCTCACCGGCAAAGTTCCCGTTCCTGAATCGGCGCGGCTGTTGCATCACGAACTGGACGAATATTCGCGATAGCTCAAAGCTAAAGCGAGCTCCAAACGTCGCTCTAAATCGTTTTGAGCTAGATCCCGCGACGTAGCTGAAAAAGACAATCCTCTTCCAGAAGAACATCTCTGGAAGAGGATTTTATTTTGACGCGATGGACGAAGGGAACGTTCTATCTGAAGGGCAACTGTCGATGCCTTCATCGGCTCACAATAACCCGGCAAGCACCACAGTTGTCATCCCGAACGAAGTGAGGGATCTGCAGCTGGCCCGTGCGCCGGAAAGCTACGCGGTCTTCCGCGATTTCTTCTCGCCCGCCTTCGGTACCGCGCGAATCACGCCCCTCTTCGCTGACTCGTCTTTGGTTTTCAGGCTCTGTTTTAACGCCGCCATGAGATCCGCAACGGGCTCAATTTTGCCGCGCGGCACCACTGTCAGCTTCTTCCCGTGGGCTTTCGCTTCGATCAGTTTTTCGAGTTCTTGCTGGTACGTATCAGAATATTGCGAAGGATCGAACGGAGCCGCCAAACTCTCGATCAGTTGAATCGCCAGGTTAGCCTCCGCCGCGCTCACTTCAGGTTTATTCGGCACAGCAGCATCCGACGCGCGAATTTCGTTCTTATAAAACATGGTGTGAAGCGTGAATCCATTTTCCCGCGCGCGAATGATTACGATATTTTCGCGGTTGTGCATCGTGACTTTCGCAATTCCCGCATATCCCGTTTTCCTCATCGCATCGAGAAGCAGGTTGTACGCTCTCACTCCCGCTTCGCCCGGTTTCGCGTAATACGAACTTTCAAAGTAAACGGGATCAATCTCATCCACTTTCACGAAGCTCAAAATCTCCATCGTCTTGGCCGAGTCCGGTTCTATTTCTTCCAGCTCATCTTTCGTGAAAAGCAGATACTGATCTTTCTCGTATTCATAGCCCTTCTGAACTTCTGAGCGGTCAACGAACTTGTCGCACGAAGGGCAAAATAGCGGCTGCTTCAATCGCGTATGGCACACGGAGTGAATCTGGTTAAAGCTGATTCTTTCTGAGCGCGCAGCCGGCGTCAGTTCGATCGGGATCGAGATCAATCCGAACGTAATGTAGCCCGTCCAAGTCGCGGCCATCGTGATCCTCCAAGTGAAGACGAAATTGTGCCACTTGTTCGCCCCGTGCGGCAATCCAGCGCTTCCCGTATGACCCACATATAAAGACGAAGCAAAAGCGAAGACGAGCCCGCGCTGGGCCACAGATCGCCGGCACAATGGACCCATCGGAATAATAGATGAGAGACACACGGAAACGTGACGCCGCTCCTCATTTCCCTCGTCGCGCCGGCATCCTGCCGGCGTCTTTCCGCGCAACCATCAAGATCAAAATTCGCGCAAGACCCTTCGAGTCCCTTCGGGGCAGCCCCGCGAGTCGCGATGAACCTATCTCGAGGATTTCACTCGGCCTATACTCTTCAACTGTTTGATCGCCCGGCGAGCCAGGACTTTATCCTTTGCTGCGGTTCACCGGAAAGGAACGAACAATTCATGTTTTCCAAGCCAGGAATTCTGTTGCGCATCGAAGGCGCGTTCGTCTTCGCACTCAGCTTGATTTTCTATCAAGCCATCGGCGCGCTTTGGTGGGTCTTCATCGTGGCTTTCTTGTGGCCCGATCTGTTTATGTTGGGATATCTCATCTCCGTCCGCCTCGGCTCGCAGCTATACAATCTCGTCCATACGTATAGTCTTCCGTTCGCGCTGGTCGCAGTGTCTTACTACAAACAGAGCAACGCACTCATGTCCTTCGCGCTCATCTGGCTCGCCCACATCGGACTCGATCGCGCCCTCGGCTTCGGCCTGAAATACCCAACATTCTTTAAGGACACTCACCTCCAACGCGTAAACCAAATCGTAGCAACAGTAGTTCGCGCTTCCCCAGAACGCCTCACATAATCTCCGCGCAACCGCTCGCGGCAGCAGGCCCGCTTTGAGCCTCGAACGGCATCGTGACGGCAAGCCTTGACTCCACCCATACGCCAGCGGTCTTCCGGCCAGCCCTACAAAACATCACGTATACTTCCGAAATGCTCATGGTCATCTTTGGCGCCGGAGCCTCCTTCGATTCGAGTCCCACATACACGCCGGGAATAATACCTCCGGCTTTCGGCGAGGGCGATCACGGTAATGACCACAACCGCCCACCCCTCGCGAAAGACCTTTTCGCGAATAGGCCGCTGTTTATCGACGCCATCGATGCATTCCCGCAATGCAAGACGATAGTTCCTAGACTGAGGGATCCGGAGGTAACGGAGGGCCACGCTTCGATCGAGACGCGGCTTCAGGAAATTGAACTCGAGTCACGTACGTACCCGCGAGGATTGCTGGAGCTGGCCGCAGTCCAATGTTACCTGCAGCGTTCGATCAGCGAGTGTCAGAGGCGCTGGCAAACGATTACACGAGGAATCACGAACTACCTGCAACTGCTCCGGGAGATCGAGCGCGCGCACGACGGAAATGAGCCAGTATGCTTAGTAACTTTCAACTACGACACGCTACTTGAGTACTCGCTGAGAGAGTTCCAAGGTAATTTCAATTCTGTGCGGGACTACATCAGCGGAACGAAGCCATTCCGAGTTTTCAAACCGCATGGCTCGGTCAACTGGGCCCAAGAGGTTGACATTGATCTGCCGCGCAACTTCAGTTTGGGAAGTCCATTGGGAGTATTGCAATATTTGATCGATTCCGTGGCCGAGTTAAGAATCTCTGACAGATACGTGCTTTGTGACCCAAGCAGCATGGGCGTGGCAGATGGGCGGCCTGTATTTCCGGCCATCGCAATTCCTGTTGAGAGGAAGCAGGTCTTTCAATGCCCTAAGTACATGCTGGAAGAACTCGTAGCGCTTCTACCGCACGTAGATAAGGTCATGATGATAGGTTGGCGCGCAACTGAAGAACATTTCCTCGATCTCCTGAAGCAGCATCTGCACCGAGGCGTGCGCATGTCCATTGTGGCCGGCGATCAAGGAGACGCGAGCGAGGTGCGAGTACGCATTCTTCGAACACTAATCAACAACCAGCCCATTTGCGACGCTGAATCCGCCGCAGGGTTCACTATGTATCTGCGTTCCGGACGCGCACAAGAAGTGCTCAAAATTAGATTCCCGTGGCAATAAGTTGCGACGGCGCGTTAACGGAGCCCCCGGTCGCACTCGGCTAGGAAAGCGCTAAATGACTTCCTAGGTGCTGTGATCACGACGCTTTTCTAATTTCAAATTTCCAATCTGCAATTCTCTTCTCGTACTAGAACCCTTACAGCGCTCCCACTTGCGCACTCGCAAACCGTCTGGTAGCTTGCCAAGGAACTATGACTAAACGGTACATGTACGGTGCGATTAAGAGGCCGACCCAAGGCGCCATCCGGCCATTTCTAATCGGTACACCAAAACGATTAGAATTCGCCGTAACTCGCACAAAACAAACATCGGAGGTCGTTTATAATCGGTACAAAAACGACCCCCTTATTTCAGCGCGTTCAGGCCCGCTTCCCGTCGTTGACAGTGGCCATGAACGGTGGCAACGTATCGCCAATCTGGTAACGTCCGCGCGCGAACGGGAGATTCACGACCATGACTGACGAATTCATACCTCAGCGAATCGGCGACTACGAAATTCTCGGCGTTCTCGGCAACGGCGGGATGGGAAAAGTCTACAAAGTCCGCAACGTGATTTCCGATCGCGTTGACGCCATGAAAGTTCTGCTGCCGAATCTCGCCGGGCAGAAAGAACTCGCCGAGCGATTTCTGCGCGAAGTGAAAGTTCTCGCCAGCCTGAATCACCCGAACATTGCCGCGTTGCGCACCGCCTTCATGGACAACGACCGGCTCGTCATGATCATGGAATTCGTCGAAGGCGAAACGCTCGCCCAACGCTGCCAGACGGGGCCTGTCCCGATTGCGGATTCACTGCACTACGTGGATTCGGTGCTGGCCGCGCTCAGTTACGCGCACGCGCACAACGTGATCCATCGCGACATCAAGCCCGGCAACATCATGAT